>CAMJJG010000001.1 GCA_946406035.1 uncultured Prevotellaceae bacterium
ACACGTCGCAGTTCTCACACTTGGGCACCCAGCCGCACTCCTTGCAGCGCACCATCGGTGAGTAGCCGCGGCGGTTCTGGAACAGGATGACTTGTTCGTTGTCCTTCAGCGCCTTGCGGCAGTCGGCAATCAGCTCGTTGCTAAACATGTGGCTCATCTCGCGGCGCTTGCGGGCGTCGATGGTGTCGATGACCTTGACGTTGGGCATCTTGATGTCGCCGTAGCGCGTCATCAGCTTCACCAGGCCGTACTTGCCCTCGAGGGCCAAGTGATAGACCTCGATGGCTGGTGTGGCAGAGCCCAGCACGGTCTTGGCGCCGTGCATCTGGGCCAGCACTAGGGCAGCGTTGCGCCCATTGTAGCGCGGGGCGGGGTCCTGTTGCTTGTAGCTGCTGTCGTGTTCCTCGTCAACGATGACCAGGCCCAGGTTGGAGTAGGGGAGGAACACCGACGACCGCACACCTATCACCACACACGGCTCGCTCGTGTCAAGCAGCCGCTTCCAGATGTCAACCCGCTCGTTGTCACTGAATTTTGAATGATAGATCAGCAATTGGTCGCCAAACACGCGACGCAGCCTCCGTGTCAGCTGGGTGGTCAATGCAATCTCAGGAACGAGGTATAGCACCTGCCTGCCCAGCCGCAGGGCGTCGGCTATCAAGTGCATGTACACCGACGTCTTGCCGCTGCTGGTCACGCCGTGCAGCAGGGTGATGGCATGCTGGCGCATCGACTGGTGGATCTCGGTGTAGGCCCGCTGTTGCTCATCGCTCAGTGTGGGTGGCTCCTCAAGCACGCTACCCAGGTCGGCAAAGCGGTTGATCTCTTTCTTGTAAATCTCAAACAGGCCCCGCTTCACTGCCTCGTGCAGCACTGCGCTGCTCACGCCGGCGCGCTTGAGCAGGCTTTCCTTGCTCACCTCGCGCGTGTCGCCGCCTTGCAGCCAGCGCGACATGTCCAGGTAGGCCAGCAGCAGCATTTCTTGTTTGGGCGCACGTTTTAGCTGGTCAAAGTATTGATGCAGTTTTTCTTCGTCTTCACGGGCAACGGTCAGGCGCACACATGCCTCTGTTTTAGGACGATAGTTGTCCACAACACGTTCGCTCACGTGTAGTGCGTCGATGTCTAACAAGTGGCTGACATTTCGTTCTACGGTCTTGAATCCGGTTGCCTTGGCAATTTCGGCAATCTGAACGCGTCCACGCTGGGCTGTGAAGTCCAGAATCACCCGTTCACGGTCGCTCAACTGTCCTGGCTTACTCTCCTCAAAATCAGGATTGGCACTGATGGTGGTTTCGCTCTCGACTTTGAGTCCCGATGGCACGGCTGCTTTATAGACCTCGCCCACCGAGCACAGGTAGTAGTCGGCGATCCATTGCCAGAACTCCAGCTGCGGGTGCCGCAGGATGGGCTTGCTGTCCAGGGGGCCCAATATCTCCTTCACGTCATATCCCTTGGGCTCCTTGTCGTGAAGCATCACCACGATGGCTGTGAAAATTTTCTTGCGGCCAAAGGGCACCAGCACACGCATGCCGATGGCGAGTTTCATGTCCTCGGGAATACGGTAGGTGTAGGTGCCAGGTATGGCTAGTGGCAGTAATGTCTCGGCAAATCTGGGCATGTCCTGTATATCACAAGTGGTTGAGGTATTGTTGATAAATCTGGTTCTCTGTCACCGCGGTGGCCTCCCAGCTGAACTCTGGCGATATCTCCTGTGATATATCGCTATTGAGCAGTTCTACAGCACGTTGTGTGAGGTTTTCCACAAAATGTCCGTCCAGTTTGACGACGTTGTCCTTGCCGATGATTTCGGCTGTTCCGCCAACGTCCGATGCCACCACGCGGGCGCCACAACTGATGCCCTCGATGGGCACTAGAGGCATGCCTTCCTCGATACTGGGCAGTACTATCAGGTCAACGCAGTTGAGCAGGTCCGGCATCTCCTTAAAGTCCACATTGCCAAAGAAATGGCAGTCCACACCCTTGAGCCTCATCAGCTGGCGCGTCTCCTCGAGTAGGCTACCGCTGCCGATGGCCCAGAATGTTACCTTCTGCCCACATTCGTGTGCAATGCCGTTGAATATCTCAGGCAATGTCCTGACATTTTTCACGGGTTCAAATCGTCCCACGTATGCGACCACCCGGGAGCCATCATCGGCATGATATTTCTTTAATAATTGGGCACGCTTGTCGTCGCTGTAACGGCTGAATTGAGTCCCGGCTCCGTTATGCAACACGCGGGCGGGAAAGTCGTCGGTGAGCTCGCGCCGGGCACGATTGAGTAATTCCTGGCTGACAAAAAAATTGCAGGTGGCCGATTGCAATAACTTGATGGTGTGGAATTTAACAATGGCGTCTTGAGCTGGCTGGGTGTGGATGCTAGAGCCGTGCCAGGTGATGAAACAGGGTATGTGCAATTGCTCACTGGCAAAGGCGGCTGCATGGCCGGCAATGCGGTCATGGGCCGTCACCAGATCATGGCCCCGCATCTCCCAGCCCAGGCGGTGCAGGCGTCGCAGCATGGCGCGTGGCGACTTCTTGAACAGGCGGTGCATGATGGCGTCACTCCACCGCCGGCGGAACCAAGTAACGTGGATCTTCACACCGTCAACTTCGATCTCGTCGGGACGAGAGCCCACCTTCTTGCTGCGGCGCGCGAGGCGCATCAGCCAGCCGTCATACACTTGAAACATGTAAGTATCAATCTTGTAATCAGCTATTTGCTGCAAGTGCTTCACGCGGCTGATCACCGTGTTAAACACCCCCGACTGCTGGTTGATATCACCCTCAAAAAGTACTGCAATCTGTTTCATAACTCCCATGTGGTTTTGTCTAGCAAATGTACACATTATTTTCAATGTGCGCAACTATAGTGGCTGGGAATCTTGAAATAAAAAAGAAAAGGCATCATTAGTGGCAGATACAGTTTTGCTCTTTTGATTCTAGCCGTTGTATGTCTTATTCGTCACTAAACGCCGACACCCCGCTCTAGCTGTATGCCATTTCCAAACAAAAAAGAGGTTAAGTCATTGACTTAACCTCAATTGTGTAGCGGGAGCCAGACTCGAACTGACGACCTTTGGGTTATGAGCCCAACGAGCTGCCACTGCTCCATCCCGCAATTTGCGAGTGCAAAGGTAATGCTTTTTCTTGACATGTCAAGTGCTCTGAGGTAAAAAATGTGTTTTTTAACATATTTTTACTGAATGTGATAGGCCGAGAAAAAAGATAAATATAGTGTGATTTGTTTAAAGTATTACTTTATTCATACTATTGTTTCTTGTGTGCAATTTTTGATTCAGAAATATCTTATAATGAATAGGATGTAAATTGATGTCTATAGTGATAGTTTATATAAATTTTGCCGCAATGCGCATGGTCAATATGGCGCATTGCGGCAAAAAGTGCCGAGTGAATTACTCGGAGTGCTTTAAAGGCCGATTTTCTTGAAGAAATCGTTGCCCTTGTTGTCAACGAGGATGAAGGCGGGGAAGTCAACTACACGGATTTTCCACACGGCTTCCATGCCCAACTCGGGATACTCTACACACTCGATGCTCTTGATGCTCTCCTGGGACAGGATGGCGGCGGGACCACCGATGCTGCCCAGGTAGAAACCGCCATGCTTCTTGCAGGCGTCGGTCACCTCCTGGCTGCGGTTGCCCTTGGCAATCATCACCATACTGCCGCCCATGCTCTGGAACAGGTCTACATAGGGATCCATGCGATTGGCCGTCGTCGGGCCCATCGAGCCACACGGCATGCCTGCGGGCGTCTTGGCCGGGCCTGCATACAGCACGGGGTGATCCTTGATGTACTGGGGTATGCCCTCGCCGCGGTCGTAGCGCTCTTTCCACTTGGCGTGGGCAATGTCGCGGCCCACGATGATTGTGCCGCTGAGCGACACGCGGGTCGACACGGGGTACTTGTCGAGGATGGCCAGTGTCTCGCTCATGGGACGGTCCAGGTCAATCTTGATGCCGTCGCCCTCGCCAGCCTGGCGCAACTCCTCGGGAATCAGCTCGGTAGGCTTGTCATCGAGCTTCTCGATCCAAACGCCGTCGCGGTTGATTTTGGCCTTGATGTTGCGGTCGGCACTACAGCTCACGCCCAGTCCGATGGGGCATGACGCGCCGTGGCGCGGCAGACGCACGATGCGCACGTCGTGGGCCATGTACTTGCCGCCAAACTGAGCGCCCAGGCCAATCTTATAGGCCTCCTCGAGCACCTGCTTCTCGAGCTCAACGTCGCGGAAGGCGCGGCCCGTCTCGTCGCCCGTGGTGGGCAGGTTGTCATAGTAGTGGGTCGATGCCAACTTGACGGTGAGCAGGTTCTTCTCGGCGCTCGTGCCGCCAATGACAAACGCGATGTGGTAGGGCGGGCATGCTGCTGTGCCCAGGGTGCGCATCTTCTCGACGAGGAAGGGTACCAGCGTGCCGGGGTTGAGCACGGCCTTGGTCATCTGGTAGAGGTAGGTCTTGTTGGCGCTGCCGCCACCCTTGGTGACGCACAGGAAGCGGTATTCCATGCCCTCGGTGCACTCCAGGTCGATCTGTGCGGGCAGGTTGCAGCGGGTGTTCACCTCCTCATACATGCTCAGCGGGGCATTCTGTGAGTAGCGCAGGTTCTCCTGGGTGTAGGTGTTATACACGCCGCGGGCCAGGGCCTCCTCGTCACAGAAACCTGTCCACACCTGCTGGCCCTTCTCGCCATGGATGATGGCCGTGCCGGTGTCCTGGCACAAGGGCAGCTGGCCCTTGGCGGCAACCTCGGCGTTGCGCAGGAAAGTCAGTGCCACATACTTGTCGTTGTCGCTAGCCTCGGGGTCGCGCAATATCTTGGCTACCTGCTCGTTGTGGGAGCGACGCAACAGGAAGTTCACATCGCGGAATGCCTGCTGGGCGAGCATGGTTAGCGCTTCGGGCTCGATTTTGAGGATGGGTTTGCCCTCAAACTCGCCCACCGACACATAGTCACTGGTTAGTTTGTAGTATTCGGTGTCATCTTTGCCCAGTTGGAACATGGGCGCATAGCGGAATTCAGGATTGTTTGCCATAAAATTCGTTTTTGTGATTGATTATTGAGTGTTAAATGGATGTTCTCCTTTACTTGCCGCAAAGGTAGCGATAATTCTTTGAATTCACAAAGCGATGTCGCTAAAGCCTAGCCGCTTGAAGTCGTCGGGCAGGGGGGCGGTCACGTCAATCTCCTTGCCGCTGACGGGATGGACAAAGCGGATGCGGTGAGCTTGCAGCGAGATGCCCCCGTCGGGGTTGCTGCGTGGGGCACCATACTTGAGGTCACCCTTGATGGGGCAGCCGATGGCCGATAGCTGGGCCCTGATTTGGTGCTTGCGGCCGGTAATCAGGTCCACCTCGAGCAGCCAGTAGCGCTGACTGGAAGCGATGATGCGGTAGTTGAGCACGGCTCGCTGATGACCCTCGCGGGGCACGATGCTCACGCGGGTCTTGTTGCCCTGCTCAATGCTCTTGAGGTAGTGGGTGAGGGTGTCCTCGGCCTTTGGCGGCTCGTGCCCGACGACGGCCCAGTAGGTCTTGTGCACCTCGCCCTTGCGAAATAGCTCGTTCATCCTCGACAACCCCTTGCTGGTCTTGGCCATCACGACCAGGCCACAGGTGGGGCGGTCGATGCGGTGGGTCACGCCCAGGAACACGTTGCCTGGTTTGTCATATTTCTCCTTGATCCACGCCTTGACCGTGTCGATGAGCGTTGGGTCGCCGGTGCGGTCGCCCTGCACGAGCTCTCCTGCGCTCTTGTTGACGATGATGATGTGGTTGTCGTCGTAAACTACTTCCATTGGTGTCTTCTTTTTCTTTTTTTTGTCTGGATTGACTGATCGGTGTGCAAAGTTATATCAAATATCCCTATTCTGGAGGGTGGCGGCGCAAAAAAAATGTCTGACCGGGATAAAACGCCGACCGTGGTGGAGTCGCGTGCCTACAGTTGCTTTAGGGTGCAGGTTGTGCTACCGTTTTCGGTAATAAAAGTTAAAAATTTAGTACAGTTTGTTTAAAATATTGATTATTAAGCAATTACGTGACGTGTATTATTTTGACAAATCGTATTGGGTTGAAATTCATCTAATTACAGGGTGCTATGTATCAAAAAAAATAACGTTAAAGAAAACTTTTTTTGAAAAATTTACATTATATTAAAAAAAACAATTAACTTTGCAAGCCTGTCTATTACTAATGTGTGGTAAAAGAGACAAATGAGCTATGAAGTTCAATCTGTTGTAGGGATTGAAATCTGAATCTAAATCATAATCTTCTTTATGGGGATTTAACAGACTATGCAATTTTGACGTTCTGAAGCGACATGTTTTTATTAGATTGGCAACGACGATTTGAGTAAACTTGTAAAACATTAATAATTAATTACTTAATCAAAAATTTATGAGTCTTAAACATTTTCTACTGTTCCTTGTCATGGCTCTTGCCTCGCTTGGAGTTTCGGCCCAGGTGAGCGGTACGGTCGTTGACGAGAACAACGAGCCCGTAATCGGTGCTTCGGTCGTTCAGCAGAGCAATCCCAAGAACGGCGTGGCGACCGATTTTGACGGCAATTTCACATTGAATGTGCCAGCAGGCACTAAGATTAAAGTCACCTATGTGGGTTATGAGGATGCCATCGTTGCCGCTAAGGCTGGCATGACCATTACCCTGAAGCCCAAAGGCGAGATGCTGGGTGAGGTAGTTGTCACTGGTTACCAGAAGGTCGACAAGCGACTCTTTACCGGTGCTACCCAGAGCGTTGATGCCGAGAAGACAAAGCTCTCGGGTGTTGCCGACGTCAGCCGTGGTCTGGAAGGCCGCGTGTCTGGTGTGCAGGTCCAGAATGTGTCTGGTACCTTCGGTACAGCCCCCAAGATCCGCGTGCGCGGTGCAACGTCTATCTACGGTAGCTCCAAGCCGCTGTGGGTTGTGGATGGTGTGATTCTTGAGGACAACGTGGACATCAGTGCCGACGACCTCTCGTCGGGTGACGCTACCACGCTGATCGCCTCGGCTGTCGCTGGCCTCAACGCCGACGATATCGAGAGCTTCCAGGTCCTGAAGGATGGTTCGGCAACTTCAATCTATGGTGCTAAGGCTAACGCCGGTGTGATTGTAATTACGACCAAGACCGGTCGCAAGGGTTCCACCTCTATTAATTATACTGGTGAGTTTACCTATCGTCTGAAACCCAACTACCGCGACTTCAACATCTGCAACTCTCAGGAGCAGATGAGTATCTTGCGTGAGATGGAGCAGAAGGGATGGCTCGAGTATGCCAACCTGGTTAACAGCACCACCTCGGGTATCTATGGACAGATGTACACCTTGATGGACACCTACGATGCCACCAGCGGCACCTATGGTCTGCCCAACACCCAGAACGCCCGCAATCAGTACCTGCGTGAAGCCGAGATGCGTAACACCGACTGGTTCGACCTGTTGTTCAACAACAACATCATGCAGAACCACGCCGTGAGCGTTTCGGGCGGTACCGACAAGGGCTCGTTCTACACCTCGGCTTCGGTGATGACCGATCCGGGATGGTACAAGAGCAGCCGCGTTGAGCGCTACACCTTCAATGCCAACGCTATCTACAACCTCACCGACAAGATCAAGATCAAGATCTTGAACAGCAACAGCTTCCGTGATCAGAAGGCTCCCGGTACCTTGAGCCAGAACGTGGACGTTGTTTACGGTGAAGTAAAGCGTGACTTTGATATCAACCCCTACAGCTTCGCGCTGAATACCGCGCGCACCCTTGACCCCAACAGGCGTTATGTGCGCAACTACACCAACTTCAACATCTTTGATGAGTTGGAGGCCAACTACATTGATGTTGAGGTGACCGACCTTAAGTTCCAGGGCGAATTGAACATCAAGCCCATCCTCAAGCAGGACCAGTCGCTGGAGTTCAACCTGCTGGGTTCTATCCGTTCGGTGAACTCTGAGCAGAACCACTACGTTCTCGAGAACAGTAACCAGGCCAACGCTTATCGCGCCGGTATCATTCCCGAGAATGCTCTCATCCGTTCTTCTAACTCCTATCTGTATACTGATATTGACGTGCCCAACGCTCTCCCCGAGAGTGTCATGGAAGAGGGTGGTATGCTCTTCTTCTCCAAGAATAGCTTGAAGACCTTCGACTTCCGTCTGACCGGTCAATATTATAAGGAGTTCAACAATGGTCAGCATGTGTTCAACGTGTTCGCCGGTATGGAGGCTAGCCGCGTTGACCGCTTCTACCAGAACTTTGAGGCTTGGGGCGTTGTTTATGACAACGGTAACCTGCCCGCCCTGAACTACAAGCTCTTCAAGCAGATGCAGGAAGAGAATGGTGCCTACTACAGCATCGGCAAGACCCACCGCCGCAATATGGCTTACTTTGCTAACGCCAACTATGCGCTGCTGGGCCGCTACGTCTTGAACGGAACCGTACGCTATGAGGGTTCTAACCTCATGGGTAAGACCGACCAGAGCCGCTGGCTCCCCACCTGGAACATCTCGGCTGCATGGAACCTCTATGACGAGCCCTTCTTCCAGAACATGAGCCTCTACCAGAAGGGTACCCTGTCCTATGCTAAGCTGCGCTTGAGCTACTCGCTGACCGGTGAGAGCGGCCCCTCGGGCTATGCCAATGCCGAGGCCCTCTATTATCCCACCCGTCCCTGGCGTCAGGAGATTTCGGCCTATGAGACCGGTCTGTACCTGGCAGGTCTGGGCAACAGCGAGCTCACCTATGAGAAGAAGCATGAGTTTGACCTTGGTGTTGACCTCGGTTTCCTGTGGAACCGCATCAACCTCGTGTTCGACTGGTACTTCCGTAACAACTTCGACCTGATTGGTCTCATCCGCACCCAGGGTGTCGGTGGTATCACCTCCAAGTATGGTAACGTGGCCGAGATGAAGTCACACGGTATCGAGTTCACCGTGTCGTCACACAACATCGAGCCCAGCCGTCCCGGTGGCTTCGGTTGGAGCACCGACTTGACGTTCTCCTATGCTGTGACCGAGATCAGCAAGCTGCAGTCGCGTTCACGCGTCATCGACCTGGTTCGTGGTAGTGGTTTCCCCTTGGAGGGCTATCCCCACCGTGCAATCTTCTCGATCCCCTTCGCCGGTCTTGACAGCCACGGTCTGCCCCTGGTTTATAACGAGAATGGTGAAATCTCTAACGTTGGTGTGAACTTCCAGGAGTATGAGAAGCTCGGCTTCCTCAAGTATGAAGGTCCCGTTGATCCTCCCTACACTGGTGGTTTCGGCAACATGTTTGACTTCAAGGGTTTCCACCTGAACGTCTTCATGACCTATGCATTTGGCAACAAGCTGCGTCTGGATCCCGTCTTCTCGTCTGGTTACAGTGACTTGACCTCCTTCACCAAGGACTTCAAGAACCGCTGGGCTCTGCCCGGTGACGAGGCTATCACTGAGATTCCCGCAATCGCATCGCGCCGTCAGGCTTATTCTAACACCGAGCTCAGCATGGCATACAATGCTTACAACTACAGTACTGCCCGCATCGCTAACGGTGACTTCATCCGCCTGAAAGAGATTTCTCTGACCTACGATGTGCCCAAGTCGCTCATTTCGCACTTGCGCCTGAACACCGCTTCGATTAAGTTCGCTGCCACCAACATCTGTCTGCTCTATGCCGACAAGAAGCTCAATGGCCAGGATCCCGAGTTCTTCAACAGCGGTGGTGTGGCTTCGCCCAACCCCAAGCAGTTCACCCTCACCCTGCGTCTGGGTATGTAATCGATAGTTGTTCCACATTATTTATATTATATAAAGATTATGAAATTACGATATAAAATCTTATTTATCGCAGTGGCGCTGATTGGCTTGAGCTCTTGCAAGGACTTCCTTGACAAGGTGCCCGACACCCGCGTCTATCTGGTGAACCTGGATCAGCTTGAGCAGCTGCTCGTCACTGGCTACACCGATTCTAACTATGCTCTCGTGGGCGAGCTGTCGAGCGACAACGTCATCGACAACAACTCTCCCAGTTCCGACGGTGTGCGTTATCACCTGAGTTACTACGACCAGTATGACGAGCAGGTATATGCATGGCAGGATGTGGATCTCAATATCACCGACTCGGATTCGCCCTCGGGCGTGTGGAGTGGTTGCTATGCAGCCATCGCCGTTGCCAATGCCGTTCTCGAGAAGATTAATGAGTTCGAGGCAACCGGCATGATCGAGGAAGAGCCCATCACCCCCGCCGATCAAGCCCGCATCGACGCTATCAAGGGTGAGGCCTACATGATCCGTGCCTATCACCACTTCATCCTGGCTCAGATCTTCTGTATGCCTTACCGTGGCGCCAGCATCAGCGCTACGCTGCCTGGTATCCCTTATTCGACCGTCCCCGAGAAGGTCCTCGACCCCAAGTATGACCGTGGTACCCTGCTCGAGACCTACCAGAAGATTGAGGCTGACCTGCAGATGGGTCTTAAGTATATCACCGACGAGTATTACAAGGTGCCCAAGAACCACTTCAACGTGGCTTCTTCCAACGCATTTGCCGCTCGCTTCTATCTGATCAAGCGCGAGTATGACAAGGTGGTTGACTATGCAACCGCAGCATTCAAGGGCAATGATCCCAACACCATGCTCAACGACGGTTGGTGGCAGGAAGACTTCTACTACATCAGCGATATCGGTCGCTACTTCACCAGCATCGAGCGTCCCAGCAACTTCCAGCTGTTCACCAGCTACAGCACCTGGTGGCGCCGCTTCCTGGGCTATCGCTTCACCTGTAACCGTGACGCCAAGCGCGGTACGGTCCAGGGTCCTGGCCCGTCGTGGAAGCGCTGCCAGTACCAGAACTCCAAGACCAAGGAGAAATTCGCGATGATGCCTTGCTTCAATGGCGTCTGCGGTAGTGCCGGCGGTCAGGAGTACGGTGCCTACTTTGCAGGTAACTGCTTCGAGCAGTTTGAGTACACCGACAAGATTTCGGGCATCGGTTATTGCCACGAGATCCGTCCCGAGTTCACCAGCGAGGAGACTCTCCTCATGCGTGCCGAGGCCAACCTCTTCCTGGGCAACATCGATGCTGCCTTCGAGGACCTCTACATCTGGAACCATGAGCACCTCTCGGAGGACGAGTCCCTCAACTATAACATGGTTGAGCTCACCAAGGAGGACATCCTCAGCTTCTATGGCTGCTATGATGATCCCGACCGTAATGATCCTGGCTACAACATCGTCATGAAGTTCAACATCGACGAGGTTTGCCCCAGCGATAAGTATCACATGAGCGACGAGATCGAGCCCTACATGCAGTGCGTTCAGCACTTCCGCCGCATCCAGATGGTACACTTGGGTAACCGTTGGTTTGACATCAAGCGCTATGGCTTCAGCATCCAGCACAAGATGGGCATCAGCGACGTGTACACGCTTGATGTGCTCGACCCGCGCTATGCTATCCAGATCCCCAACGAGGTGATCGGTGCCGGTCTCGAGCCCAACCCGCGCTCGACCAACAAGGCCGAGGCTAGCTATGTTGTTAATAGCAGCAGTAACGTACGTGTTTCAGATTAAATCTCATCACATTAAAAAACTATGAAAAAGATTCAATATTATATATCTGCATTCCTACTCGTGGCAGTAGCGGCCATGTCGCTCTCCTCGTGCAGTGAGGACAAATTGGGACCAACCATCTTCCCCGATGTTGATGAGACTCTTGATCCCTCGTCCTATACTTACAAACTTGATAAGTTCCTCAACGAGAACTATCTCAAGAAGTACAACCTGACGTTCCTGTACAAGATGCCGGACATCAGCACCAACATGAACTACAACCTGGTGCCCGCCACCTACGAGAACTCAATCGACCTGGCAGTACTGTGCAAGTACTTGTGGTTTGACGTGTATGACAAGGTGGCCGGTGAGGACTTCCTCAAGAACTATGGTCCCCGCATCATCCTGTTGATCGGTTCTCCCGCCTATAACCCCACCTCGGGTACCGAGATCGTCGGTCTCGCCGAGGGTGGTATCAAGGTGTCCTTGTTCAAGGTTAACGAGTTGAGCCGCTTCCTCAACAACTACTACATGATGAACGAGTACTACTTCAAGACGATGCACCACGAGTTCGCTCACATCCTGCACCAGACCAAGACCTATCCCAATGAGTTCAACACCATTTCGATTGGTCACTATGACAGCAACAACTGGCAGGATCGCAGCGTCGGTCAGGTGAATTCGCTTGGATTCGTGACGACCTATGCCTCGAGCGAGTTCCGTGAGGACTTTGCCGAGACGATCGCCAACTACATCGTTCAGACCGAAGATGACTGGAATCACATCCTCGACTTGGCCAGCCGTGGCTGGGCCAGCGGTGACGAGGACGACGTTACCAGCGAGTTCTATTGCTACTACTACTATCCCAACAACGACGCAACCCAGGATCTGGTTTACGTTAGTGAGTACAATGTGTTCACCGAGGTTGATGAGGATGGTACCGTACACAAGTACTGGCGCAACAACACCGACGACTCTGGCAACCGCATCGTGGTCTATGACGTCGAGGATAAGGACGGCATCAATGGTGCCGAGGCTATCCTCCAGAAGGTTCAGATCGCACGCGAGTGGCTCAAGACCGCTTGGAATGTTGACCTTGATGAGCTCCGTAACGAGGTTCAGACCCGTCAGTCGAACTACGACATCAACGAATTGCGTAAGATGGTTACCGAGATTCAATAATGATGAGTTTCACCTTTAATTATGATCAAAAGAAAATGAAGAAGTTTTTAAATATTTCTCTTTTGTCGCTCGTTGCGTTGACCACGCTCTCGCTGGGTTCATGCAAGAATGAGGTTGACGAGATTTTTGACGAGGATGCCGTGGCTCGCTTGGATCAGGCTAAAGCTGATTTTATCAACATCCTGACCAACAATGGCGCCCCTAATGGCGGCAAGTGGCAGATGGAGTACTATGCCAACGCCAACGAGCCTGGCTACGTCTATCTGATGACCTTCCGCCCGGATGGTTCTGTGACCATCTCGGGTAAGAACGAGTGGATCGGTTCGGTTGATGGTGAGTCCTTGAAGGTTCCCGTTTATGGCAGTCAGACCTCGTTGTGGGATGTGATTACCGACAACGGCCCCGTGCTGTCCTTAAACAGCTACAACAAGTACTTCCATGTGTTTGCATCGCCCGAGGATATCCCCAGCATGAGCGATGAGGACCCCGACGAGACCGGTTACGGTCACGAGGGTGACTATGAGTTCGACCTGATGAAGTATTCCAATGATACTCTCTATATCACTGGCAAGAAGTATGGTATCGACATGATCATGACCCGCGTTGATGACGGCATTGATGATGAGGTTTACATGAACGAGGTTGTCGCTATGGCCGACTCCTTCTTCAATGCCAAGATTCCTCAGGTGTACATCAACCTGCCCAATGGCGTGCGCTGGATCGTGAAGAACGGTGCTACCAGCCTGTTGAAGATGTTCCGTGAGGGCGCCGACGAGATTTCGACCGCCGAGACCCACAACGTGATCATCACCCACGACGGTCTGTCGTTCATGAATCCCGTGACCATCGATGGTTACACGATCAAGAACTTCATCCGTCAGGCCGATGGCTCGCTCCTGTGCCGCGACGACAACGAGACCACGATTACCGCCGACAACTTGAACAATGTGTTCATGATCGAGACCTTCGTCTGGAAGGCCGATACCACCCAGGCGGGCGGTGTGTTCAAGGACAACCTCAATGACTTGAAGACCCAGCTCAATGCCTATGGTAAGCGCAAACTCACCAGCGTCCAGATCGCTTACAATACTACCCTGGGTGTCTATGGTGTTGACTTCAGCTGCTTGTACGGCAAGAGCACTTTCCACCCCACGTTCTACATGACTGCCGAGGCTGTCGGTGAGAACCAGATCAAGTTCCGCTATACGGGTGAGGGTAATGCCGCCAGTGGCGTGTATGCCGAGCGCTGCCCCGCATTCCTTGACTTCATGAACAACCTGAGCAGCATGACGTTCACGCTTGAGACTCCGTCACTGCTGGCTCCCGTGGAAATGAAGCTGAGCGAAGGTGGCAACATCCTCTATTTTAAACTCTAAATTATAGATTTTGAGACCTATCGGCAATCGGGGCGCTTGTTGCCCCCAATCGTTGAGGTTGAGCCCCCGATTGCCGGTTTTTTAGAATAGCGTATTATTTAAATTTTTATTAACATAATTTTTTAAATTCATTTTTATGAAAAAGATTTTACTTATTGCTGCAGCCGCACTCATGGTGACGTCTGTAAACGCGCAGATGAGGCGCTCAGAGACAGCCCAGTTCCCTGCCAAGATTCAAAAACAGTTGGTAAAGCCCGAGGCTAAGATGGAAGTAAAGGAGATGCGCACTCCCGGTACCGTTGCCAAGGCTCCCGCCAAGGCTGGTAAGGTAAACGTATTCTACAACCGCCCTGATGGCGCTTTCGGTGGAAGCGTTGTAATCGAGAATGGTGCTTACTCGGGCGTGTACTATGCTCCCTACATTTGCGTTAAGCCCTATTGCGACTATACCTTCAAGGGTGTTGCCGATGGCTATAGCGAGGGTGCAACCTTTGAGTGGGATGTTCAGAGCTACGGCGTGGATGATGCTGGCGAAGAGGGTCAGTTCTGGTACACCGTTCCCGGTATGGATCTCACTTGGCAGTGGGGTCAGGAAACCGATGAGGTTCCCATTTTCTATTGCATCGAGCCCGATGGTTCAACCTACAGCTATCAGCTCAAGGGTCATGAGGTTTCTGGTACTTCTGAAAAGCCCATCATGGGCGCTGAGCACATCGCAACCATGCTCGGTGTTCCCAGCACCATGGAGATCTGGGATGTTGACATTCTCAAGTCAAGCAAGACCATCGTTTACGGTGGTATCAACCAGGATCAGCGCTATCCCTTCACCTATTATAGCGGTGCTGACCCCTACGGTAGGAACGAGAACGGCTGGTGGTTCGGTAAGAACGGTGGTATCAGCAATGGCAAGTACCGCATTGACGGTATCGCCCAGGCATTTGAGAAGCCCGAGCACCCCTACTTGTTGAACTATGTTGCCATGGACTGCGGTGTTCTCAACGTAACTGGCCAGGTCGACATGTACTGCAAGATCTACAAGCTCGATGAGATTCCTGCCTATAACGACTCTATGAGCGTTATCCTGCCCGACGAGCCCGGTGAGCTCATCGCTATGGGCCGCGCTACCCTGACTCCCGAGACCGCTAACGAGACTGGTGACTTCGTGTTCTTCACCCTCTACGGTGAGGAGGATGGTCTGGAGTATGACATCACCCCGACCATCGACTGCCCCATCCTGGTGGTTGTTGATGGCTACAATGAGCCCGAAATGGCTAATCTGGCCGACTTCTCGGCTCTGATCGTCAGCGATGATATGGTTGACGAGGGTAAGGGTGAGCTGGCTTACCTCAAGTTTGGTTACAACGACGAGGATGGCAATCTTGACCACTACAACTGGGAAGGTCTGAACAACTTCTTCTCCAGCGGTCAAATGATGACTGGTTTCTCTATCTTCCTGTGCACCGATCTGCCCTATCTCACCTTCAACTACACCGCCGAGGATGGCTTCTACAAGTTTGCCGACCAGGGTGGCGTGATGGAGAAGACCTTCGGTACCCACGTTAGCCGTAGCATCGAGTTCTGGTCGTCTGTTGCCAGCGCCGATGACGCTTGGTTCGTTTCTTGCGACGACGAGGAGGTTCCCGCTTGGCTGAACATCGAGCTCAATGACGAGATGACCGAGACTGGCGAGTTCTCGGGTCTGGTAAATGCAGTTGTAACTGCCCAGCCTCTGCCCGCTGGCGTTACCTTCCGCAAGGCCGTTGTTCGCTTCGAGTTCCCCGGTGCTTACCTCGACTACACCTTCGTGCAGGGTGAGGGCGGCGACGTTACCGAGCAGCTCGAGGACAAGGATGCCGTTGCCGTTGGCTACTATGACATGATGGGCCGTCAGCAGCAGGGCATGCAGCAGGGCATCAACATCGTTAAGATGAGCGATGGTTCTGCAAGAAAGGTTCTCAAGAAGTAATTTCAAGAGAGATTTCTGATAAAATGGAGCTATGGTGTGCCCATTGAGCACACCACAAGGCTATAAGACATCGGGTCGAGATTTCCTATATGGAATTTCGGCCCGATGATTTTTTTTTGTAACTTTGCGCTCATGAATGAAAATCAATACGATAGGGAGCAGTCGTTGCAGCCTGTGCGCATTACCGCTATGCGCCAGACCTTCTATCGTGACCTCATGGCGCAGTTCGAGAACCCGATTGAGCATGCATGCGACATCAGTGTGGGACAGTCGTTCATCTCTCGTGGCGCCATGCGGCCAGCGGGACTATGCGAGAGCGCTTGGGAATCGATGCGCCCCTTTGTCGAGGCACTAGCCCGTGGCGAGGGCGATTTCTATGACGGCTGGATGCGGAATCCCCATTCGGCAATGATATCTTGCAATGATGGTTTCCGCCCCGTTTCATTCTATTTAGAAACTATTGATAATAAGAATCAGAATCAATCATGACCATTAAATCAGCCGAATTCCAGATCAGTAACAGCGATTACCGCAAGTGTCCCGACACCCGTTTGCCCGAGTATGCCTTCATTGGCCGCAGCAACGTGGGCAAGTCTTCACTCATCAACATGCTCACTGGGCGCAAGGCCCTGGCCAAGACCAGTGCCACCCCCGGTAAGACCATGCTCATCAACCACTTCCTCATCAACGGGCAGTGGTACATCGTGGATCTGCCCGGCTACGGCTTTGCCAAGCGCAGCAAGGAGGACCGCGACAAGCTGTGGCGCATGATCCAGGGCTATGTCCTGGGCCGCGAGCAGATGACCAACCTGTTTGTCCTTGTGGACAGCCGCCTCAAGCCCCAGAAGATCGACCTCGAGTTCATGCAGTGGCTGGGAGAGAATGGCGTGCCCTTCTCTATCGTGTTCACCAAGATGGACAAGCTCGGCAAGGTCGCCGGCCCCGCCGCTGTAGGTGACTACAAGAAGGAGTTGCTCAAGACCTGGGAGGAGTTGCCCCCCGTCTTCATGACCTCGAGCGAGGATGCCCGCGGCCGTGATGAACTCCTGGACTACATTGACAATATCAACCAGCAATTGAAACAGCAATGAGAAAGTTTTTAAGCCTGATAACGGCCCTCGTGGCCATGACGACAATGGCCCAGAGCCATCGGGAATTGACCTTGAGCGAGAATTGGCAATTCTCACGTGATCAAGTGCAGTGGCAAGATGTGACCGTGCCCCATGATTGGGCTATTGGCGGTCCGTTTGACAAGAAATGGGACCTGCAGGTCGTCGCCATCAAGGAGAATGGCGAGGATGTGGCTACCGAGAAGTCTGGCCGCTCGGGTGCCCTGCCCTGGATAGGCAAGGGTTACTACAAGACGACCTTTGCCGTGCCGCGCGACTATGAGCGTGCTCAGCTCGTGTTTGACGGTGCCATGGCCGACCCCCACGTCTATGTCAACGGCCAGTTGGCGGGCCGCTGGGCATACGGTTACAACGCCTTTATCGTCGATGTAACACCCTACATCCACCGCGACGGCACGCCCAACGCGCTCGAGGTGCATCTCGAGAACCTTGAGGAGAGCAACCGCTGGTATCCCGGCGGCGGCGTCTACCGCCCCGTCAAGCTGGTGATGACCCGTGAGAAGGATGCCGCGCTCGACACATGGGGCCTGTATGTCCGCACGCTTAGCATCGAGGGCTCCAAGGCGTCGTTGCAGGTAGAGCATCAGTTAGATGAGGCTACCGTCATCGACAATGCTCTCGAATTGGAAATCACGCTCGTTGATGCCAATGGTGCCGTGGTGGCAAATACCAAGACTCATCCTGACGGTGTGGGTCATTTCGCGACTCGTTTTGAGGTATTTGTGCCTTCGTTATGGTCACCCGAGCATCCTTATCTGTACACCGTTACTGCTACATTGCGCCACAAGGGCATTGAGGTCGATAGTCAGAGCCGCAAGGTGGGCATCCGCACGGTTTCGTTCAGCCGTGAGGGTGGATTCCAGCTCAACGGCGAGCGCCGCAAGATCAAGGGCGTGTGCCTGCATCATGACCTGGGCCCGCTGGGCGCCGCTGTCAACAAGACCGCGCTCATCCGCCAGATCAAGATGATGAAGGCCATGGGTGCCGATGCCATCCGCACAGCACACAACATGCCCTCGACCTGGCAGATGGAGGTGTGCGACAGCCTGGGCATGATGGTCATGGCCGAGAGTTTTGACGGCTGGCGAGAGCCCAAGGTGCGCAACGGCTACGGCAGTTACTGGGACGAGTGGTGGCAACAGGACATCCGCAACCTGGTGCTCAACCACCGCAATCACCCCAGCATCATCATGTGGAGCGTGGGCAACGAGATTCCCGAGCAGTGGAAGCCCGAGGGCGTGCAGCGCTACAAGGACCTCATCGCCCTGTGCCACAAGTATGACCCCTCGCGCATGGTCACCTGCGGCATGGATCAGCCCGACGGTACCATCTGGTGCGGCTTTGCCCAGGTTGCCGACGTGCCGGGTTATAACTACCGTGTCCACAAGTATGACGAGATGATTGAGCGCCTGCCGCAGGGCTTCATCCTGGGCAGCGAGACGGCATCGACCGTGAGCACCCGTGGCCACTACTGTTTCCCCGACACCGTGGCTACCAATAAGGCCTGGCCCGACGGCCAATGCTCGGGCTATGACGTGGAGTATTGCTGGTGGAGCAATCTGCCTGACGATGACTGGAAGATGCAGGAAGACCGCGACTGGACGGTGGGTGAGTTTGTGTGGACAGGCTATGACTACCTGGGCGAGCCGACCCCCTATGACGAATACTGGCCCTCGCGCAGCAGTTACTTTGGCATCTGCGACCTGGCAGGCCTGCCCAAGGACCGCTACTACCTGTATCGCAGCCACTGGAACAAGCAGGAGCACACCATCCACCTGTTGCCCCACTGGACCTGGCCCGACCGCGTGGGCAAGGTCACTCCCGTCTATTGCTATACCGACTATCCCAGTGCCGAGCTCTTTGTCAACGGCAAGAGCCAGGGCCGCATCACCAAGAGCGATACCGCCCGCCTGGACCGTTACCGCCTGCGCTGGCGCGATGTCGTCTATCAGCCCGGTGAGTTAAAGGTGGTGGTATATGACGAGCAGGGTCGCAAGGCCGGCCAGCAAGTGGTCAAGACCGCAGGCAAGCCCAAGCGCCTGCTGCTCGAGCCCGAGTGCAAGACGATCATGGCCGACGGCAACGACCTGGCCTACGTCACGGTGAGCCTCGTTGACAAGAACGGCACCCTGTGCCCCGATGCTGCCAACAGTCTGGAGTTCAGCGTCACGGGAGCGGGAACCTACAAGGCTGCGTGCAATGGTGATGCCACCTCGCTGGAGCCTTTCACCCAGCCCCGGATGAGCCTCTTCCACGGCCAGCTGGTAGTCGTGTGTCAAGCCGCTAAAAAGCCAGGTGTGATGACCCTTACCGTCAAGGACCCCGCCACCGGCCTCAAGTCCAGCGTGAAGATCAATGTAAAGTAACATCCATTCCTCAAGAGAGCGCTTATGATCAAGTGCTCTCTTTTTTTAGTAACCATAATGATGATGGAGAAGAACGAATATCAGCGGTTGAAGAATCTTGCCGAATCGGGTATCAAGGATCACTCGAGGGCGCGTGAGGCATTCGAGGCACTTTATCCCGTCTGGAAGGATGGTAATCTGCCTGAAAGACTCAATAACTCGTTTGCTTGGGTCATCTATTACCACGTTCGGCACGAGCAGACGACGATGCCCTCGATAGAGATGCGCCAAGCGTTAGCGGCTTATTTGTCGCTAGATAACGAGCGCCCATCCCGACTGCACTCGCGCATCCTGTTGATGGCGACACGTCTCAAGGACCGTGACACGGAGTTCAAGTTCAGCAAGTTCTTTGACATGTGGGGCATGAACAACCTCACCGATGAGGACTGGCAGCAAGACAAGAAAGAGGGTAGGGATGGCACCGTGACATTCATCTCGGTTGCCGAGCACGCCATTCGCATCTATGCCAAGGAATTGCATGAGAACAAGGCCACGGAATTCAATCCCGACTTCGAGCCGCTGCTGGTCAAGGCCGTCAAGCAATTTCCCACCCAGAGCCTCTATAAGTATTACCTGGCCCGCTTGTATGCCGCTACAGGTCGCAAGACCAAGGCGCTGAAGGCTTACAAGAAATTGGCGCTTATCACGGGTCAGTCCTACATCTGGAGCGACCTGGCAGCGCTCTTGACCGACCCTGTCCAGCGCCAGGCAGCCCTCTGCAAGGCTTTGCTGCTGCAACGCGATGCCAACAAGACTGGGCGACTTCACCTGGGCCTTGCCCAATTGCTCATCAAGGAGAAAAAGTTTCCCGAGGCAGCCTGTGAATTGCGTCAATACCGCGACATCTACACCCGCAACGGCTGGCACCTGAGTGACTATTACCAGCGCTTGCGGCACAGTGTACCTGCCGCCACTCAGCCCCAGCGCGACAATAAGCCTCTCTATCAATCTTCACTGGCTGCGCTTGACGAGTTCCTCTATAGCGACTTGCCCGAAATGCCCCTGACGTTCACCACCGAGTTCAAGGACAAGCGTGGCAACATGACTGCTCGATTGGTAATGGATAGCGGCAAGGCCGTTTTCCTGCCTGCCTTGCGTTTGGCAAGTGATACCCAGGGTGTTCGTATCCGGCACTACATGGCTCGCATCGTCAATCCCGATGACCGTCCCCGGGTCGTCACCCTGCGACCGAGAGAATAAACAACTGACAATTATTTCGTCTTGATGTTGCCGTTGATGACGTCCATCAAGTAGAGGAGGATGGCGTTGTCGTCAAAGTTGTAGCGCTTGAAGTCCTCATAGGTGGGCATCAGGTCGGGTGTGAACATCTTGGCGCGCGGGTCGTCATCGGGGAAGCACTGCTGGGTGCCGCGGTCAATTTCGCCGACCAGTCCCGTGCGCGGCAGGGTGTAGTAGGCCTGCCCACCCATGAAGGTATTGGGGGCTTGGCTGCTGGTTACGCCCACGACCGTAGCGCCCATGCGCCACAGGTAGTAGCTGAAGTGGAACGCGGCGCTGAAGGTCATCGCGTCGGTCACGACATACACATGCTCGGGCTGATAGACGGGCACGCCATTGAGGGCGCGCAGCTTGTCCTTGATGCTGCACATGCTGCCGTCGATGAACTCGTTGCGCATTTCCTTGTCGCTGGAAAAACTCCGGGTGAATTCTGAATATTTGAAGAAGTCGCCATATTCTAGCTTATCTTTACTCTTGGCATTGATCTGGTCGAGAGCCGATTGGCTCACCGTCCAGGGCGCGATTTCCATCATCCCTTCCTCTTCATCGGAGAAATGAAAGTTGAGATACTTGTCGCCATAGAGCATATAGACCAACGGACGGCAGATCGGGGTCGTGCCGCCGCCATTACCGCGCATGTCGATGATCAGATTCTGGCTGCCATGCTGCTTCATGAGTTGTAGTGCCTTCTCAAACTCCTCGCTCAACGAGGGCACCATCGCGATGGCCATCTGCCTGTCGGGAGGCACGGGCATTCCCACAGCGCTGTAGATGCCCTGGAGCCAACTGTCCACGTCGTTGGTGTTCTCGAGCAGGTCGCGGGCAATCATGTGCTTGGCACCAAAGTACATCGTGCTGCACGCGTCATCGACAAATCCATAGACAAGCTGGTCCATGAAGTTGTAGCTCATCTGTCGGCCGGGGAAAGCGCTGGGCCGCGCCACCTGCTGCGCCTGCCATTGCTGCACTTGGGCGAATGGCACGACGGGTAAGGTCACTGCGGCCTCCTGCCCAATGGGTGATAGTAACTGATAGGTGATGGTGGTGCCGTTAAGGTTGGGAATGACCTTTTTCAGAGCTTTGGGCTGCATGGCATAGTGGGCCAGGTTAAGCATTTGCCCTGATTCGTTCTCGGCAATGAAATAGTGTGCCATCGCCGTCCACACGTCCTTGACGGGCATGCCTTCGATGGCGACAAGGCGGCTGCCCACGAGGTCCTTGTATTCATCGGGCAGGGCCTTGACGATGATGCCGTCGTTGATGGGTTCAAGCATGATGAGCGTTGCTGGGTCGGTATATTTGACGGGGAAATGGCCGGGGACAAAGTGGCCGTCGGGCATGGCAACGGTGTGCCCGTCCTTGAGCGGGGCCAGAAACTCGTTGATGCGATAGGCAAACTCGCGCACGTCGGTCACCTGGTCATTGATCAGGGCTTGACGTGCGTCCCTTGCCGCCAGTCGAAAGTAAGGCTTGCCGCCGTATCCGCTATAAGGGTCGGGATGGATTTCTTCGAGCTTAGAGATGAAGTCCCTGAAGTCGGCGACAATCGAGTCGGTGGGCACTTGGGCCCGGCTGTTGCCTGATGCCAGCAAGGCGAGCACGGCTGTGAATAAGGTAAGTTTAAAAGTTTTCATTTGGTGTGAGTGTTAAATATTTTGATTAGATTATAGGTGCAAATGTAACGATATTTTGTAGTTGCTGCAAACTGTTTGACTTCAAAAAATGGCCGAAGTCCCGTTTTTTCAAAAAAGTGCCTGAGATTTTGGCACTAGGGTGAAAAATGATGGTTACCTTTGCACCGTATGGTTGACGTCTATCTATTCAATCCCGAGCATGACCTGGCACTGGCTCATGGGGCGCACAACTACACCGCGCCGCCGTTTGCCCGCCAGTTGCGGCATGACCTGCGGCTGCTGCCCGCGTGGCTGGCTCCTGCTGGCTCCTATGTCGCCATACCTGACGACTGCCCGATTGACGAGGACCGACGCTGGCTGCAAGGCCATGGCCTTGATGTAGAGCCCATCGCGATGAGCCGTATTGCCGATCTGGGCCCGTGTCGCATCCATCCGTGGGGCTGGGATGCCACCGTGCGACACCAGTTGCTGGCTCACGGGGCTCCCGGCGATTGCTTGCCCACCGATGAAGAGTTGGCGTGGACACGTCGCCTGTCTCACCGCCGCACCACCATCGCCATTCATCAAGCACTTGGAAATGTTTTTTCGCCGCCTCCTGTCGAGTTGAGCCAGTATAACGACGTGGTGGATTTTATGCGCACTCATCCCGGTTGTTACCTGAAGATGCCGTGGTCGGGCAGCGGCAAGGGCATCTATCGCGTGATAGACCCGCTGGGCGACCGCCATGTCCACCACTGGATCGAGGGCGCGCTGCGGCGTCAAGGCTCGCTGCTGTGCGAACTGGGGCTGGACCGAGTGCAGGACTTTGCCATCGAGTGTGAGTGCCGTGACGGCAAGGCGATGCTCACCGGCTACTCGGTGTTTGACAACGACTTCCACAGCCAGTTTGGAACTGGCAAGGTCGCGCCGATGCAGGAACTGCACCGGTTGCTGGTGGCGTGCTATCCTGACCTCGATAGTGTGGTGGCGGAAGTGTTAAAAGCACTAGATGCCAACGTTAGTCCTCACTATATGGGGCCGTTAGGCATCGACATGATGCTATATCGCAACAGTAACGGTCATGTGGCTCTGAACCCTTGTGTGGAGGTGAACCTGCGCATGACTATGGGTATGGTCACGGCCGCCATGGGCGAGCGTCATGGCCTGAGGGGCGATTTCTCGATCAAGGGGGGCGATGCGGGTTATTGTTTCTCCCTGTCGATGTAGTAGGCGTAATATTCGTCGAAGGTGATGCCCTCGTTATGGATGCGTGTCGACGTTGGCACACCCACATAGCGCAGGTGCCACGGCTCATAGTTGTAACCCAGCAGCTGTGACTGCTTCTTGGGGTAGCGCAGGATGAAGCCATACTCGTGGCAATGCTCGTGCATCCACGCACACTCGACCGACGCGTCAAATGGCCACCGCATGGGGTGCTGCAATGATGTGACGTCGATGGCGAGGCCCGTCTGGTGCTCGCTACGGCCCGCGTGAGCCGCATAGCCCTTGTCACTGCGCTTGTAGATCGCTATCTGGTCTTGAAAGGAGCGATAGGCCGAGTTGACCATCAGCTGGGCGCCTGTTGATGTCTTGCAATCGCGTTGCATGGCCACGAACGCTCTAACCACGGCTGGGATGGCCTGCTGGTTCTCGTAGCAGCATGTGCGCTCGAAGGCTTCCAGGCTGTCAGGCTGGTATTTCTCGTCCAGATAGTGCATGCCGTTGACCAGCATCAGCTGGCCCTTGCTGGTGTCGCAGTGGGTGGCCGTTTTCTGTTCGTCGGGGTAGTCACCCACGTTGACGACGGTAACGATGTCATCGAGCGAGGCGACCGAGTCCACCTTGTGGAAGGCTAGGTAGTGGTCAAAGTTCTTGGCGATAAAGTAGCGCTGCTTGATGATGGGGTAGGCGATCGTGTCGTGCTCGCCGCGTGAAATGAGCGAGTGGGCCTGCTCGGCACTCAATACACCGGCGATGGCGCGTGCCTGGTCGATGGGATAGCCCAGGCGGTGAATGCGGTACTCGGCGGTGCCGTGGTAACAGATGCCCTGGCATCCCTTGACCATGAGCGTCAACGCCAGCAGTCCCATGACGACAAAGGGGACCGTTTCCCAGAAGCTGGGCCGGTCACACCATTGCCTCGATTGTTGCAGGATGTGTTGCCAAATGTTTTTCAAGGTCACTTTGCGGGTCGGGGTAGTTATCGGTTGGCACGCTTGGCCATCTCAAACAGTTCCAGCGGCAGGTGGCAGTAGCCGTCGGGATTCTTGTCGAGATAGTCCTGATGATACTCTTCGGCGTTATAAAAGTTCTTGAGCGGCAGCAACTCAACGGCCAGGCGTTTTTTCACCTGGGCCTGCACGCGGTCATAGACGGCTTGCAGCGTTGGAACGTCGGCCGGGTCGGTGTAGTAGATGCCCGTGCGGTACTGGGTGCCCTTGTCGTGGCCCTGCTGGTTGACGCTGGTGGGGTCGATGGCCTTGAAGTACATCTCGGTCAGGAATTCCAGCGAAATGACCTTGGGGTCATACACGATGTGCACCGTCTCGGCAAATCCGGTCTTGTCGGTACACACATCCTGATAGGTGGGATTCTCGGTATGTCCGTTGGCATATCCCACCCGGGTCTCGACGACCCCATTCACGAGCTTGAAGTAATGCTCTGTCCCCCAGAAACATCCTCCCGCAAAATAAATCTCTTTCATCACCTGAATTATTCTATCTTTTTATATTGTTTATATAAGGAAAAACTGCGATGTAACGATCATATTCAAAACTGACGCAGCAATCCATGATTGTAATGTGCAAAATTACTGAATTTCCACTTATTCAGCGATGCTTTCTCTAAAAATAATAATCGGCATGCTAATCAAACGTTTTTTTTCGTACTTTTGCATCTGTATTCTCTTGGTTTTATCTGAGTATGCAAAACGGTACGAATTTTAATGCAGAAGAACTCAAGGCTAGATTTAACCCTGAGGGATCCATGTTGCGTCGCCATCAACTGGTGATGCTCGATATGGTCAAGGTTCTAGACCAAATATGCAAGAAGCACAATATTCCCTATTTTCTGTATGGTGGCACGCTGTTGGGTGCAATCCGTCACAACGGATTCATCCCCTGGGATGATGACCTGGACTTGGGCATAATGCGCAAGGATTACCTGCGTCTCTTGAAGATTCTGCCTAATGAATTACCCGAAAACATCTCATTGCAAACCAATGATACAGACAGGAACTATTTCTTGTTTGTTGCAAAACTGCGCGATAAGAAATCCTTTATAGAAGAGGCTTCTTTTGATAAGGTGTTTAAAGAACGCGGCATCTTTATCGATATCTTCCCGCTGGATCATCTGCTCCCATGGTCACAGCGACTGAAGCTTCAGAGCCTGGCCTATAATATCTTTCGGTCGGGTGACGGTAACGCATCGTCAATGCGCAAGGTGAGGGCATTGACATGGTTTAACCGCCATATTTCCTTCCCGATGCTGCGTTTGATGAGCCGGTTGTGCAGGCCCTCATCGTTGATGTGTGACTATGGAATCCCGTTTCATAATATCTATGATGAACGTGACGTATTCCCATTGCAGTTGCATGACTTTGAAGGTCTTCAGCTCCCAATCCCGGCGAATAGCCACAACATGTTGCGCACCATGTATGGTGACTACATGCGCTTGCCCGACGATCTTGATAACGTCTACCATCATGTTGAGCAACTTGAGATTTTTGATGATTAACCGTTCTTTTTCTATATATCAATGCAAGCTATAATCCTTGCGGCTGGAATGGGTCGCCGACTGGGTAAGTACACCCGTGATAATACCAAATGCATGCTACCGGTCAACGGCGTTAGATTGATTGACCGAATGCTTGAGCAACTGTGTCAATTGCATTTGTCACGACTAGTTATGGTTGTGGGATACAAGGGGCAAGAACTGATGGATTATATCGGGAATCGGTATGACGACAGGTTGCATATCGAGTATGCGACTAACCCAGTCTATGACAAAACGAATAATATCTATTCCTTGTCGTTGGTTAAGGATAAGATGATGGAGGACGACACTCTATTGATCGAGAGTGACCTGATTCTCGACGACAGTTTGTTCCCGATGATATTGGAGAATCCGTCGCCCAATCTGGCTCTTGTCGCAAAATATGAAACATGGATGGACGGCACGATGGTGCGAATTGATAGCGATAACAACATAGTCAATTTTGTGCCCAAGAAGGCATTTAAGTACTCTGAGGTCGATTCCTATTTCAAGACTGTGAATGTGTACAAGTTCAGCAAGGAGTTTTCCTCTCAAGTTTATGTTCCATTCCTTGACGCATATTGTAAAGTGATGGGAAACAACGAGTACTACGAGCAAGTGCTACGAGTAATAACCTTGTTGGATCAAGCCAATCTGAAAGCGCTTCCCATTGGCGACAAGCCCTGGTATGAGATCGATGATGTCCAAGATAAGGATATAGCCGAGACCATCTTTTCTCCCGACAACGAGAAACTGTCAAAATATCATGTGAGATATGGAGGCTACTGGCGTTTTCCCAAGATGCTCGACTTCTGCTACCTGGTTAACCCTTATTTCCCTCCAAGGCGCATGAGGGAAGAAATGCGGGCAAACTTTGATGAATTATTGACTCAGTATCCCAGTGGAATGAAAGTTAATTCCCTGCTGGCCGGAAAGTACTTTGGGGTCAATAGCAAGTATATAGTAGTGGGTAACGGTGCTGCCGAAATCATTAAGAGTCTGATGGAGCATTATGTATCCGCTGGAGAGAAAGTAGGTGTTGTGTTCCCGACATTTGAGGAATACCCTAATCGCTTGCCAAGCGGTTTGGTAGTGCCACTAGTTATTGATAACGATGATCTACAATATACGGTCGATGACATACGCAACTATTTTGCCTCGACCAAAATCCAGGCTCTATTGATTGTCAATCCAGATAATCCATCGGGAAACTTTATACCCAAGACAGATGTCCTTTCCCTGGCTGATTGGTGTCAAGACAAGGGCATAAGCCTGATCGTTGACGAGTCGTTTGTTGATTTCTCTGAAGCGGGTCCTGCCAACTCGTTGTTGAACGATGAGATACTTGCTGCGCATCCCCACATGATGGTGGTAAAGAGCATCAGCAAGTCGTATGGCGTTCCTGGACTGAGGCTGGGCATCTTGGCGAGTGCCAATGTTGAGTTGATAGACATGATAAAAAGGGATGTCGCAATATGGAACATCAATTCATTTGCCGAGTTCTATATGCAGATTTTTAATAAGTATGAGTCCTTTTATCGACTAGCATGTGAAAAATTTGTGGCTGAACGAAATCGATTTGGCAAGCGCCTGTCAACCCTACCATATCTTAGGGTTATTCCCACTCAGGCAAATTATTTCCTTTGTCAAGTGACTCAGCATTACACATCACATGAACTCACCGAGATGTTGTTGAGGGACCACAATATATTAATTAAGGACTGTGATTCCAAGACGGGCTTGAGAGGAAAGAATTACGTGCGAATAGCGATACGCAACGAGGCCGATAACGATAAACTGATCGATGCGCTTAAATGCTATGTGGGTTTAAACATCTGCATCTGTGGCGGTGGCAATCTGGGTCATGTAGTGGCCGGTTATCTCGCAGCACAAGGACGACACAAGATTAACATTCTTACAGGGCACCCCGACAGTTGGTCATCGACACTGTGTGTTAATGTCAAGAATGAGGATAAAACGACTTCGCGTTTGAAGGGCACACTCAATTGCATAACGTCTGATGCCAGAATGGTGATTCCAGATGCTGATCTGATTTTTATTTGCTTGCCAGGGCCTCACATTAAACAAATGCTGGAAAAGATAAAACCTTATTTAAGGGCTAACACCATCGTTGGCAGCATTGTATCAAACACTGGCTTTTTCTACCAAGCTCATGAGGTGATGCAAGGGCAGACGATTTTTGGCTTCCAGCGGGTTCCGTTTATTTCTAGGATTGTGGAATATGGTAAAGAAGCTGACTTGTTGGGGTCTAAGAAATCGTTGAGCGTCTGTGTGGAGAATGGAAATGGTAATGCCATTAGAATGATGATGGAACAGCTGTTTCACACCCCTGTGAAGTTGCTTGACAATTTTTACGAGGTAAGTCTGTCCAATAGTAATCCGTTGCTTCATCCTGCACGGTTATATACCATGTGGAAAGACTGGAAACCATCAATAGTGTATAATCGCGTGCCTCCGTTCTATGCCGAGTGGACTGATGAGGCATCACAGTTACTCATCGACATGGACAATGAGTTGCAGCAGTTATTGCAACTATTGCCAGTGAATCCATCGAGTATTCCCTCGATTCTTGAGTATTATGAATCAAGTGATGCATCCTCATTGACCCGAAAGATCAGGTCAATACCCGCGTTTGCCAATATCATGTCGCCAATGAAGAAAGTGAAAGGAGGCTATATACCTGATCTGTATAGTCGCTATTTTACCGAGGATTTTGAATGTGGTACCTTCTACATCCGCGATACCGCGAGGCTGAAAGGAGTATCGACACCCACCATTGATGTGGTGTGTAACTGGTATGAGCAGATTATAGCCTTCATTAATCAGATTGATAGGGAGGAGTGATCCAAATCATCAGCGGGGACACTTTACGTTTCCGCAGAAAAGGCTGTGGACTTTAATAACCCAATTGGCTCAACCACAAATTAGTGTGGCGTACTCATAAAAGTTGGGTGAATGAACGAGGTCTACAGCCCCCAGCCTTTTTCGACCGAGCCGCCCAACTACTATATCGTTCCCCAAAATAACACGCTCCCGATCAATTGATCGAGAGCGTGTGTGCATTTAAAAAGAACGGGGTTCTTTTCTCCTCTTTATGCCTCGGCAGCGGGAGCTTCCTCAGCAGGAGCCTCGGCGGCCTCAGCCTCTTGAGCAGCCTTAGCGGCCTCGGCCTCGGCAGCAGCCTTAGCGGCAGCGATCTCGGCCTTCTTCTTGGCTACGGCCTCGGCCTTTGCCTCGTTCTTCTTGGCCTCCTCGGCGATGGCTTTCTTGTAATCGGCCTTCTTGTCGTCGCGCTCCTTGTTGCGGATGGCGTCGAGCTTGGCCTGCTTCTCGGCCTTCCAGGCCTCGAAACGCTTCTGAGCCTCTTCCTGGGTGAAGGCGCCCTTCTTGACGCCGCCCTGGAGGTGCTTCATCAGCATCACACCCTCGCGGGAGAGAATGTTGCGTACAGTGTCGGTGGGAATTGCACCTACGTTGATCCAATAGAGTGCACGTTCAAAATTCAAACTGATGGTAGCAGGATTAGTGTTGGGGTTATAAGAACCAATCCTCTCAATAAATCTACCATCTCGTGGTGCCCTGCTATCGGCAATAACAATGGGATAGAACGCATAGTCCTTGTGACCGTGGCGCTGCAATCTGATCTTTGTTGCCATAATTTTAATCTAACAGTTTAAATTTTTAATAAGTTAATTTTACATGAAAAAGTGACCTTGTTGAAGGGTCACTTTTCTCTTGTTGTCCTGGAAGGATTCGAACCCTCGCAAGCGGAACCAGAATCCGATGTGCTACCATTACACCACAGGACAATTCCTAATTGCGACTGCAAAGGTAATGCTTTTTCTATTACTGGCAAGAAAAAAATCAACTTTTTTTTAAAAAAAATCCTCATGCTGTAGCTAACTTGCTGTCAGACAGCGATAATTAAAAAATGGGGCTGTGTCGGAAAATGATGTGACACAGCCCCATGAAGCGGGAAGGCTAGGTTATTGGACTGCCAGGAGCATGTCGATGATCATGGTCAGGTCGTTGATCGCGATCATGTCATCACCATTGACATTAGCCGCCTCGAGGTTGATGGCCACTTCGTCGTTCAGCAGGTAATCGATGAGCAAGGTGACGTCGGCGATGTTGAGCACTCCGTTACCGTCCACGTCGCCCATGACAAGCTGGGGCTGCAGTGTGCCCTTGTAGTAGAGCATGACGTCGTCGAGGTAGCAGGGCTGCTCGGTGTCGCCCACGGTCTGGCTGATCTTGATCATGATGGGTGAGTCGGTGGGCAGGCTGAGCTTGCCAGTGGCGTGGAAGCCGGCCTTGACCAGCAGGATGCCCTCGGTGGGGCTGACCCATGTCATGCCGCTGTCCACCGAGTAGCTCAGCTGGAAGTTGGCATTTGTCTCGGTGGGATTATAAACCCTGTATCGCACGGCCTCGGGGGTGAGGCTGATGGGCGAAGACGTGTGCAACTCGCTGCCGTTGGTCATGGCGACGGTGTGACCGTGGTTCACGTCACTCCACACTGTGTCGACGACCGCACAAGCGTTGAAGTCCCATTGTGCAAACAGGCCTGTCACGCCCTGTGCGCTGGTGGTGTCGGCCACGGGCATTGTCTCAAAGTCCTCGATGATGCTGGTGATGCTGTCTCTAACCACATTGAAGGTGATGACCTTGCCATCCTCGGCGATGTCGATGATGTTGTAGTCGTTGGCCTGTCCGCTCCAGGTGCACAGGCTGGGAGACGTCAGGTTGGTGATGGCGGTGATGCCCATGGTGCCGGGGAAGGGGTCAGAACCCGAGTCACGATAGGCATAGTAGGCGCGCAGCATGTCATAGTACATGTGGTTGGGGTCGCAGTTGACCTTGTTGTCCACCCACACGTTGACATCGGTAGAGTCCACTCGGGTGACCAGCATGCCGTGACCGGGCAGGTTCTTGTCCCACTTGCCGGCCTGGCGGTTCTCGAGAAGGAAGAACTCGTTGTCACTGGGCGTGTTCAGGCGGTAGCCCTCGTTGCTCTCGTCGAGGGGCTGCATGGCGATGGAGTCCTCACCAGCAATGAGCGTGGGCGAGGCAAAGCCCAGCGCATAGCGCTCATACAGGCTGTAGCCCACGGGATTGCGGCCATAGTTGTTGTTGAAGCCGCTGGCCATGATCGACCATGTGCCCGGGTGCACGCTCTGTCCGCCGCCATTGGCATAGTCGGCGTCATACAGGTCCATCAGTCCCAGCACATGGCTGAACTCGTGACAGATGGTGCCGATGCCAGCGATGCCACCGCTGCTGTACTCGACGCCGGCATATCCCGTCGAGCAGGCATACATGCTGAACTGCATGCCGTCGAGCACGGGGGCCTCGTCGAGATAGAACATGTGGGGCCACAGGTAGTGGGAGTCGTTGCCCGTGTAGTTGGAGCCATAGCCCGCAACCAGGAAGAAGACCATGTCGACCGTGCCGTCGCCATCCAGGTCATAGTCGCTGTAGTTCACCTGGTCGTCGGCGGCTTCGAGGGCAGCATGGAAGATAGGGGCACTGTCCTTGATGCCATTGGGGGCTGTGCTACTGAAGTTCACCTCGACGGGTCCCACCACGTCAAAGTGGGGGTCGAACTGCTGATTGGAGTTGTCGTAATAGTAGTCGCGCACGCTACCGGTCATGGGCACCTTGGTCCCATAGGAGGTGTAATAGCCCGTGTAGTCGTGGGTGTTGACCATGTCATCATAGAAACTGCCGGGATTGGACATCGTGAACCAGCGGTCGGTGTAGTTGACCAGGATGATCAGGCCGCGGAACTTGCTGTAATCCATGTGGCCGTCGGCCTTGAGGTCGCGCATCGACATGTTGCGGCGACTGAGCATCTTTTTGCCGGCCTGGACCATCGTGGCGCTGGTCAGCCCCTTGGGCAGGGTGGCGATGGTGGCAAGTTCGGCTGGTGTGCGCTGGCTGGCATCATGGGCGATGCTCTTGCTGGCCACCAGCTGGTTGCCATCCAGGCGGGCATAGGTGTAAAAACCGGCTTCGTTTTTCACCACGGTGTATCCGTCGATGGTTGTCGTGTAGTGGAAAAACTCGTCTCCGTGCAGTACCAGTGTGAGCTTGGTGCCATCGGGCTGGGTTACTGTGGCGGGAGTCGGGTCGGCAGGGACTGCTCGTGCGGCAAGGCACACCAGTCCCAGTGCAAGAAGTAGTAGTTGGGTTCTCATATGTGTAAAAATTTAGATATTAATATTTGACCTTTTATTAAGTATTGATTTTCCTATTAAGGTTGGCCTGCTAGGTTATGTTTCACAAAGGTAGATGTTTTTTCCATAATGGCAAGCAATTAAAGGGAAAAATAGAAAAATGGCTAAAAATAGGGACGTTTCTCTTACTGTAAAACATCAAAAAGTAAGGAAATGATAGAATAGATGTTTTAGCGGGGCAACGGCTCTATCATTCCCCCCTAAAAAGAATTGCCCACACTCACTTTCACTCATTGATAGCGTGATGGGCTACTCAAAACGCATGGTGGCGGTGGGCTTGATGGTCGAGATGATGTGGCTGGCGCCGAGCAGGGTGAGGTAGGAGATGACGATGATGCCGATGTTGAGCATCACCAGGGCAGGAATGCTAAGGGATATGGGCACGTATGGCATGTAGTAGGCTGTCGGGTCCAGACGCACGATGTGGCCGTATTGCTGCAACAGGGCCAGCCCGATGCCGATGATGTTGCCCAAGACGAGGGCCTTGAGAATGAGCTTGCCCGTCAGGTAGATGAAAATGCGGCGGATGGCCCCGTTCGTGGCACCCATGGCCTTGAAGTTGCCGATGACGCGGATGCGTTCGAGCACAATCATCAGCATGGCCGAGATGAGCGTGAACGCGGCCACAATCATCATCAGGGTGAGGATGATGACGACATTCATGTCTAGCATCTGCAGCCAGGCGAAAAACGGCAGGTTATTCTGATGGGTGGTGGTGACAAAGAACAGGTTCTTGCTCTCTTGCTGCACGGTGTTCTTGGCCAGCAGGGAGTACAGGCTGTAGGCATCGCTGTCCAGGTCGCTGGTGCTGCCCATGTTCACAGCCACGCTCGTGCCCGTATCGCCATTCCAGCCGTTCACGCCCTGCACGATGCCGATGCCGCCCACGACGTAGGCGTTGTCAAACGCTTCGAGGTCGGTCTCGAAAACGCCGCTGATGGTCAAGTTCCTCACCTTGATGCTGTTGTCGATGAAATAGGTGAGCACTTTGTCGCCGGCATGAAGCTTGAGGCGGTCGGCAACGGTCTTGGAGATGATGATCTGGTTGCCCGAAGCCGTGTCGCTCACGGCAGGGACGCTGCCGTCGATCATCTTGCTGTCGAGATAGCTGAAGTCATAACCCTCGTCCACGCCGCGCATGATGATGCCCATGAAGTCCTCGTCGGTCTTGAGGATGGCGCTCTTGTCGGCGATGAGGCTCATGCTCTCGACCAGCGGGGCAAACGCGCTGTCGCCGGCAATCGCTTCACGCACCTCGCGGCCATTGACGGTGGCATAATTGTCATCGATGCCCAGGGCCGCGTTGGTCACGCGCAGGTGGGCGTCCAGGTGCATGATTTTGCCCGATATCTCTCCCTTGAAGCCCATGACGATGGCAATGGAAAGAATCATCACAACAATGGCGAGCACGATGCCCACGAGGGCGACTGTCAGGCTGGGTGAGCCCTTCTGCCGCTCGTTGTCGAGTTTCATGCGCCGCGCTATGTAGAGTTCGTGATTCATTTCGGGCGCAAAGTTAGTGCATTTTTCATTTATTTCTACTAATTTTGTTGTCACAAACGATAAAATCCAAGTATAGAAAATGAAACGTACCTTTTCCATTTTGATGGCTGTGCTGGCCGTGTCGCTGGCAATGCAGGGTGGGGTGGTCAAGCTGGCTATCCTGAGTGATGTGCATGTGACACCAGGTAATGACAATGAAGGCAAGCTGCGCGAGGCCGTGGCCGAGATCAACGCGACCGATGTCGATGCCGTGATGATGACAGGTGACCTCACCAACGAGGGCAGCGACGAGCAGCTGCGCAACATCAAGGGCATCTTGGACGGCATTACGGCCCATCCGCTCTATGTCATCCCCGGCAACCACGAGAACAACTGGAGCCAGAGTGCCTGCAAGACGTTCAACGACCTGTGGGGCAGCGACCGGTTTGTGTTCACGGTCGATGACCTGGTGGTCGTGGGCATGAACTGCGGCCCGTTCATGAAGATGGGCGACGGCCACATCAAGCAGGAAGACCTCCTGTGGCTCGACAGCACCCTCAACGCTATGGTCAAGCCCGGCATGCAGGTGTTGAGTGTCAACCACTATCCCATCCTCGACGATCTGGACAATTATCGGGCTTACGTCGATATTCTCAAGAAATACCCTGTTATCACCCACCAGTGCGGCCATTATCACCGCTGGCGCCTGTATGAGACCGACGGCATCAATGGTGTGATGGTGCGCGCCCTGGACATGGGTGGCGGCAACTATGGCTACACGTTGATGACTATCGACCTGGACCGACAATGGATATATGTATATAATAAGGTATTAGGCCGTGACCCCGAGGTGATGTTCTCTTATCGCATCAACACCGATTACTATATGCCCTCGTTGCCGCGAGAGCAATACTCGGTACCCTCGGGCTTCTCGATCCAGCGCGTGGTGGCCGACAATGCCTCGATCTTCACCCGGCTGGGTGTTGATGACAAGAACATCTACTTTGGCAATTCGCTGGGATACTGCAAGGCCGTGGACAAGAAGACGGGTGCCCTGCGCTGGCAGTACAAGACCGACGCGATGCTCTTCTCGCGACCGGCTGTGGGTGACAAGTATATCGTCTTGCCCACGAGCGACAAGCGGCTCGTCTGGCTTGACAAGAAGACAGGCAAACCCAAATGGCAGTATAGTGCCGATGGACCCTATGTCGCCGACGGAGTGGTCCAGGACGGCATACTCTATCAGGGTGGCTACAAGACATTCCAGGCGTGGGACGTGAAGCGGCATCGCCTGTTGTGGCAATATGACAGCATCAACAACTATTGTCAGGCGGCGCCTGTGGTTGATGATAATGATGTCATCTTTGGCGCTTGGGACACCCGCCTGCGCTCGCTCAATCGCCGCACTGGCGCCCTGCAGTGGCAGTGGGACAACGGTAAGGCCGCCAACCTCTACAGTCCTGGCAATGTCGTGCCTGTTGTCACCCCCGACCGTGTGGTCATCGTTGCTCCCGACCGCGTCACTACCGCTATCGACCGCCGTGATGGCACTCAGCAGTGGCGCGAGAAGAATGAGAATAAGGTGCGTGAGAGTTTGGGCTGCAGCGCCGATGGCCGCGTGGCCTATGCCAAGACGATGGACGGCACACTCGTCGCCATGAGCACCGGCGACAAGTATCAATTCCTGTGGGAGGTGGATCTGGGTTTCGGCTACGAGCATGCACCCTGCATCATCCTCGAGCGTTACGGCCACATCTATTGCGGCTCCCGCCGTGGCATGCTGGCCGTTGTCAATGCCGCTACCCATGAGTTGGAATTCACCTATCGCCTGGGCACCAGCGAGGTCAACGGTTTTGAGTATGATGACGAGGGAAATGTATATTGCTCCCTCATCGAGGGCACCATCTGGCGCATCTTCACCGACCTCCACATCGTCTCCTGCGACTGACGCCATAGCATCGTAAACAACAACCGGAACAGCATCTTTCTACAAATGTTGTCCCGGTTGTTGTTTATTGTTGTTTTGGTTGTCTGACAAGTTGTTAGTCGAAGTGCTTGCGGCGGAAGACGAAGTTGTGGCCCAGGTACTTGTCGCGGACGGTGGGATTGTCGGCGAGTTCCTCGCTAGTGCCCTGGAACAGGATTTTGCCCTCAAACAGCAGGTAGGCCCTGTCGGTGATGCTCAGCGTCTCGGGGGCGTTGTGGTCGGTGATGAGGATGCCGATGTTCTTGCTCTTGAGGCTATAGACGATGCTCTGGATGTCCTCGACGGCAATGGGATCGACGCCGGCAAATGGCTCATCGAGCATGATGAAGTGCGGGTTGATGGCCAGGCCGCGTGCAATCTCGGTGCGGCGGCGCTCACCGCCCGAGAGGCGGTTACCCAGGTTCTTGCGCACCTTCTGCAAGTGGAACTCGCTGATGAGTTGTTCCAGACGGTCCTTCTGCTCGGCAGGCGTGAGGGTGGTCATCTCGAGCACGGTGCGGATGTTGTCCTCGACACTGAGCGTGCGGAACACCGATGCCTCCTGCGGCAGATAGCCGATGCCCAACTGGGCACGGCGATAGACGGGCAGAGTGGTGATGTCCACGTCGTTGAGAAAGACGCGGCCCTCGTTGGGCGACACCAAACCTGTTGTCATGTAGAAGGTTGTCGTCTTGCCGGCGCCATTGGGTCCCAACAGGCCGACGATCTCGCCCTGATGTACATTGATGGACACGTGGTTGACGACCGTGCGCTGGCGGTATTTTTTCACCAGGTTGTCGGTGCTGAGCACGAGCGTGCCCTCGTCGCCCGATGCCTTGAGACGGGCAACGGTTTCCTTGTCGGTGCGCCTCGATGACTTGTGTCCCCTTGCGCCCGCCGGCTCACTCGATTCGGTTGGCTTGCCGTTGTGTTGCCAGGGCAATTTCATTTCTTCTTGGCGGTAGTCAGTCGACCCTTGATATAGTCGGTGATGAGGTTGATGGCCACCTCGTTGTTGCCACCCTCGGGGATGATGATGTTGGCGAACTTCTTGGTGGGCTCGATGTGCAGCTGGTGCATGGGCTTCAACACACGCTGGTAGCGCTCGATGACGGCCTCGGCAGTGCGGCCGCGCTCGATGCAGTCGCGCGAGATAACGCGTATCAGGCGGTCATCGCCATCGGCATCGACAAACACCTTGATGTCCATCATCTTCCTCAAGCGGGCATCGACCAGGGCCATAATGCCCTCGATGAGCACCACGTCGTGGGGGCCCATGGGGACGGTCTCCTTCTGGCGCGAGCAGGTGAGGTAACTGTAGGTGGGCATTTCGATTGATTCGCCGCGCTTGAGCATCTTGACATGCTCGAGCAGCAGGTTCCAGTCGAATGCTGCTGGCTCGTCAAAGTTGATGTTCTGACGCTCTTCGGGTGGGACATGGCTCGAGTCCTTATAATAAGAATCCTGCGAAATCACGCCGACCTCGCCCTCGGGCAGACGTTCCATGATTTTGCGCACTACTGTAGTTTTACCAGAGCCGGTGCCGCCGGCAATACCGATGATAATCATAACATTAACTTGATTTTAAAAGTCACACTTGTTGACGAAAAATGGGTGTAGGCCACATTTTAAACACACAAAGGTAGCAAAATTGCCGCAATCGCGATGCCTTTTTCAACAATTATTTCAAAATAAAGTGTAAAATGAGGTCTATAGGGTATTGTGGACCTGTCAGATTAGCTGACAATGTGTCAGCCTGCCACTTTTGGCACGCGGTTTGCACAGATGAGTGCGGTGATCCGTGTCATGCGGTCACCAATCAAGATCGCAATTAATAACATTAAAAACATAAAAACAAAGAAAGAGAGACATTTATTATGGGAAAGATTATTGGTATCGATTTAGGAACGACTAACTCGTGTGTTTCGGTTCTGGAAGGCTCCAAGCCTGTTGTGATTCCCAACAGCGAAGGCCGCAACACGACGCCTTCGGTAGTTGCCTTTAAGGATGGTGGCGAGCGCATCGTGGGAGATCCCGCCAAGCGTCAGGCCATCATGAACCCCACGGGTACCGTATTTTCTATCAAGCGTTTCATGGGCGAGACGTTTGACCATGTAACTAAGGATGTGGAGCGCATGCCCTACAAGGTGGTGAACAACGGCAGCAACCAGCCCCGCGTGGAGATCGCTGGCCGCCAGTACACACCGCAGGAGATTTCGGCCATGATTCTCCAGAAGATGAAAAAGACCGCCGAGGATTACCTGGGCACCACGGTCGATGAGGCCGTCATTACCGTTCCCGCCTACTTTAACGACGCTCAGCGCAAGGCCACCAAGGAGGCCGGCGAGATTGCTGGCCTGAAGGTGCAGCGCATCGTGAACGAGCCTACCGCAGCCGCTCTGGCCTACGGTCTGGACAAGGATAACAGCGACAAGCGCATCGCCGTGTTTGACCTGGGTGGCGGTACATTTGATATCTCTATCCTGGAGTTGGGCGACGGCGTGTTTGAGGTGAAGGCCACCAATGGTGACACCCACCTGGGCGGCGACGACTTTGACCAGCGCATCATCACCTGGCTGGCCGACGAGTTCCAGCGGGAGAACAATATGGACTTGCGCAAGGATCCCATGGCTCTGCAGCGCCTCAAAGAGGCTGCCGAGAAGGCCAAGATCGAGCTCTCGAGCTCGACCAGCACCGAGATCAACCTGCCCTATATCACGCAGCTCGACGGCATGCCCAAGCACTTGGTGAAGACGCTGACGCGTGCCAAGTTTGAGCAGTTGTGCGACGACCTGATCCAGAGTACCATCGAGCCTTGCCGCAAGGCCCTGAGCGACGCTGGCCTGAGCACCAGCGACATCAACGAGGTGATTCTCGTGGGCGGTTCGACCCGTATCCCCGCCGTTCAGCAGATTGTCGAGAAATTCTTTGGCAAGGCTCCGTCCAAGGGCGTCAACCCCGACGAGGTAGTGGCCGTGGGTGCCGCCATCCAGGGTGGTGTGCTCACCGGCGATGTCAAGGACGTGCTGCTGCTCGACGTGGTGCCCCTGAGCGTGGGTATCGAGACACTGGGTGGCGTGATGACCAAGCTCATCGAGGCCAACACCACTATCCCCGCCCGTCGCAGCCAGGTCTTCTCGACCGCTGCCGACAACCAGCCCGAGGTCGAAATCCACGTGCTGCAAGGCGAGCGTCCCATGGCTAAGGACTGCAAGACACTGGGCCGCTTCCATCTCGATGGCATTGCTCCCGCTCCCCGTGGCATCCCTCAGATCGAGGTGACCTTTGAGGTCGATGCCAACGGCATCATGAACGTCAGTGCCAAGGATAAAGCTACCGGCAAGGAGCAGAGCATCCGAATCGAGGCCTCGAGCGGCCTGAGCGATGCCGAGATCCAGCGCATGAAGGACGAGGCAACAGCCAATGCCGCCGCCGATGCCGCCGAGAAGGAGCGTATCGACAAGATCAACGGCGCCGACGCCCTCATCTTCCAGACCGAGAAGGTGCTCAAGGACAGTGGCGACAAGCTGCCCGCCGACATCAAGAGCCAGATCGAGGGCGCCCTGGGCAAGCTCAAGGATGCTCACAAGAGCCAAGACCTTGCTGCCATCGACACTGCAACGGCCGAGTTGAACTCGCTGTTCGAGAAGATGTATCAGCAGGCAGGTGGCGCACAGGGCCAGCCCGGTGCAGGATTTGATCCCAATAACATGGGTGGCGCCGGATTCCAGGGCGGAGCCGCTGGCGGTTCGCAAGGCCAGGGCGGTGACAACGTCGAGGACACCACCTATGAGGAAGTGAAATAAGTGAGATAATCATAATGGAGAAGAAGTAATTAAGTTTTATTGGAGTTAATAAGTGAGTGGCGCGAAGCAGTGATGCATCGCGCCACTTTGTCATGGTTGCATGGCCATAGAGGGGCTGTAGGGTGTCGATATTTGTGTTGTCAAACGATTGCATTGACTGTATCAGCTTGGTAATCAGTTTGATGTGTCCAAAATCTGCGTCTTGTCACTGTAAAATGTAACACTTGTGTAAATATTTGATTTTTAATCTGTTATGCCTATTTTTGTACGACTGGTGAGCGATAATAACGCGTGAAACCCTCGGAAATTGAGGATTTTTTTTGTACCTTTGTGCCCAAATTTTCAGTCTTAAACCAAAAACAATGTTGGACTTACTGTTTGAAAGCAGCTGGGAGGTCTGTAACAAGGTCGGTGGCATTTATGCCGTCCTGTCGACCAAGGCTAAGACCCTCCAGAAACGATATAAAGACAATCTGATATTCATCGGCCCCGACCTGTGGACTGCCGAGGCGCCGTCTCCATCCTTTGTCGAGGCTCGCACGCCTCTAGCCTCATGGCTGCGCCAGGCTCATCTGCCCAGCGGCATGCGGATGAGGGTAGGGCGCTGGAAAGTTCCCGGCAATCCCATTGCAGTGCTGGTGACCTATGATTGCCTGTATCCCTACAAGAATGAGCTCTATGCCGACATGTGGAACCGCTATGGCGTGGACTCGCTTCATGCCTACGGCGATTATGACGAGTCGTGCATGTTTGCCTGTGCCGCTGCCCTGGTCATCGAGAGCATCGTCAAGTGGAAAGGGACTGATAGCGCGAACGTCGTAGCCCACTTCGACGAGTGGACTACCGGTATGGGCCTGCTCTATGTCAAGGCCCATCTGCCCCAGGTGGCTACCGTGTTCACCACCCACGCCACCAGCATTGGGCGCAGCATCTGTGGCAACGGCAAGCCGTTGTATGACTACATGCCGGGATACTTCGGCGACCAGATGGCGCGAGAGCTCAACATGGAGTCAAAGCACTCCCTGGAAAAGGCCGCGGCTCATGCCGCCGACGTCTTCACGACCGTGAGCGAGGTTACCGCACGAGAGTGCGAGCAACTGCTGGAGCGCCGTCCGCTGGTGACGCCCAATGCCTTTGAGCAGAATTATGTGCCCAAGGGCGCTAAATATACCAAGCAGCGTGCTGCCGCCCGCCAGCGCATGCTGCAAGTGGCTGGAGCCCTCACGGGGCAGGAATACCCCGAGGACACGATGATCGTCGCCACATCAGGACGCCTGGAGATGCGCAATAAAGGCATTGATGTTTATCTCGATGCCTTGTCGTCGTTGCGCGATGCCCTGGATCGCGTGACCAGCCTGGGACGCCGCGTGCTGGCTTTTGTGCTGGTTCCGGCATGGATGAAGTCGCCGCGGACCGATCTTGCCGAAGCGCTTGCCAGTGGCCAGTGCCACCGCCTGTTTGACCCCGTGATTACTCATCACCTGTACAATGCCGACGCCGATCCGGTATATAACCGCATTAATGCCCTGGGCATCCACAATGAGGCTCAGGATAAGGTCACAGTCATCGATGTGCCATCCTATCTGAACGGGAATGACGGCATCTTTGACATGAGCTATTATGACCTGCTGGCAGGGCTCGACGCGGCAGTCTTCCCGTCCTATTATGAGCCCTGGGGCTACACGCCCCTCGAGAGTGCCGCATTTGGAGTGCCCACCATTACGACCGATCTGGCCGGTTTCGGCCAGTGGGTGCTGGATAATTATGGCGACGATTCCGACCACAGTGGCGTAAAAGTCATCCACCGTACCGACGGGAATTATGCTGACACTGTCCAGTCGGTAGTGTCGGGGCTCATCAACCTGTATGTGATGGACGGCAAGATGATGCAACAGGTGCGCAACGGGGCCAAATCCACCAGCAAGGCCGCCTCGTGGGAGCACTTCATCGAATATTATGATGAGGCTTATGGCCAAGCGCTCCAACTGGCCTGTCAACGCATGGAACAATTTAAGTAAGAAGTAACAACACAATAGAGAATATAACAGCAATTTTATGAAATTTCAAGTCAGTAACAGCAACGAGCCTCAGTGGAGGAACATCACTGTAAAGTCCGAGTTACCGGGCAAGCTTAACAAACTCAACGAACTGTCCCGCAACCTGTGGTGGGCCTGGAACAGCGAGGGCAAGACCCTCTTCCATGACCTGGACCGCGACACTTGGCGTGCAACCAGCGAGAATCCCGTGAAGCTGCTTCAGCGCCTCGATAACGACAAGATTGCGGCTATCCAGAGCGATACTGCAATGATGGCGCGCATCGACAGCACCTACGAGATGTACAAGGAATACATGAAAAAGCCCCTGCGCAAGGATTTGCCCTCGGTGGCCTACTTCTGTATGGAATATGGCTTGTGCAATGCTTTGAAGATTTATTCAGGAGGCTTGGGAATCCTGGCTGGCGATTATGTCAAGGAAGCCAGTGACCGCTGCGTGAACATGACCGCGGTGGGTTTCCTGTATCGATATGGCTATTTCACCCAGACCCTGTCGATGGATGGCCAGCAGATCGCCAACTATGAGGCGCAGAACTTCCACCAGCTGCCCATCGAGCCCGTTCTCGACGAGAATGGCAACCAGCTGGTGCACGTGGTGCCCTATCCTGGCCGCGACATCTACGTCAACGTGTGGAAGGCCAACGTGGGCCGCGTGACCCTGTATCTGCTGGATACCGATATGGACCGCAACAGCGAGTATGACCGCGAGATCACCCACAAGCTCTATGGTGGCGACTGGGAGAACCGCATCAAGCAGGAGTACCTGCTGGGCATCGGCGGCGTGCTGCTGCTCAAGCGCCTGGGCATCAAGGCCGACATCTATCACTGCAACGAGGGCCATGCCGCGTTGCTCAACTTGCAGCGCCTGGTCGACATGGTGCAGGAGGATGGCCTGAACTTTAACGAGGCGCTCGAGATCGTGCGTGCAACTTCGCTCTATACCGTTCACACTCCCGTTCCCGCGGGCCACGACTATTTTGAGGAGGAGCTGTTCGGCAAGTACATGGGCGAATACCCTGCACGTCTGGGCATTTCCTGGCAGGAACTCATGGACATGGGACGCGAGAATCCCGGCAGCCATGAGCGCTTCTGCATGAGCACTTTTGCCCTGAACACTACCCAGGAGAGCAACGGCGTGAGCTGGCTACACGGCGAGGTGTCTAAGAAGATGTTTGCCGGCATCTGGAAGGGCTATGCCCCCGACGAGTCCCACGTGGGATATGTTACCAATGGCGTGCACATGCCCACCTGGGCGGCCAGCGAGTGGAAGGCGTTCTACAAGCAGGTGCTCGGTGACGAGTTCATGGAGAAACAAGAGCTGGAATCGACTTGGGCCCCTCTGATGAACGTCCCTGACGAGAAGATCTGGGAAATGCGCATGATGTTGAAGCAGAAGTTCATCCGCTTTGTCAAGCGCGACTTCCGCGACAACTGGCTCAAGAACCAGGGCGACCCCACCCGCATCACGAGCATTGTCGAGAAGATCAACCCCGATGCTCTGCTCATCGGCTTTGCCCGACGCTTTGCCACCTACAAGCGCGCGCACCTCATCTTCAACGACCTGGAGCGCCTGAGCCGCATCGTCAACAACGAGCGCTACCCGGTGCAGTTCATCTTTGCCGGCAAGGCCCACCCCGCCGATGGCGCCGGACAGGGCCTGATCAAGCGCATCATCGAGATCAGCAAGATGCCCGAGTTCCTGGGCAAGATCATCTTCCTCGAGAACTATGACATGACGCTCTCCAAGCGACTCATCACCGGCGTTGACGTGTGGCTCAACACGCCCACCAGGCCCCTCGAGGCATCGGGCACGTCGGGCGAGAAGGCCGAGATGAACGGCCTGTTGAACTTCTCGGTGCTCGACGGCTGGTGGTATGAGGGCTACCGCGAGGGCGCCGGCTGGGCGCTGACCAGCAAGCGCACCTACACCGACCAGGCCCAGCAGGACAAGCTCGACTCGGCCACCATCTACTCCATGCTCGAGAACGAGATCATCCCCCTCTATTTTGCCAAGAACAGCAAGGGCTACTCCCCCGAGTGGGTGCAGTACATCAAGAACTCCATCTGCCACATCGCCCCCAACTACACCATGTCGCGCATGATGCGGGACTACTTCGACAAGTTCTACCGCCCCCAGGCCCAGCGCGCCCAGCGCCTTGTGGCCGATGATTATGCCGTGGCCAGGCAGATTGTCGCCTGGAAGGGGAACGTGGCCGCCCGCTGGAGCGACGTGCACCTGGTGGGCGAGATCATGGGCAACCGCGAGGCCATCGCCAGCGGCAAGGCCGACATCGACGTGACCATGCGGCTCGACACCGCCGGCCTGGGCCGCGACGTCAGGCTCGAGCTCGTGGTCTATCGCGACGAGGACGGCCAGGTGACCTATTACCGCAAGGCCCCCTTCGAGGTCGTTGCCGAGGATGGCGACGTGCTCACCTATAACTGCAAGCTCCCCTTCCACGAGAACGGCACCTTCCGCTACGCCTATCGCGCCTATCCCTGGTGCGACCTGCTGCCCCACCGCCAGGACTTCGCCTACGTCAAGTGGTTCTAGCGGGCTGGCGACGCTGGCGGCTACTACAGCTACTACGGCGTGGGCACCCACCCTCTCTCTCTCTTGACGGGGCTGTGTCATGGTTCCAGCAGTGGAACGATGGCACAGCCCCCCGTCTGGTTTTAGAGTTGTTAAACCATGCAAAAGGGCGAAAAAAGGCGTTATTTTGCTTGCCGATTCGGGGTTCTTTAGTATATTTGTGGGTTAAAATGGGCTAAAGCGCCCCAGCGTGTGACGTCAAATGTTTGGCAAAAAAGGAAATATGCTCACCAGGGTGGCCCGCTGGATCGGGTCAGGCATCGCGGCGGTAGTGGCCGCGCTGCCGCTGGCTGCCTATATCCCCTGGGTGCAAAACCAGGCCGCCGCCGCCGCCGCCGACTACGCCAGCCGCAAGACTGGCATGGACATCAGCGTGGGCGACGTGCGCGTCAGGTTCCCGCTCGACATCACCGCCACCGACGTCCAGGTCATCGACCAGAACGGCGACACCCTGTTCAGGGCCGACGAGGTCAAGGCCGACGTCAAGCCAGGGCCCCTGCTCGACAAGCGGGTCGAGGCCGACCAGGCGTCGCTCAAGGGGGCCAAGAGCCGCATCAGGACCGAGGACGGCTCGATGGACCTGGACGTGGACCTGGACCAGGCCCAGCTCGACGGCGCCAGGGTCAGCCTGGAGGACAACAAGGTGGACGTGAGGGACGCGGCCCTCAAGGGCGGCAAGGCCCGCATGAGCTACAGGCCCGAGAAAAAGAAGCCCGACCCCGACAAGGAGCCCTCCAAGCCCTGGAAGGTCAACGCCGGCAAGGTGACGGCCGATGATGTGGACTTCAAGATGGACATGAAGCCCACCGTCGACAACCTCGACGCCAGGGTGGGCCATGCCGAGGCCAGCAACGTCAAGGTCGACACCGGCGGGCAGACCGTCGATGTGGGCGAGCTCAACGTCGACCGGGCCGACGTCAACTATCAGCACCCCAGCCAGGAGGAGGCCAAGCAATACCGCAAGGACCACCCCATGCCCAAGCAGGCCGCCAAACCCGACGGTGGCGAAGACAAGCCCTGGAAGGTCAAGGCCGGCAAGGTGCGCCTGACCAACAGCAAGGGCAAGTACGGCCAGACGGGCAAGAAGCCCAACAAGCCCGGCACGGCGCTTGACCCCGACAACATCGAGGTCGCTGACGTGAATGCCGCCATCGACAATTTTGAGATGGAAGGTGACAAGCTCAAGGTGCCCGTCAAGCACCTCAGCGGCAAGGAGCGCAGCGGCCTGCAGGTCAAGGATGCCAGCGGCACCGTCACCAAGGACAAGAATGGCCTTGACCTGGATAACGTGAAACTCAAGACCCGCGGCAGCGACATCAAGCTCGATGCCCACGTCGATCAGGACATGCTCGACGGCAAGCCCAGTGGCAAAGCCACCATCGACACCGACAGCAAGATTGACCTCAACGAGGTCGAGAAACTGGTGCCTGAGGCCCGCAAGGCCCTCAAGGATATACCCCATGGCAAGCCCGTTCGCCTCAAGGCCAAGGCCCGCGGCAACGAGAAGCGCCTGGATATCCATTCGCTGGATGCCGACGTGCCAGGCGTGGGCCGCGTGCGCGGCAAGGGAACGATTTACAATCCCACCGACATGGACCGCATGAAGGCCGACCTCGATACCGAGGTTGACCTGCGTGACCCGAGCGTGCTCAACAAGATGCTGGGCCTTGACGGCGTGAAACTGCCGCCCATGAAGCTCAGCGGCAAGTTGGGAAAGGAAGGCTGCCGTTATGTTGCCCGCAACCTGCGCGTGACCACTGGCGGCGGCACCCTGCGTGGCGATGGCTATTACGACGTGTGCAACGAGAACTACGATGTTGATGCCACGTTCAACAACTTCCCCGTCAAGTCGTTCCTGCCAGAGTATGACGTCAAGAACCTGACGGCAAGAGTCAATGCCCGCGGCCACGGCTTTGATTTCACCGACTGTGGCTCCACCTGGACCGACGCAACCGTCAACCTGGCCAGTGTGCGCTACAACGGAGCCCATTATGGTAACATCAGGGCTCGAGGCAAGCTGCGTGGCGGATATGCCGACGTGTATGCTTCGAGCGCCAACGCTGGATGTGACCTTGACGCCAATGCCCACGGCACCATCTGCAATGACCACTATGTCTTCACGGCCGATGGCAATGTGCGTGATTTAGACCTTAACCGCCTGGGCTTGTACAACGGCCAGTGCAACGGCACGACCCGACTGCATGCCGAGGGCGATATCAACCTGCGCACCCAGGAGTGGAATGCCGATCTCACCCTTCGCGACATCGACTGGCAACTAGACAGCAGCCTGCTCGTTGCCGACGAGGCCCGCGGGACGTTGCACAGCACACCGTGGGCTACCTGCATCACCGTGGAGAACGAGGACAACTATTTGCACCTGAACGCTCCCAGCGGCATGATGCCACTGGTCGAGGACTTCCAGAAGACCGTTGCCGAGGTGCAGCGCCAGCTCGGTGAGCGGTGGCTCGATATCGAGAGAATCAAGGAACCCATGCCTCGTTTTGACCTGGACATGCACATGGGGGCCGACGGACTGCTGCAGCGTTACTTGCAGCAGTATGAGTTCGACTTCCGCCACATCAGCGCCGAGATGAGTCGCGACACCAGTATCTACATCGATGGCCGGGCCCACGGCATCAGCTATGGCGAGACCAACGTTGACACGATAACCATTCATGCCAATGAACTCAATAACAAGTACCTCGCCTTTAATGCCCACATGGGCAACCGCCCCGGCACCTGGGACGAATTTGCCCAAGTGGACATCAATGGCGGCATCAAGGGGCCTGCTATCGACTTCATGCTGCAACAGCAGAATATCAAGCACGAGACAGGTTATCGCATGGGCTGCAACGCGCATCTGGCCGATGACGAGGTGAGGATGCGCCTGTTCGGCAAGGATCCTGTCATCGGCTACAGGCACTGGACGTTCAACGAGGACAACTATGTGAACGTGGATTACCGTACCCGCATGATCGATGCCAACCTGGTGCTGCGCAGCGACAGCAGCAGCGTGGAACTGCTCACGACCCGACTGCCTGGCGACAGCACCGAGAACGTTCAGCTCAATATCGACAACCTGCGGCTCGAGGAGTGGACACGCATTGTGCCTATGCTCGACAAGACCAGCGGAGTGCTCAATGCCAATGTCGACATCAATTGGGATGGCACCAACGCCGATGGTGATGGCATCATCGATATCAAGGACTTTATCTATAATGGCAAGAACGAAGGCGACGTGACGCTGAATGCCGATTTTGACTTTGACCCGTCGACGGCTACAACCCGACTGACGGCCGATCTGATACTTGATAATCAGCAAACCATCAAGTTGCAGGGCTCGCTCAACGATGCGATGGCCGACTCGCCGCTCAACATGGAAGCCACCTTCACACGATTCCCGCTTTCTCGGGCCAATGCGTTTATACCCGGAGATTATATTTGGCTTGACGGCTACGCCATCGGCAATATGTCAATCAGTGGCACGACCGATAATCCCCATATCAACGGATACCTGATGGCTGACTCGGCAACCGTCAACCTGCCGCGTTACGGCAGTTCGCTCTATCTTGCCTCGGACCGCATTCCGGTGGACGACAACGTGATTTCGTTCAATAACTTCAGGCTTACGGGCGCTAACCGCAGTCCCGTCACCATCAACGGTCATGTGGACCTGCGCGACCTCAACAATATGGTGATTGACCTTACAGCCCTGGGGCGTGAGGTGCAATTTATGGACAGCAAGCAGGACGACGTGACGCAACTCTTCGGCAAGGGACTGGCCGACATCAGTGCCACCGTCAAGGGCCGTGGAGACTTCATGAGCGTGCGAGCCGATGCCACGCTGCTGCCGGGCTCTAACATCACCTATGTGATGAAGGATGACATCTCGCAACTGTCCAATACGGTTGACGAGGACATGGTGACCTTCACCGACTTCAAGCATCCCGCTTCTGCTGCCGTCCTGGTCACGGGCAAGGGCAGCAGCGCTACCAATATCCTGGCCAATATCACGGTTCAACAGGGGGCCAAGGTTAATGCTTTCCTGTCCGAGGATGGTCAGAACCGTGCCGTCATCGACGGCAGTGGCCGGCTGAAGTACACACTGGACTTTGCGGGAAAAGACAACCTGACGGGTACCTACACGATTGCCGGCGGAAACCTGCGTTACACCCCACCGATGATGTCGCAGAAGAACTTTGACATCTCCAGCGGCAGCACGATTTCATGGACCGGCGATATGCTCAACCCACAGCTCAACCTCTATGGAACGGAACACATCAAGACCAGCGTGAAAGGCTATGACGATCCAGTGGACTTCCTGATCGACGCCCACGTGGGCGGGACACTCAACGCCATTGACCTGAAGTTTGACCTCAGTAGCGAGAATAACCCCTATGTGCAGAATGAACTGCAGACTATGGGCGACAACAAGCGCTCCGAGCAGGCCATCAACCTGTTATTGTCCAATACCTATATGGGACCCAACGGCAGTGGCAATAATATCTTGACAGCGTCGGCCACATCGGCCCTGTTCTCGTTCCTGCAGTCCAAGCTCAATGCCTGGGCCGCTCAGACCCTGCCTGGCATCGACCTTTCCTTCGGTATCAATCAGTACACGGGTGCCCATGGCACCAACACCGAGACGAGCTACAGCTATCGCCTGGCCAAGACGCTGTTTAACGACCGCTTCAGGATTGTCGTTGGCGGCGAGTACAATCCCACTGCCGCCCAGGAGGAGAATGTCGCCAATAATCTCTTCAATGAAGTGTCGCTGGAGTATTTCCTCAACGATGCCGGCAGCCGCTACTTCAGGCTCTTCCGCCACATGAGCTACAAGAACGTGATGGAGGACAAGGTGGCCGAGACCGGTGTCGCCTATGTGCTCAAGCGCAAACTCACCAACCTGAAGAACCTGTTTACCTTCAAGCACTCGCGCGAGTATCTGCTGCGCGACTCGCTCGAGAAGGCGCGCAAGGCCCAATTAAAGCTGCAAGAGAGTGCCATTGATGCCATATCGGGGCAGGCCGTGGATGAGGAGAACACGTTCACCGTCCCCATTGACGACAAGGATATCGATAAACCTGTTGTAACCCGCAAGAAAGATGATGAGAGCCAGGAATAGGACATACAGCTACATGGCGAGCCTCGTGCTGGCAGCGCTTTTCGCATTGGTGGCGGCATCTTGCTCGACGACCAAGAAGTTGGGCGAGGGCGATGTGCTCTACACGGGCGTGAAAAGCCTTAAGTACCACGAGGACAGTGTCAAGATCGACGAGGGAGTGAAGACCGATATTTTCACGGCAATCAACGTCCGTCCCAACAATCCGCTCTACTCGCCCTATTACCGCACGCCGTTCCCCTTTGGCCTGATGATATACAACAACATCGACGAGGATGCTACGGGCTTCAAGGGATGGCTCTACAGGCATTTTGCTGCCAAGCCGGTGCTCATCAGGCGTGTGAACCCCCAGGCGCGTGTGGATATGATCAACACAATCTTGCACAACAACGGCTATTTCACGTCCTCGGCATCCTACACGCTCCACCCGTCCAAGAATCCCAAGAAGGCCAAGATCTCCTATGACATCGACGTCCATGCACCTTACACCATCGGAAACGTTGAATATATCGGTGGCAAGGATCCCTTGATGCTGATGGTGGATTCGCTGGCCCGGGCCAACCATTATCTGCAGACGGGCAGCCGCTACTGCCTGGACTCGTTGAGTGCCGTTCGTGTCGACATCACCAACTACGTGCGCAACCGTGGTTATTACTTCTTCAGGCCCGAATATATCCAGTATCTGGCCGACAGCGTTCAGGACAAGGGCGTCATCCACATGCGCCTGGTCGAGTCGAGCGATATCCCCAACAATGCCAGAATGCGTTACCGCACCCATGACATCGTGGCCACTGTGGTTAATGACGACGGGGTGGGCGAGCCCGACACCATCGAGTCTCAGCGATGCACCCTCATCAAGTATGAGCCGGTCTATATCAAGGACAATGTCATTCCCTCATGCATCCGTGCACGCAAGGGAGGCCTCTTCCGTGTCAACAGCATCGACCGCACCCAGGTGGCTCTGTCCAGACTGGGCATCTTCAGCACGGTGGATATCCAGGTCATGCCGCTCGACAGCGTCACGCCCGAGGGCGATGGCCTGCTCGACCTGGCCATTAACTGCCAGCTGGACAAGCCGTGGGAGGTGACGCTTGAGATGCGCGGCACGTCTAGCAATAGCTACATCGGCCCCGGTGTCGAGGTCGGCGCGAGTCACAAGAACGCCTTTGGTGCCGGCGAGAAGTTCTCGGTTGACATCTATGGTGACTACGAGTGGCAGATGGGCGGATCCAGCGGCATGAAGGGAGCCGACTTCAATTCCTATGAGTTTGGTATTGAGTCCAAGCTGGACATTCCTCGGCTACTGGCCCCCAGGTTCCTGTATCCCTCGCGCCGTTACACCAACTGGACCCGCTTCTCGCTCAGTGCCGAATTGATGAACCGCCCGCACTGGTTCAAAATGTCGCAGTTGTCGCTGGCTGCCACGTGGGAGTGGCACACCAACAGTTATTCCAGCCACATGCTCACGCCGTTCAAGCTAACATATAACCGCCTGTTGAGCAGCAGCGAGCGTTTTGACTCGATCATGAACGACTCGACCAATCTGGCGCTGCGGCAGAGTTTCATGAACGTCTTTATCCCTAAAATTGAATACACCTATACCTATGACCGCGACGTCACCCCACGGGACCACATCAATTTCACCGCCAGCTTTACCGAGGCCGGTAATATTGCTTCTGGTATCTGGGCACTATGTGGCGTCAAGGGAACCAAGAAACTGCTGGGAACGCCGTTCTCACAGTTCGTCAAGGTACAGGGGCAGGTGGTGTGGACGCGCCACTTCAGTCATCAGTCAGCCCTGGCGACGAGGGTGTTCCTTGGTGCCGCTCATGCCTATGGCAACAGCGATGAGCTGCCCTACAGGGAACAATTCTATGTCGGTGGTTCCAACTCGGTAAGGGCCTTCAACGTCCGCACGTTGGGGCCTGGCAGCTATCGTCATGCCGCCGACAGCGCGGGTGGCGCGGTGCCCTTCTATGACCAGACTGGGTCCTTCAAGTTTGAAGCCAATGCCGAGTACCGTTTCCCCATCTTCGGCTACTTCAAGGGGGCCGTCTTCCTGGATGCCGGCAACATCTGGCTGCTCAAGGACGATGAGAACCGCCCTGGTGGCAAGTTGAGCATGAAGAACTTCTTCAAGGACCTGGCACTGGGAACAGGTATCGGCCTGCGCTTTGACATGTCGATGCTTGTCGTGCGGGCCGACTTGGGTATTGCCATCCATGCTCCCTATGACACAGGTAAGAGCGGCTATTTCAATATCCCGAGTTTCAAGGACGGCTTGGCCTTCCACCTGGCCATCGGATATCCCTTCTAGTGATGGGCTGGAATACAGTTAGCGCCCGCTGGCAATGGTTGTCGGCGGGCGCTAACTGATTGAGTGTGTAAAGTTAGTATAAATCGATTACTTTCCCTTGATGCTGGTGGTGATTTTGCCGTCGATGACATCGATGACGATCGTATCGCCAGGCTGGGCTTGCTCGCGCAGCAGCATCTCGCTGAGCGGATCCTCGATTTCGCTCTGGATAGCGCGTTTCAAGGGGCGGGCGCCATACTGGATGTCAAAGCCGCGGTCGGCCACGAGATTCTTGGCAGCATCGGTAATCTCCAGGTGCAGGCCGTTCTCCTCGACGCGCTTGTAGAACGATGCCAGCTCGATATCCACAATCTTGAGGATGGCGTCGTGGTCAAGCGAGCCAAAGGTGACGATGTCGTCCACACGATTGAGGAACTCGGGCGAGAACTGTCGATTGAGCGCCTTGCGGATGACCGAGTCGCTGCGCTCCTTGGTCAATTCGCCGGTGTTGAAACCCACTCCAGCGCCAAAGTCCTTCAACTCCCTGGTGCCGATGTTGCTGGTCATGATGATGATGGTGTTCTTGAAGTCCACCTTGCGGCCCAGGCCGTCGGTCAGGTTACCCTCGTCGAGCACTTGCAACAGCATGTTGAACACATCGGGGTGGGCCTTCTCGATCTCGTCGAGCAGCACGACGCTGTAGGGGTGGCGGCGCACCTTCTCGGTCAACTGTCCGCCCTCCTCATAACCCACGTAGCCCGGAGGAGCACCCACGAGCCTGGAGACGTTGAATTTCTCCATATACTCGCTCATGTCGACGCGGATGAGTGCATCATCGCTGTTGAACAGGAATTGTGCGAGTTTCTTGGCCAGCAGCGTCTTGCCCACGCCCGTCGGTCCCAGGAACATGAACGAGCCGATGGGGCGCTTGGGGTCGCGCAGGCCGGCGCGGTTGCGGCGGATGCTGCGGGCTATCTTGTCGATGGCCTCGTCCTGGCCAATGACTTGTTTCTTCAGCTCATCGGTCATGCCGAGCAGTCGTATGCCCTCGCTCTGGGCGATGCGCTGGGCGGGCACGCCGGTCATCATGGCGACGACCTCGGCGATGTGTCCCTCGTTTACCGTCACGCGGCGGCTGTCCAACTCGGCTTCCCAGCGCTCCTTGGCAGCTTGCAGTTCCTGCTTGAGCCGCTCTTGCTGGTCGCGGTAGCTGGCTGCTCCCTCAAAGTTCTGGGCCTGCACGGCATCAAATTTGTTTTTCTGAGCCTCGGCAATGCGTTTTTCCAGGTCTTCGATCTCCTTGGGCGTGTCCACCTTGGTGATGTGCACGCGCGAGCCAGCCTCGTCCATCGCGTCGATGGCCTTGTCGGGGAAGAATCGGTCGCTGATGTAGCGGTCGGTCAACGTGACGCAGGCCTTGAGGGCCTCGTCGGTATAATTCACGCCGTGGTGCTTCTCGTACATGGCCTTGATGTTGTGCAGGATCTCGAGCGTCTGCTCGGGCGTGGTGGGCTCGACCAGCACTTTCTGGAATCGGCGCTCCAGGGCTCCGTCCTTCTCGATGCTCTTGCGGTACTCGTCGAGCGTGGTGGCCCCGATGCACTGGAACTCACCGCGTGCCAGTGCCGGCTTCAACAGGTTGGCGGCATCCATCGAGCCGCTGGCGTTGCCGGCGCCCACGATGTTGTGGATCTCGTCGATGAACATGATGACGTTCTTGTTCTGGCTCACCTCGTCGATGACGGCCTTGAGGCGTTCCTCAAACTGGCCGCGGTACTTGGTGCCGGCCACGATGGCGGCCATGTCGAGCGAGACGATGCGCTTGTCGAGCAGCGTGCGGGCCACCTTGCGCTCGACGATGCGCCGTGCCAGCCCCTCGATGATGGCGCTCTTGCCTACGCCAGGCTCGCCTATCATCACGGGGTTATTCTTCTTGCGGCGGCTCAGGATCTGGGCCAACCGCTCAATCTCGACCTCGCGGCCCACGACGGGGTCTAGATGCCCCTCGGCGGCCTCGCGGGTGATGTCCTTGCCATATTTGTCGATCACTGGAGTGGCCGAATTGTCACCTCGACTGACATTTCGTCGCTGTCGCGTCTCGCGGTAGGACGGATTCTCGCTCTCGCTGTCACCCGGGAATCCACCGCCACCAGGCAGGTCGTCGTCTTCCTCATCCTCCTCGTCGGGGAAGTCGGCACCCGCGGTGGGCAGGGCAAACTCCTGTCTCCAGTACTGTTGTTGCATGTCGTGCTGGTTGTGTATCATTTATCTTAAATTATCGTTTTTTTACATGATGTGAATTGTAAATGAATATTTAGCAATTATCATGCCAGTTGGCAGGCTGGTAAGCAGGGGCGGAAGAGTTAAAAGGGTGTTAATCGCTCAGCGGAAAATTAGTAGAGGCAAGCATGAGGTCGAAAGACCTCGCCAAGGCCAGAGGCCTGCTTTGACGCAGTCGATGACTGCGACGTGTCCCAATGCTGAAAACAAGACAGGGGTTGCGCTACGCTTCCGCCCTGCCTAAACCCTGACCAGCCCTAACGGGCACCGGCTACAGCTGCTACTGCGTTTTCACTTTTTTGCCTCGGCGCCCTAATGATTCTAAAAAGAAAACAAGGCATTGCATGAATCATGCAGATGCCTTGAGATAAGTTTACAGTTTGAACTGATTATTTGATGGTAATCGTTTTTAAATATTTATAAGGCGAGTCTCAAACCAATGTAATTACGCTTAAGCGTTGGGGAAATATAGCCTCGTCTAGAAACTCGACATCTATTTGAATCGATCATATATGAACCTCCACGCATAACTCTCAATGTGCCCGAATCAGGACCTGTTGGATTGATTTGTTCTCCACTGATAAAACTATAATCCTCATAATACCAATCCTGGCATCGCTCGTAAACGTTACCGCTCATGTCGTACAACCCCAGCTCGTTAGGTGATTTGGTGGCGACTGGGTGGGTCGTGGCATCGCTGTTATCGGTGTACCAGCAAACATCGTCAATAATGCTGCTGCCGGCATATTTGTTTCCTTGGCTCTTGTTGCCGCCACGCGCTGCATACTCCCATTCGGCTTCGGTTGGCAGGCGGAAGGACTTTCCTGTCAGCGCATTCAGGCGGGTTATAAACTCCTGGCAATCATCCCAGCTGACCATTTCCGCAGGGTTTTGCAGATTCCCTGTGAATTCACTAGGATTGGTGCCCATCACGGCAAGCCACAAGGCTTGGGTGACCTCGGTCTGGCCGATACTGTAAGATGACAGGGTGACTTGGTGCGCAGGTTTTTCGAAGTTGGTGGCGTCATCCCCCTGTTCGGGTGTCGCTCCCATTGTGAACGTGCCGCCCTCAACATTAACCATCGTGAAAGACACTCCGTTAACCGTGTAGGTCATTGGGTCGGTAGTAGGTGTAGTAGGGGTGCTAGGTGTATTACCTGTTCCATTCAGCAAATAGTCAATTAGGCTGGTCACATCAGCAACGTTGACAGCACCATCACCATTTACATCACCACTGCCACCAGTAGTAGGCGTTTGTCCTTCGGGATTGACCATGATCAGGCAGTCAGCAGTTCGATTAGTGCCGTCGAGGGTTCTTGCGGTAATGAGGCATTCTCCCCAATCTTGAGCATAAACAGTACCTCCCACAACTCTGGCTATACTTGGGTCACTGCTCGTCCAAGTCACGCGTTGTGATGCGCCAGTAGGCAAGACCGAAGCCGTCAGTTTATAAGTCTCTCCTATATTCATCTCCAATTCTGTCTTGTCCAGGCGTATAGAACTTGCTGTCACTTGAGTGACTGTAACGGCACAAGAAGCGCTCAGGTTGCTGCCATCATTGGTGGTAGCGGTAATGGTGGCAAGACCAGTGGTAATGCCCGTCACATTACCGTTAGCATCAACGGTGGCGACGCTCTCATCGCTTGATGTCCAAGTCACCGACTTGTCGCTGGCGCCAGCTGGCAAGACAGTAGCAGTGAGTTTCTGAGACGAACCGACTGTGAGATTCATTGCGCTCTGATTCAGACTGATGGAGGTTGCGAGCATCGGATTAACGGTCACTTGGCAAGTGGCGGTCGTGAAGTAGTTAGTAGTGGCGGTAATAGTCGCAGTACCTGCCCCCCTTGCCGTGATTTTGCCATTAAAGTCAACATCAGCAATACTAATATCACTGGAGGAAAAAGTTGCAGTAGCTCCATATTGTGTGTTATTGGGATTGAATTGCCACTGCAAGGTTTGGCTTTGACCCAAATCTAATGTCATCACTGTGGGGAAAAGCATAACATCGACTGGGGCACAAGTAATGGTATAAGTATAAGTTTTGTCAAATACACTGTTCTTTGCTTTACAGGTTATTGTCTGTGTTCCTTGAAATGGAACTTTTAGTGTGAGTAATGCGACGTTATCCCCTTTACTATAGCTGTAAACATGTGACTCTGAATATTCAACGTTGAAATATGCGGCGTCTATAGACCAATTGTATTGAGTGAAATATACATCTCCACCAGTAAATAGATCATATTCAGGTACAACAATTCTATAAGTGTCCCCGACTCTCATACTTGTTGTTGCGCTTAATCCGCTCATAGAGTAGCAGAGCATCGCCATTACACATAGAAAACGAAAAAAGTGTTTCATCATAAAAAAGGTTTTTTGGTGCCCCGCTTCCCCGTTGGGCGAGTTGGTGTAAAATGAAATGGCGCGGGAGTCTGTACCTGTCACTCGTTCCGCTCCCCAATGTTCTAGCATACCCCTCAAAGCATGAACGAGCAAAACAGAGAACCCACGCCGAATATGTGATGAACAGATGTCATACATATCCAAGCAGGGCTATCTATCATTGCTTCGGCCTTGGCTATAGGATTGAATTTGCTAGATTCTGGATTGCCAAGCACAAAGCGCAAATAAACGCCTTTCTTATGTCAAAAATGTCTATCCCCCAGATTGTAATCTCAAGGAATATGCAAAATTAGCCAATATTTTTGGGAAATGATGCTTTATTGCCATATTTTTACCATTGTGTGATAAAATCTATGGGTGTCCGGGGAAAAATTGCCAGGGCCGCATCAACACTTCAATGTCAAGGCTGTTATCGTGGTATTGTGTGATGAGGGGCTTACTTTGTCAGGCGGGCAGACCTGCAGCCTGCTGAACTTTCCCCGAACACCAGTAAATGGTAAAAGGTTATCAAGGGGGGAAAATGACAGGCACGCCGGCCCGTGGAGTGGGGGCGGCGTGCCTGGATGGGGATGAATGGGGCGGTGGCGTTAGTGGCCAAGCAGGATGTCGACGAGCGTGGTGACGTCGGCGATGTTGACCTCGCCATCCTGGTTGACGTCGGCGGTCTCGTGATCATAGGTCGATGAGCCTAACAGGACGTCGATGAGTGCGGTGACATCGGCAATGTTGACCTCGCCATCGAGGTTCACGTCGCCAACGAGCGGCTCGTCGCCGTTGCCCGTGATGGTAACGTGCTGGATGTTGGACCACACGCTGGCGTCGCCATCGGTGTAGATGGCCTTGACCATGTACTCATAGACGCCTCCCGCGAGGCCCTGCACGGTGTAGTGATTGCCCGTGATGCCGCTCACGGTGCGCCAAGTGGAGTCGCCCTCCTCGACGATGACGCGGCGGGGGCCGTTAGTTTTGGCGGTCAGGTCGCCGTTATAGACGCTCACATTATATATGTAGAAGCGCTTTTTGGCCGCTGTCATGGCCAGCTTGACGTTCTTGCTGGTGCAGCCGGTGAGGACGACGGTATAATCGGTGGGTGTGTCGCCCAGGGGTATGGTCTTGCTCACGTCGCCACAGGACACGATAACGGCGCTGCCGTCGCTCGTGCCGTTGCTCGAGATCCAGTTCTTGGCATTAAAGACGACGGTCACTGTCCTGGCCAGGTCAAGTTGGGGGGTAATGAGGTAGCCGATTTCGCTCGAGGTGCCCACCTTCACACTATTGCCTGCCGCGGTAAAAATCTTGTAGCCCGTCCAGCCGGGGTTGTCGGTGTAGCTGTCGAGCGTCTCGGCGATGTCCTTGTAGCCGTCGGAGGTGGCATTGATTTTAGAGAAATTCTCGGTCATGAGCAGCGTGGTGGTCTCGTCGCCGGGCACAGCGATGCGGTTGACCTGCAGGGTGTAGCTGGACACGTTCTCGACTGCCGTCCAGTCGGCACGGAATGAGCTGCTTGTCACGGCGGTGGTGTCGACTGCCATCATGACGGGAACCTCCTTGTCAATGGGCTCGGGGGTGTCGTCATTGGTCCAGTTGACGTTCTGCTTGATGCCCCAAATGTGCTCGGCCAGCTCGGGGTGGTCAACAAAGGGGTTGCGGTTGCCCTGCTCGATATAGACTGCCTCGTTGCGGCTGATTTCCTTGGAGCTGACGGGATCGGCGCGGTGCCACTCCATGAGCAGCCGCATGGACCAGTCAGAGAAGGCCTTGTACTGGTTGGCCTGATAGTTGAGCTGGTCACTGCCAGGCCAGTTGCTGATGTCGCTCTTGTAGCAGGTGACCATGTAGAAGTAGATGCGCGCAAAGTCGCCCTTGTACTCATCGTCGGGCTCAAACACGGTTGACGTGTAGCCGTTGTAGGTGCTCGTGCCGAGCTTGCCCTTCATGGTGACGCCCAGTTCGTCGTTGGTGTAGGTGGTGCCGCCGGCACACACGCCATAGGGGTGGTTGCTGCGCCGCTGGTTGACAAAGCCGTCGGTGGGGATGAGCATGGTCAGGTCGGTGTACATCGGGTCGACATCGCCGCCAAACCAGCTCTTGGGGAATGAGTGCTCGCGATTGATGCCCTCGCCAACATAGGAAGCTCCCGCCACATGGTTGGCGCTGTGGTCGTACTTACAGTTAGAGTACATGTCGATGTAATAGCCGTCAGGACCCAGGTCGGTGACGTCAAAAGCCGTCCACAAGTAGTTGTAAGACAGTTTGCTGTGGGTGTAGATGATACCCTCGAGGGCCGTCATCAGTGCCTCGTCATGCTTGCCGATGGCGTTGTCGTAGTAGCCGTTGGGGATGTCGGCCCAGGCCGTCGCGGCGATGATGAGCGACAATAGAGAAGAAGTGTAATAGCGTTTCATTGTTAATAGGTATGATTGGATAATAGTGAATGATAGATGTTCTCAAAAAGATGGCGGAATTGCTGTTCATCGGCCAGAATAGCACGAAACTCCGTCAGGCGGCGAGCATTGTCGCCGTAGGGGATCCACAGGCGCAGGTAGCCCCCCTGGGCATATTTCTCTTGCATGTGCTCCTTGAGGCGCTTGTACTGGCCCTCCATGTCGAGTCCTGGCTCATGAGACAAGCCATACTGCAAGGCGCGCCTGACGATGGTCTCGCTGTCGATGATGCGGTCGGCCTCGGCGACGATGCGGCCATAGATGGTGCGCGGCTCGTGATTGCTCGAGGCTCGATGATCCTCGGCAGCATCGGCGATGGTGTTGATCTCGTCGTCGTTGAACCAACGGCGCAGCCGCTCGTCGGCCCGCACGATGGCGGCGCTGTCGATGTGGTGTCTCTCGCGGCCGTTGATCAGCCCCAAGTCATGATAGGCGGCAGCCGTGAGCAGGATGCAAGGGTCAACCTCGGGATAGTGCTGTGCCAGTGTCAATGCTTGTGCCATGACGTGCTGGGCGTGGTCCCTGCCATGCCCGGCATCAAAGTTGTCATAGCGGGGAACAATCTCGTGCTCAAGAAAAGTTGTTATTTCGTCAAGATTTCTCATCAATCCACCTTGTGCAAGTTGTGCCCCATGCGGGTCTTCTTGGTGTGCATGTAGAACTCGTTGTAGCGGTTGGGCTTGACCTCGATGGGAACGTTCTCGACCACCTCGAGGCCATAACTCTCCAGGCCGACGCGCTTAACAGGGTTATTGGTCATCAGGCGCATTTTGGTCACGCCCAGGATGCGCAGGATGTTGGCACCCACGCCATAGTCGCGCTCGTCGGGCTTGAATCCCAGGTGCACGTTGGCCTCGACGGTGTCCAGGCCGTGCTCTTGCAGCTTGTAGGCCTTGATCTTGTTCATCAAGCCGATGCCCCGTCCCTCCTGGTTCATATAGACGATGAGCCCTTTGCCCTCTTGCTCGATGAGCTGCATGGCCATGTGTAGCTGCTCGCCGCACTCACAGCGCAGTGACCCGAAGATGTCGCCCGTGGCGCATGACGAGTGGACGCGCACCAGTATGGGCTCATCGGGGCGCCACTGGCCCTTGATGAGAGCGATGTGCTCGAGGCCATTGTTGATTTGCCTAAAGGGAATGAGCCTGAAGTGGCCATACTGGGTGGGCAGGTCCACCTCATCGCCCACCTCGACTACTTTCTCGGTGCGCAGTCGATAGGCAATCAGGTCCTTGATGGTGATGATGGGCATGTTGAACTTCTCGGCCACCTTCATCAGCTGCGGCAGGCGGGCCATAGTGCCGTCGGGGTTGATGATCTCGATGAGTGCTGCGGCAGGGTAGAGGCCGGCAATGCGCATCAGGTCAATCGACGCCTCGGTGTGTCCGGCGCGCTTGAGCACACCCTTGTCAACGGCGCGCAGGGGGTTGATGTGCCCCGGTCGACCAAAGTCCTGCGGCTTGCTGTGGGGGTTGGCCAGAGCTCGGATGGTCATGGCGCGATCGTGCATCGACACGCCAGTGGTGCATCCGTCGAGCAGATCGACCGTCACCGTGAACGGTGTGCCCAGCATCGAGGTGTTGTCATCGACCTGCATGTTCAGTTCCAGCTCGCGGCAGCGCTCGGCGGTAATGGGAGCGCACAGCACGCCCCGCCCCTCGCGCATCATGAAGTTGACCTTGTCGGCGGTGATTTTCTCGGCGGCGATGATGAAGTCGCCCTCGTTCTCGCGGTCCTCATCATCGACCACGATGACAAATTCGCCGCGCTTCAACTGCTCGACGGCTTCGTCGATAGTGTTCAGTTTGATGTCGTCCATTAACTATGTTTGGTGTTGGTGATTATTCTTTATTTTCCATGTACTCCATCTCGCGGTCATACTCGTCGTTGACGATGGCTATCAGTTGGTCACATGTCTTGGCCGTCAGGCCGATGTCGCGCTTCAGGTTCTTCTGGTGGCGCATGCCCACGAGCCACAGGGGGAGACCTATCGGGAACAGGACCGCGAGGGCCGTTCCGAGTTTCTGGTTTCCGCTCGAGGGCGAGTAGGTGAGCAACTGGCGGATGACGGGGAAGTCCATGGCCTTGTTGAGCACCATCTGGTCCCGAGAGTTGGACAGGTAATCGACCACGCTGTCCACCTGTTCGGCAAGCGACTTGATGGCGGCTTTGTCATAGCCCTGGCGGCAGTAGTCGAGATAGCGTTGCCGGCCTGGATGCGAGTCAAGGAATTGCAGGCAGTTGGCCTTGAGCGATTGGGCCATGGCAATGGCGGTGGCGTTGTCCACCTCGTTGATGATGACCTCCTTGGCCTCGAGTTTGCGCGTCTGGTGCAAGCCCGTGAAGCGGCGCAGGATGTTGAGCCAGGCGTCGGGGTTGAACACGGCTGAGTCGTTAACGGCTTTATGCGTCAAGAAGATGCCTAGGGGCAGCAGTACCGCCGAGCTGAGCCAGATGCCCTGCCACACGGGCCAACGGCCGTCGCGGGCCAGTTTATAGCCCGAGTTGTCGATCATGTAATAGAATATGAACAGGATGACCGAGATGACGATGGGCATGCCCAGGCCTCCCTTGCGGATAATGGCCCCCAATGGCGCGCCGATGAAGAAGAAAATCAGACATGCCAGCGAGAGGGTGAACTTCTTCATCAGCTCGATCTGGTGACGGCGGATGATGAAGTTATCGTCGTTGATGGCATAGCCCTGGAATTGGGTGTCCTGCATGGCTGTCGTGGTGCGCATCAACGCCTGGTTGACGAGCTGCTGTTGCTCGGCCGATGGCAGATCCTTGATCAGCTGGTCTAAATCGATGGGTTTGTCGAGTTGTACCTCCCCAGTGGGCTGCAAGGTCGTTTTGCCCTCATTGACCATTGTGCGGAATGGCGGTACGCCACACACGGGCTGGGTGCGCATCTTCTCGATAATGACGCTGGCGGCCGAATCCACCCTGATGCGTACCGAGTCGATGGTGTGTTGCAGCTGGGTGATGTTTTTGCCTACATATTGCGACTTCATGGCATCATCGTCCATGCGCGTGAAGTTAGCGTCATAGGGGATGAGGATTTCCTTGTCGTGGAAGGACTCGCGGCGATACAGCTCATTGCTCATGCCACTGACGCCGCCACCGCCCTTCATTTCCTCATACCACGATCCCTTGTAGAGCGTCAACACCAGGTGCCGCTTGTCCTCGGTCATGCTCAGGCGGCCCGAGTCGGCAGCGACGATGCGGGGAAACATAGAGCCCTGTGACACGTCATAGATGAGCATGTTGTACAACATGTCGCGGTCCTTGTCCTTGCGCTTGACGTAGATGTTGTAGCCGGGAATCTGGCTATATACAGCCCCCTCGGGAATGTCGAGGGTGGGCGATGTCTGCCGCATCGAGAACATCAAGGTCCACATCTTTACCTGGGAGTGTGGCAACACGATGTCCTGGAAAAAGAATGCTCCGATGGCTACAAGGGTCATGAGAACGGCCAGCGGCTTCATGATGGTCGTCAACGAGATGCCCGATGACTTGAGGGCCGTGAGCTCGATGTGCTCGCCCAGGTCGCCAAAGGTCATGAGCGCCGCCAGCAGTATGCTCAATGGCAGCGCCAGAGGCACCATCGACAGGGCCGCATAGAAGAACAGCTCGGCAATCACATCCACACTCAGCCCCTTGCCCACGAGCTCGTCGATGTACTTCCACAGGAATTGCATGATCACGATAAACAAGCAGATGCAGAAGGTCATCAAGAATCTGGGCAAGAATCTTGACAACATGAACAGGTATAGCTTCTTTATCTTTAACATGAATGCCGGGTTGCATTAAATTGCCTGCAAAAGTACAAAAAATAACGGCGCAAATCGGTGCGCCGTTTAGTTTTTTTATATTTGACTAAATATCTGTAACAGTTCAGTCACTTAAATTGCACAAAAAACGGGGTTTGGACAAGCCTGATGGTGTCCAAACCCCTGGATGTTGTACCCGATAATGAAGATACTAGGCGGCAAACACTCAGTTGCCCTGTAACAGGTTGTCGATGAGAGCGGTGACATCTGCGATGTTCACGTTGCCGCTGCTGTCAACGTCGGCACAGGTTGTGCAAGCATTGCCAGCTGACCCCAACAACAGGTCAATGAGGGCGGTGACGTCCGAGATGTTCACCTTGCCGTCATGGTTCACATCGCCAGGCTGATAGCTATGGCCGTTATCAAACAGGGTCACGCTTTGAACATTGCTCCAAGCACTCGAGGTGCCGTCAACATAGGTCGCCTTTACCTTGAAGAAGAAGTTACCACCCGGGGTGAGGTTCTTGACGGTGTAGCATTTATCAGTGATACCCGTGATGAGTCGATAAGTGGCATCACCTTGCTCAATCTCATTGGCCCTGATAGTGTTCATCTCGTTCACATCACCAGCATAAACCCTGATCATGCTCATGTCGGGAGAGTAGTATTCCTCGGCCGAAGTTATAGAGATGATTTCGCCTGAGCTGGCTGTCACTGTCCACGTGTGGGTTTTGCCATAAGTGAACCAGTGACCAGTGGGTGCCGTCTGAGTGGAACCCACAGTCACATCTCCAGAGCCATAGGAGTCGGTGGCGGTAGTGATCTGTATAGTGAACGTGTCATTGGAGTAACCGCCTGGTACAGTGAAGTTAACGTAGCCGTCAAAGAAGGAGTTGCTGATGTACATCGTGCTATGGCCTCCCATGAGACCTTCTCCACTCCATGGCTCGACAAGAGGAACGTTATTGTAGCCGCCGGGGTAGTCACTGCCGTCGAGCGTGGCAAGCAGTTCAACGGCCGGACGGGTTGACACCTCGAGGGTGTAGCTGTCAACATACTTGGACAGCGTCTGATCGGTCCAGTCGGCACGAAATTGCGTCAGATTGATGAACTGTTCGTTAGCGGGGCTCAACACGGGCTTATGGGTGTCAAGAGTTGCCATGCCACTGATGGTGACTGTCTTGTCCTGGGCATCAGGATTGCTCAGGGTGATGGTAGCGGTGTGAGTTCCACTGGATTTTGGGGCATAGGTCACCGTGATCACCTTGCCGTTCTCCTGCTCGGCCATCGAGACGCTGTTGGCGTCAATGGCAAACGCGCCACTCTCGTCGTTGAGCGTTAAGGTGATATTGCTATCCAAGTACTGTCCCCTAACCGTAAAGGTGGCTGTAGTGGTCTCGTCGACATTGGCGCTCAAGTACAGTTTGGCGGGATTTACTTTGATCACCGGGCCCTGGGGTGGGGGCTGGATGCCTAAAATCATCTGCTGCTCAATGTTGTAAGTCATGTCATTTCCTGTAAAGGCATTGAGCGCAAAATCGCCGTTACCTTCGCCACTCCAGCCCCAATTCACGTGAAAGGTGCTGGTGCCGGCATTGTAGCCATCGACATTGAAGGCATGACCGCTCCAGCCAAACCATGTATTGTAATCATAGGCACAATACACCACCGGTCGGCCCTCGTCGAGCTCGTCCTGAAGCAGCTCAGTCCACTCCTCATCGGTATAATACACGGCGGTATCGACAGCATTGTCATCGGTACGGGTCTTGTACACCACATGAGCATTATCGTCGTAGCCAAAGAAGTTGATAGCGCGCAGGATGTCCTCGCTATAGGCCCCGCTGCCGCCCGAGGAGTAATTCATGTGCTCCTCCTGCCCCACATAGCGCATGAGCCAGGCTACAGCATCGGCTTGGGCCGTGCTGAAAGAACCGGTGTATTTGTCCAACATGTTATCCCAGTCAAAGGTGATAGAAGGAAGAGCCGTAACTTCAAATCCGCCAGTCTGATTGATGTACCCTTGGATCTCATCGGTGGGGTCGGTTGGATATTTCCAGTAATAGAACACCATCGATAGCGAGGTGGCAGGACAGCCTGTCAGGCAGTTGACGCCGTTATAGACAGGGCAATGGTTATAATATGGGTAGCCCTGGTCCCACTCGGCGGTGAGCAGCGGGCCAACCTGAGAGGCCCTCATGCCCGCTTTCATTTTGGGTTGCTCGACGACAAGTCCGGGATGGGCCTGGAGGTACTCGATTTGAGTCTTGTAGGCACCCAGCCAGAACTTCATGTTATCGGGCATGCGCTTCATGTCCAGCTGACGGTCTCCATAGGCAAGAATCTGCTGAGCACGATCGTCGCCGGCAACGATAACAAAGCCCCGGTTGCTGTTAAAGATGTAATAGACCGGCTGGTCGGCACGATGGGAACTGGCCTCGGCATGCAGGAGTTTGACATCGGTAATGGACATAGCGTTGATTCCCTGTCGTGCTGACTGGTTGTGCAAGAAACGATGAGCCGCTGCTTGAGCCATCGACAGACTCACATCAGCAGCCCTAGCTGGCAGAATTGCCAGTAACAGAGCGAAAATAGGTAATAGTTTCTTCATAAATGATCGTATTATTTAATGTGATATTGGGTTGTAATAAAAGTATTAGGAGCAAATGGCGGCTTATCTGCCACTTTTCTTAGCAAATCTGGATTGCAAAATTAAAAAAAATAGTAAAGATATAGCAGCTATTCAAGCGTTTTTTTAAAAAACGCTCATTAATTAATCAAATTAAATGAATAATTATAAAAACAAGAATGAAAAGATAATTTGATTAACCGAAGATAGACTCACAGGAATCCACCTTGGTTAAGCAGACTCGATTATGAGTATATAGCAGTTGGTTAAAGCCCTAGTTGGGAATTGTAGTAGCGCCGGTCGCCAGTGACCTCCTCGCCGATGAAAGCAGGCAGGTCGAAACGGTATTCCTCGTTGGGCACCTCGAGTTCGGCCAAAACCAGGGGGTGTAGGTCGCCGTGGAACTCATCCACTTCCCATCGGTTGCCCGTGTGCATGACAATGTAGCGCGTCTTCTCGATGAGCGGGGGCTGGCACATGTCCATCAGCTGCAAGGCGTCGTCAAGGGGTATTTCATACTCAAACTCGGGATGGGCCGCCCCCGAGCCCCGCCCCTTGATGGTGATGAAGGCCTTGTCGTCCTTGATCCTCACGCGCACAGTCCTCTCGGGATCCCTTGACAGGAAACCCTGCTTGATCTCACTCTTGCTACTTGCCAGCTGCCTGTAGGTGTCGTCTATTACCTTATACTTGTGTTCAATCTCGATACCCATGATAGCCTTATAACGATGTTTACATGGGTTTTATTATATGAGTTTTATTGATGAGATTATGCTCTCATAACCGAAAAATGTCTAATTTTGTGCCCTCGTGAAAGACGTGTTAAGACATATCGTGTGGTTGGCTGCTATAGCCCTGGTGGCGTTGAGTGCAATGGCTCAGCAGTCCACAGTGACCCAAATAACGGGCCTGGTGAGGGATTCGGTAACCCACGAGGGTGTCGCGCTTGCATCAATCTCGCTGGTGGGCACCACCGAGGGGACATTGGCCACCGAGAAGGGTGGTTTCACGATCAATACCCGTGCCGAATTCTCTAAATTGCGCGTCACAGCCATGGGATATAAAGCCAAGGAGGTGGAGGTGAAAACGGGGTGCGGCAGTGTCGTGCTCGTCGATTTGGCCCCGACTGGTGTCGAGCTGGACGAGGTGGTCGTGCGCCGGGGTAAAGAGAAGTATAGCAAGAAGAACAATCCTGCTGTAGAGATGATCAAGAAACTGCGGGCTCGTCGTGATGACAACGATCCGCGGCAGTACCCCCACTACGGATACTCGCAATATGAACGCATGATGCTGGGATTTGGCGACTTGGATAACCTGATAGGCAAGCCCGAGGAGCGGAAATGGATAGACGAGTTTGCCGACACGTCGTTGCTCACTGGCAAACGCATATTGCCCGTCTCGATCAAGGAAACCGTTGCCCGTGACTATTACAGCCAGTCGCCAGAGTACCACAAGCAGGTCATCCTGGGCACCAAGAGCGCCGGCATCGATGAACGCATCGATCAAGAGAACGTCAAGAAGGTGCTGGACGACTTCATGGGAGAGATCGATATTTTCCAGAACGATGTGACCTTGCTGACCAACCGCTTTGTGAGTCCCTTGTCTCGCATCGCAGTCGATTTCTACAAGTTTTACCTTAACGACACGGTCATGGTCGATGGCGAGCGCTGCGCCGTGTTGAGTTTTGTGCCGTTCACACCCCAGACATTCGGATTCCTGGGGCGCCTATATGTCTCGCTCGAGGACACGACCATGTTTATCAAGCGGGTGTCGATGGGAGTGCCCCACGACATCAACCTCAACTATGTGGAGCGCATGAGTATTGAGCAGGATTTTGAACGTGCCCCCAATGGCTCGCGCCTCAAGGTGCGCGACAATGTGGAGGTGAGTTTCAAGATCATGCCGGGGCTGCCCGAGGTGTTTGCTCGCCGCGAGACGGTCTATCGGGGTCATAACTTTGAGCGGCCCGAGGGCGGGGTCTTCAATTTCAAGGCAGAACGAGCCGTCGAGGGCAGTGCCGCCTATATGCCCGATGAATTCTGGCAGGAATACCGGCCCGCCAATGCGCATACCACCGCAGCGACGATGAAGGGGCTGATGCAGCGCCTGCGCGGCTCTCAGCTGTTCTATTGGGCCGAGCAAGTCGTTGTCGTGCTGGTCAACGGCTATATTCCCACCGCCAAGGAGAGCAAGTTGGACATCGGACCATTGAATACCCTCGTTAGCGGTAACTCGTTGGAGGGAGTGCGTTTGCGTCTAGGGGGAATGACAACGGTAAACCTGAGCCGTCATTGGTTCGCCCGTGGCTATCTGGCCTATGGCACGCGCGATAAGAAGTTCAAGTATATGGGCTCACTGGAATACTCCTTCATGCCCAAGAAGTCGCTTGACCAGGAGTTTCCTATCCATAGTGTGCGCCTGACTCATAAATATGATGTGGATAAGCTGGCCCAGCATTATCTCTATACCAACCAGGACAATGTCTTCTTGACGCTCAGGCGCCACAAGGACGTGAGGATGCAGTACCTGCGCACCACTCGCCTGGAGTATCGCCGGGAATGGTATAACCATCTCTCGATCGCCCTGGGCATTGAGCACAACGTCCACGAGGCGACGCAATATGTGCCTTTTGTCTATAATGATGGCACGAGTCGCCAGCGATATACCCAAGCGGGATTCACGGCACAGTTGCGATTTGCGCCCGGAGAGACCTTCTATCAGGCCCGGTCCTACCGCATTCCCATCAACATGGACGCGCCGATAGTCACGTTGACACAGACCTATATGCCCAAGGGCTTCATGGGTAGCCTGCATGAGGTGAACAAGACCGAGATCGGGTTGCAGAAGCGCTTCTGGTTCTCGGCCTTTGGCTATGCCGATGTCATCGTCAAGGGTGAAAAGGTGTGGAGCAAGGTTGCCTATCCCGACTTGTTGATGCCCAACGTGAACTTGAGCTACACCATCCAGCCCGAGAGTTACACCTTGATGAAACCCATGGAATTCATCAACGACCAGGCCCTGTCATGGGACTTGACCTATTGGGGCAACGGCATCTTGATGAACCGCTTGCCGCTTATCAAGCGGTTGCGGCTGCGCGAGGTGCTCACGCTGCGCGGCATTTGGGGTAGCCTGAGTGACAAGAATAACCCGGCCCTGAATGGAGACATCTTCCAGTTTCCGAGCGATGTCTCGTGTCGAGCAATGGGCAATGAACCCTATATCGAGGCTGGCGTGGGAATAGATAACATCCTCACCATCCTGCGTGTCGATTACGTGTGGCGCGTCACCTACCGCGATAATGCCGGAACCGACCGCCACGGCATCCGCATCCAGCTCCACTTCAATTTCTAACTGCGCGCAATTGTCATATCATTGATATGGAGTTGCTACGTCATCGAGTGTTAATAACTTTTTTTGTGCGCTTGGGAAAATAGCAGTAATTTTACACTCCGCATCTGTAACAATAATTGAAGGAGAAAACAATGATACCATTTGTACATCTGCACGTACATTCACAATACTCGATCCTGGATGGTATGGCACCTGTCAAGGATCTGGTTGACAAGGCGATAGCCAACGGCATGCGAGGCATGGCCATTACCGACCATGGCAACATGTTTGGCATCAAGGAGTTTCATGATTATGTAAACAAGCTGAACAAGAAACGCGGCGACGAGAAATTCAAGCCCATTTTTGGTTGTGAGGTATATGTGGCCAACCAATCGCGTCACGACAAGAGAGACAAGCGGGACAATGGTAATCACTTGATATTGCTGGCCAAGAATCTGCATGGCTACAAAAACCTGATCAAGATCGTGTCCCATGCCTGGACCGAGGGCATGTATTACCACCCTCGCACCGACCACAGTGAGCTCGAGAAGTACCATGAGGACATCATCTGCTGCTCGGCATGCTTGGGTGGCGAGGTGCCTCAACTGATCATGAGCGGGCAGATGAATCAGGCACGCGAGACCATCAAGTGGTTCAAGAGCGTGTTTGGCGACGACTACTACCTGGAGTTGCAGCGCCACAAGGCCACCGTGGCTAGGGCCAATCATGAGACCTATGAGCGGCAGTGCATGGTCAATGACGCGCTCATCCAGTTTGCCCGCGAGCTGGACGTGAAACTCATCTGTACCAACGACTCCCACTTTGTCAACGAGGAGGATGCCGACGCCCACGAGCGCCTCATCTGCCTCTCGACAGGTAAGAAGATGACCGACGAGAACATCATGCTTTATAGCAAGCAGGAGTGGTTCAAGACCCAGGAAGAGATGAACGAGGTGTTTGCCGACGTGCCCGAGGCCCTGCAAAACACCAACGAGATTCTCGACAAGGTTGAGATCTACAGTATTGATCATGGCCCCATCCTGCCTGATTTCCCGTTGCCCGAGGGATTTGCCAACGAGGACGACTACCTGCGCTACCTGGTATATGAGGGAGCCAAGGAGCGCTGGCCCGACATTACCGAGGAGCAACGCGAGCGACTCGACTTTGAGCTCGAGACCATCAAGAACATGGGTTTCCCGGGCTACTTCCTTATTGTGCAGGATTACATCCGCAAGGCGCCCGAGCTGGGGTGCTCGGTGGGACCGGGCCGCGGGTCGGCCGCGGGGTCGGCAGTGGCCTACTGTCTGGGCATCACCAAGATTGACCCCTTGAAATATGACTTGCTGTTTGAGCGATTCCTCAATCCTGACCGAATCTCGTTGCCCGATATCGATACCGACTTTGACGACGACGGCCGCGCGGCTGTGCTTAACTATGTCACCGAGAAGTATGGCGCCGAAAAGGTGGCCCACATCGTGACCTATGGCACAATGGCTGCCAAGAGTGCCATCAAGGATGTTGCCCGTGTCGAGGATCTGCCCTTGCCCGAGAGCAACCGTCTGGCCAAGTATATTCCCTCGTCGCCCAACGAGATGCCCGAGGACAAGAACGGCAAGAAACCCAAGATCACCGTCAAGAATTGTCTGGAATGCTTCCCTGAATTCCGTCACGAGCTGGACAATGAGGATCCGCGTGTGGCCGAGACCATCCGCTTTGCCGAGAAGCTCGAGGGCAGCATACGCAGCACGGGCGTGCATGCCTGTGGCGTAATCATCGGGCGCGACGACATCACCGATTGGGTACCCGTGAGCACGGCCACCGACAGCGATGGCGAGAAGATCATTGTCACCCAGTATGAGGGCGGTGTCATCGAGAGCACGGGGCTGATTAAGATGGACTTCCTGGGACTGAAGAACCTGTCCATCATCAAGGAGGCCCTGGCCAACATCAAGCTCAACCATGGCGTGGATATCGACATCGAGAAGATACCCATCGACGACCCTAAGACCTATGACCTGTACTGCAAGGGCATGACGTCGGGCACATTCCAGTTTGAGTCGGCCGGCATGCAGAAGTATCTCATCGAGCTGCATCCCACCTGCTTTGAGGACCTGATCGCCATGAACGCCCTGTACCGGCCGGGCCCCATGGACTACATCCCGCAGTTCATCAACCGCAAGCTTGGCCGGGAGCCCATCGAGTATGACATCCCGTGCATGGAGAAGTACCTCAAGGAGACCTATGGCATTACCGTCTATCAAGAGCAGGTGATGCTCCTGTCGCGACAACTGGCAGGCTTCACGCGTGGCCAGAGCGACACCCTGCGCAAGGCGATGGGTAAAAAGCAGATCGAGAAGATGAACGAGCTCGAGGCACTCTTCTATGAGGGCGGCGAGAAGAACGGCCACGACAAGAAGGTGCTCAACAAGATCTGGGAGGACTGGAAGAAGTTTGCATCCTATGCCTTCAACAAGTCTCACGCCACCTGCTACAGCTGGGTCGCCTACCAGACGGCCTATCTCAAGGCCAACTACCCGAGCGAGTACATGGCCGCCGTGTTGAGCAGCAACCTCAACGACGTGGACAAGCTGTCCAAGTACATGGACGAGTGCCGCGCGATGGGCATCGAGGTGCTGGGCCCCAACATCAACGAGAGTTACAAGAACTTCAGTGCCACCAAGGACGGGCGCATCCGTTTCGGTCTGGCTGGTATCAAGGGCGTCGGCGTGAGTTGCGTTGACTCGATCGTCGAGGAGCGTGACAAGAACGGTGCCTATAAAGACATCTTTGACTTTGTGCAACGCATCAACCAGGGCGCCTGCAACCGCAAGGCGCTCGAGTCGATGGCGCTGGCAGGCGCATTTGATGATTTCAAGGAAATCAAGCGCGAGGACTTCTTTGAGGTGAATGCCCGCAACGAGACCTTCAGTGAGACGCTGATGCGTTTCGGGCAGCGTTATCAAGTGAGTCAACAAGAGATGCAAAACTCATTGTTTGGAGCCCTGGGTGGGGTAGAAGTGGCAACGCCTGCAATCCCCAATGCCGAGCCATGGTCACAGCTTGAGCGACTCAACCGCGAGCGTGATCTGGTGGGCATGTATCTGTCGGCCCACCCGCTGGATCCCTATTATATCGAGGTCAATTACGGCTGCGACACGCCACTGGCCGACGTCAAGAACCAGTCAGACAAGGTTGACAAGGAATTGACAATGGGCGGACTGGTTGTGGATTTCCAGACGCGAATGGGCAAGAAAGGCCAATTTGGCATCCTCAAGATTGAGGACTATTCAGGCTCGTTTGAGTTCATGCTTTTCGGCAACAAGTTTGTCGATTACCAGAAGTATGGTGTTCCTGGATATGCGATAGTCGTGCGTGGCGCCTACGAGAAGGGATACAATGACAATGTGCGTTTTAACGTTCGCAGCATTGATCTGCTCGAGAACATGAAGGGCAAGATGCTCAAGAACCTGGTCGTTTACCTGAATGATGAGGACTTGGGCAATGTGGACTTCTTGAAGCAGTATCTGGGGGCCAAGAATGACAACAGTTGTGACTTGTTCTTCAGGATGAGGGACCACCAGAACGGAAATTATGTCATGTTGCGCTCCAAACAGGCCATCGCTGTGACCAAGCGCCTGCTGGAAACCCTGCGCGAGTCGCACATCCGTTTCAAGGTCAATGCCCGATTGTGACACCGGTGGCAGTTGGCATTGAAATTGCAGTGTAATCAACCATCAGAATATTATATCAACCAATTAAAACAAGTATTTTTAGAAAAATGGCTATTGTAATTAATGACACTAACTACAAGGAATTACTGGAATCGGGTAAGCCGATGGTAATTGATTTCTGGGCTCCCTGGTGCGGTCCCTGCCGTAGCATCGCTCCCATTGTTGAAGAACTGGCCGCCGCCTATGAGGGTCGTGTGATCATCGGCAAGTATAATGTTGATGACGACACCGACCTGGGTGTCGAGTACGGCATCCGCAATATCCCCACGATGCTGTTCTTCAAGGACGGCAAGATGGTAGAGAAGCATGTGGGCACCATTACCCGCGACGCTCTTGCTGCCAAGATCGACGCCCTGCTGTGACGCGCAGGCTTATTACAACTGACTGAAATTGAGAGGCTGACCTGGCGGGAAACCGCAGTCAGCCTCAATTATTTTTTCTGTATAAGTATACCGTGTACTACTTGTCGAGGTTATTGATGACCTTAACGAGTTGTTCTCCCAGGCCGATGGTATAGCCCTGCGAACTGAACATCACGCGGTTGAAGGTATCGGCAAGGATGAAAATGGGCAGTTGGCTATCGCTTTGTAATTTCATCTCCTGCACAATCTGGTTGCGAATGCTGCCATCGCTGTCGATGCCATAAATGATGTTGCGAGGCATTGTGCCATAGCTTTCCTGGCGATATTTCATCGCATCGGCCTCATTCTCAAACAGCAACACCATCGGGCGTCCCCACTTGTCGAGGGCGTCGCTCATCTTGGCGATGTCGCGCATGGCATGGTTGGTGGGCTCTTGCCCCACACCCAGAATGCCGACGATGAAGTATCCTCGCCCGGTTTGAGAAAGGATGCTCACGTCGCCGCCACCAACAGGGCTCAACTCACTGTTAAGCAGGTGGAACCTTGACTCGGAGTTGAAATTGCCGATAACGGCTACGATGTCGTCACTCTGGCGCATCGTCAGATTGATGGTCGTTGTCTCGTCGGGCCTGATGGTGAAAATGCGGTTAGCGACCAGTATTTTGCCGCTCGCGGCACGGGTGCCACTGGTGAGCATGTAGGTGCCAGCGTCAAGAGGTGTGCCATTCTGGAAAGTATTGCTCCACGATGCCCCCTCTTCCAGACCCGAGTCGCCCTCGTCATAGTTCAGCAACTGGGTTGAACCGTCGTCCAGGATGCGCGAGAGTGAGAAGTGGTGGTAATACTTCGGGTCATCGAGAGCCGGGGTGGGGGTGTAACGCAATTTGAGCGTTCCCGTCTTGGCGTTGGACTGCTCAATGGACTCAAAATTAACGTCTTGCCAGTCCCCATTGGCTCGGTATTGCACTTTGCCGGTCACGGGATCCATGCGCGACTCGATATCGAGTGAGCGGGCAAGATCGACAAAGAAAATGTCACGTCCACGCCCATCGGCCACTCGCGAGCGCCAGACGCCCATCGGCGTCTGGGCGATGTGCAGGGCGTTCTCCTCGGGATGGATAGAGATGTTGTCACGCACCCATGCCACGAGCCTAGCGGGATCATTCCTGAATTGTGCTGCTGTCGATGGGTCAAACGCGTCTTGCAATTCCATCTTGAACGGAGAAGTGATCATCTCATATTCCACGCGTTGGGATAGCTGATTGCTGCGAGCGTTGAAAGCGTCCTCGAGAACGGCGGCTGTCACGTCTCTCATGTCCTTGTCGTTGAGAGCCTTGAGTATGCCTATGGCCCGCTCCTGGTTGTCGCTGTGACGATTCACAAACTCTAGAATAGTCTTCCAATTACCTCTCGACTTGACCAGATAGTCGGCTGCCGCTGGGCATAATTGCCGAGCCTTTTCGGCATTGACAAAGGTGGCTTCATAGGCCTTGCGGATGGAGTCCTCACGGGCAAAACGCGCCTTGTTGGCCGCGGCCATCTCGGGTTTAACCTTGGGAATCACGGCTTTTTCGGCGGGAGGAATGATGTCAAATGTCTCATAGGTAGGGCCGCTCTTGAGAGAGTTGCTGCGAGTGAGCATGATATCCACCTTACCGTCCTTGCCGAAGCTGACCTTGCGGTAGCCGTACCAGCCGTCTTTGCTGGCCCACACGAGCATGTCGCCCTTGCCGGCGGTGAGGCTGGTCTTACCCTTGTCGTCGGTATATTTTGTTGCGGCGGGATAGAACTCGCCATAGTTATAGATGCGGAACTCAACCTTTGCTCCCTTGACGGGATTGCCGCCCTTGTCCACAACCAGCACTTGGACCGACGCCGTGGGGGCATAGTTGCCGATGAGGTTGATTTCGGTAAAGTTGCGGGTGCGCAGCATGACCTCTTCGGGACCATTGTAATCACCAAAGGCGCGCGTGTGCATGAGTAAAGCCCTCGATGCGGGAGCATTAAACCATCCCAGGTCTAGGACAGCCTCGGGCTCACAGGCTCCCATGAAGTGCCATTTGCCGTTAGCCCAAGCCTCGACCCAGGCATGGTTGTCGTCGGTGTGTGCCCAACGTGGAGTGTAAACCTGGCGGGCAGGAATGCCTATGGAACGAAGCGCAGCGACCGTAAAAGTCGATTCCTCGCCACAGCGGCCGATTGCCGTGTTCATGCACGCCAGTGGTGAGAGCGTGCGTGCATCGCTGGGCTGATAGGTCACATGCTCGTGGCACCAGTGGTTGACCTCAAGGATCGCCTCCTCCATGCTCATGCCCTTTACCCGTTCCCGCAATTCCTTGAAAAACAGGGGCCGAGACATGTCGAGGGCCTCATTATTGACGCGCAAGGGGAGGACAAAGTGGTTAAACAACAGGTCCGGCACTTTTTTGCCCCATGGCATCAGCTGGCGGGCTTCGAGCGTGGCACGTATGTTCTCGAGATGAAATTGTACGGAATAGTCCGTCACATCGGCTAGCGGCATGTAGGCGTAAAGGAAACGCAGCGCGTCCATCTCTTGTTGGTTCACGTCCAGCCCCGATACGACTGGGGTTCTCAATTCTTCGATGGTGGCTGATAATGCGCCGCCGGCGATGCAAACCACCATCCACAAGATGCTTAATAAACGTTTCATAGCAAATTTTTTTTACAAAAATACGCAAATTTCAATAGACCAAGCTAAATCTGGCAGAATAATTAAATCGTTTTGATTTGTTATGAAATGACAGGAGGTGAAATGGCCCGGTGATCGGCATCAACCAGCAGAGGATGAAATAGTTGAAAAAGACGATAAAAATACACTAATAATGAATAATGATTGTTGTTTTGATTGCTGACTTGATGGATTGATATGGTTATTTGTTTTGTGGCTATGAAAATTGAGTGCGTTTTTTTGCGTAGCTCAAAGAAAAAACGTAATTTTGCAATTTAAATGTTAGCGTGATATCGACAAGTGAAGTTTTGTCTCGCTAGTACTAAATAAGTTAGGTAAATCGCTGATAATGACTACTGAGATAGTGTCGCAGCCTTACCCACTCTCCACCGATTCGCTGGCTTGCCGATGGGCTGGCGTCCCCTTTGTTGTCTCTGTGTCAGTAAGTTAATAGATTTGCCCATGGTCTCTGTTATAGTAACTGTATATAATATCGAGAAATACCTCAAGGCGTGTCTTGATAGCATCCTGGCATCGACTTATAAGGATTTGGAAATAATCCTGGTCGATGATGGCTCGACAGATAGCTCCGGCAGGATATGCGATGAGTATGTTGCCTCTGATTCCAGATTCAAAGTCCATCACAAGTTGAATGACGGCTTGTCCGAAGCCAGAAACACAGGATTGTCGTTGGTGTCGGGCGAGTACGTGATGTTTGTTGATGGTGATGATTTGATTCACCCTAACATGATTCAGGTACTTGTTGAAGCTATCCAGTCTGGTGACTATGATGTCTCGATGGTACAAGGTATTCAGTTGCTTGAAGGTGATAGTGGCAACTACTTGGCCGACAAAAAAAATGGGCTGAGTGCGAACCATAAAACGCTGTCACAAAAGGATTACATTCGAGGACTCTTTGGTACAAGCAGTTCTGAATTTCAATATATAGTCGTTTGGAATAAGTTGTATAAGAGAGACTTGATTCAAGGACTTCACTTCAGAAAAACAATTAGTATTAGTGAAGACCTAGAATGGTCGCTGCAAATGGGTTTGAGGGTCAATAGGATTAATTATGTTGAGGCGTGGTTGTATTACTGGTTGCAGCATACTTCATCAATAACGCATCAAGGAATTAGTCTCAGGCATGTCGAAAGAGTTAATTCTTATCTACTGTCATTAAATAACATTCCCTATGAGCAGAAAACTTATCGCACTTGGTGCCTGGAGAAACTCTATAAAGTGATGCTTCACACGCGTTACAATGCCAGGGATACCCAGTATTCTAGCCAAGTGAAGGCTCTTGTGGGAGCAACCTATAAGAAGACCATAAAGGAATATCTGGCAAGTGAGATGGCATTCACCAAGAAAGCTGGTCTCTTGGCGTTTTATCATATTCCACTGGCTTATAATCTATTCATGAAACTGAAGGCCCGTAAGGTTAAACGAATCGTTCGTTCCAGTTCGGGCATGCTATATGTTCAAGAGGGCAAATAGGCATTAGTTCTCTTAACCAAGAGTACAACGACATGGCCAAGAAGAAGATACTGATATTCCATTATAATCTACAGGCAGGTGGCGCCGAGCGCGTACTCATCAATCTGCTCAAGTATCTGAATCGTGACAAATATGATGTGACGCTGATGACCGTATTTGGTGCAGGTCCATACGTTAACTCTGTGCCCAAGGATATCAAGTACCGCTACGTTTTTAAGCACGAGTTCAAGGGATTCAACACCATGATGAAACTCTTGCCAGGACGCCTGTTGCACAGGTTGTTCATTCGTGGTAAATATGACATTGAAATCGCTTATCTGGAGAATTCACCAACACGCATTATCGCCTCTTGCCCCAATAGGGATACCAAGAAAGTTGCGTGGGTGCATATAGAATTTGACCGACGTGATTTCCCTTGTGCCGGCTTCAGAAATGAGCAGGAGATGATCAATGCCTATAATCAGCTTGACGAGCTGGTTTATGTGGCCCAGCGCACCAGGGAATGCTTCGTCAAGTTGTTCCCCGAGATAAAGGTCCCGATGCGTGTCATCCACAATGTCAACGATTTTGACCAGATCAAGCGGCTTTCACAAGAGCCCTGTCCGATAGAGATCGATCGCACCAAGCTTAATATGTGTGCGGTCAATAGATTGTTCTATGTGAAGGGTTTCCACCGTCTGATAGCTGCCTTTGCCCGATTGAAGGACGACGGCTTGATCGATGATGTGAAGCTGTACATCCTGGGCCGTGGAACCGAGCGAGACGTGCTAGAGCAGCAAATTGCTGCCGCAGGACTGACTGAGCATATCATTTTAGTTGGTTTTGACGCCAACCCCTACAGATATCTCTCACGAATGGACCTGTTTGTGTGCTCTTCCTATCGCGAGGGCTATAGCACCGCGACTACCGAGGCGATTTCTCTGGGTGTTCCCGTTTTCACGACCGATTGCTCGGGAATGGAAGAAATCCTTGATGACGGAAAATTTGGAATGATTGTTCCTAATGATGACGAGTCGATCTATCAAGGATTGAAAGACCTCTTGACCCATAGGGAGAGAATCGGTGAGTATGCCGGCAAGATCAAGGCCGAGTCCAATTTCACGACCCGAGCCCTGGTCGAGGAGTATGAAAAGTTTTTTGATTCACTTTGAATTGATTAGAATAGCATGAAAGTCGTAATTCTGGCGGGAGGCTTTGGTACCCGCATCTCTGAGGAATCCCAATTCCGTCCCAAACCGATGGTTGAAATTGGCGGTATGCCCATCCTGTGGCACATCATGAAAGTGTATTCTTATTACGGCTTCAATGATTTTATCATCTGTGCCGGATACCGGCAACATGTGATAAAAGAATGGTTTGCCGACTATTTCCTTCACACGTCAGATGTGACCTTTGACTTCACCCGCGACAACGAGATGATTGTACACCGCAAGCACGTTGAGCCCTGGCGCGTGACAATCATCGATACAGGCTTGAATACCCAGACCGGAGGCAGGGTGAAGCGCATTAAGGATTACATTGGTGATGAGACGTTTATGCTCACCTATGGCGACGCAGTGGGCGACATCAACGTGAAGGAATTGCTGGAATATCATCGTGCCCACAAGAAAATCGGTACAGTGTCAGTGTATAATTTCAGCCAGAACAAGGGTGTGCTTGAACTTGCTGCCGACGGGAATGTTGAAGCCTTCCGTGAGAAAAGCGATCAGGATGACGATATGATCAACATTGGTTTTATGGTCTTTGAGCCTGCCTTGTTTGACTATATCTCCGGTGACAGCATTATCTTTGAGAAAGAGCCCATGAACGGACTGGTTCGTGACAATCAGCTGATGGGCTATGTGCACAGGGGCTTCTGGCAGTGCATGGACACCCTGCGCGAGAAGGAAAAGCTCGAGAGCCTGTGGGCTTCAGGGAACGCTCCCTGGAAGCTGTGGGATTGATCCTTTTAACTCGAGAGTGGAACGAATTTGACACCCCAAGCTCATGGAATTTGATTTAAGTTTCTATCAGGGTAAGAAGGTCCTGGTCACGGGCCACACTGGTTTTAAGGGCTCGTGGTTGTGCAAGCTGCTCGCTCATCTAGGCGCCGAAGTGACGGGGTACTCTTTGGATCCCGCAACAAATCCATCATTGTTTGAGATCGCTGGACTGGATAAATCATGTCGGTCGATTATCGGCGATATACGGGACTTTGACTTCCTGAAGCGAGTGTTTGAAGAGTTCAGGCCCGAGGTCGTTCTTCATCTCGCCGCACAACCCATTGTGCGTGACAGCTACAAGGAACCTAGATACACCTATGAGGTGAACGTGATGGGAACTGTCAATGTGATGGAATGTGTGCGTCAGAGCTCGTCGGTGCGTTCTTGTCTGAATGTGACGACCGACAAAGTGTATCTCAATAGGGAATGGCCATGGGGCTACCGCGAGGATGAGATGCTTGATGGCTTTGACCCCTATTCCAATTCAAAGTCATGCTCGGAACTGGTGACCCATAGTTACAAGAACAGTTTTTTTGCTAATGGCGGGGTGGCCATTTCGACTGCTCGCGCCGGCAATGTGATAGGTGGAGGCGACTTTGCCAACGACCGCATCGTTCCTGATTGCGTTCGTGCCGCCATGGGACACAAGGAAATCATTGTTCGTAATCCTCATTCCACCAGACCCTACCAGCATGTTCTTGAGCCCTTGTTTGCTTACCTGATGATTTGCGCCAAGCAATATGAGGACATTCAATATGCCGGTTGGTACAACGTTGGCCCCGATGATAAGGATTGCTTCAGAACCGGAGCCTTGGTGGACATGTTTGTCAAGCACTGGGGCGAGGGCATGACATGGACCACGCCAGCGACTGCCGATGGCCCTCACGAGGCTAATTTCCTGAAACTTGACTGCTCTAAGATCAAGTCGGTGCTCGGTTGGAACCCACGGTGGGACCTGGAAACGGCTATTTCCAAAGTTGTTGAGTGGAGCAAATGCTGGCTGGGAGGCGGCGATGTCAATGCATGCATGCAGGGGCAGATACAAGAATACCTAAATGATTGATACATGATGAAGCAAGCGATTATATCAGGGGCCGATGGCTTTGTAGGTAGTTATACGGTTCAGTGTTTTCTTGATAACGGCATCAAAGTGTTAGCGCTGGATGTCGTTCAAGAGCCCAGACGGTTAAAACCTCAGGCTGGTTTGGACTATAAATGCATTGACGTGAGCGATGTGCAACAGTTGGTGGGTGCAATCCCCGTGGGCATGTATGACACGTTTATTCATTTTGCATGGGCAGGCTCAGCTGGGCCGCAAAGGACTGATTATAACCTGCAGATGCAGAATGCGCTCAATACCGTAGAATGCATGAAAGCCGCGAAACAGCTCGGTTGTCAACGCTTTGTTTGCGCTGGCAGCATCATGGAACGTGAAGTGGAAGCCGCTGTTCACACCCAAGGCAGTCATCCCGGTATGGGCTATATCTATGGCATGGGCAAGCTTATTGCCCATTGCTTGTGCAAGTCGGTAGCAGCCCAGATCGGTATAGACCTGCTGTGGCCAATGATAACAAATGCTTATGGAGTAGGGGAACTGTCACCCAGGTTTGTTAACACGACGTTACGGAAAATTATCAATAACGAGCCCTTGCAGTTTACCGCAGGAACCCAAAATTATGATTTTGTCTATGTAACCGATGTGGCCAGAGCGTTTTATGCCGTAGCCAAGAATGGCATTCCCTTTAAGGAATATCTCATCGGCAGTGGTAATGCACGCCCGCTCAAGGAGTTTATCATTGAAATGCAGCATGCGCTGGCACCACACAATGAGCCCCTGTTTGGCGATGTTCCCTTTACGGGCACCAATATGCCTTTATCGGCATTTGATACATCAGACATTGAGCAGGATTGTGAGTTCAAGCCCGAGGTGAGCTTTGCTGATGGCACTCGCATGACGATGGAGTGGCTCAAATCCTTGAAGAATTAATTAAAGATTTATGGTGCAAAAGTTTGAATTCCAGGAATTGGAGTTGAGTGGCGCTTATTTGATCAAGCCCTTTTATGCTGCCGATATACGTGGCGGATTCATTAAGGATTACAACATCGACACCTTCAAGGCCAATGGTATTGACCACGAGTTGAAGGAAGTGTTCTATACCGTTTCTAAGCGCGGAGTGATCAGGGCAATGCATTTCCAGCTGGTGAAGCAGCAGGCCAAATTGGTGCGCTGTGTGAGTGGTCACGTCTATGATGTTATTGCCGATTTAAGGCCGGATTCACCTACGTTTGGCAAATGGTGCGGTTTTCACCTGACAGGAGAAAACATGCTATCCTTGTATGTCCCTCAACATTTCGCTCACGGTTACCTTGTGCTTGAAGATTCTGTCGTGAGCTACAAGTGCGGGGAAGTCTTCTATGCTGATGGCGATTCGGGTATTATGTATAATGACCCCGATTTGAATATAAGCTGGCCGTTTGAGGAAATCGGGGGCCAACAAAATCTCATCATCAGTGACAAGGACCTCAATCTGATGTCTTTCCAGGACTACAAGGCACTGTAGTGTTTGGCATATTAGTATTCAAGAGAAGTAAGCCAAGCGCGAGGGAATACACTATCAGTTTCATGAAACAGTGAGAATAAGCATTATAACCACAATATATAAAGCGGAGAAAGACTTGCCTCGCCTTCTTGACTCGATGATGGCGTTGCAAAGCCCGAATTTGGAGTTTTTCCTAATTGATAATGGCTCACCCGATTGCTGTGGAGAAATATGTGCTGAGTATGCGTCACGCGATAATCGCTTTTTTATCAGGAGCCTAAAGGATAATATCGGTTATATCAAGGCTCGCATGCTGGGCATCAAGGAGTGTCATGGAGATTATGTGGGCTTTTGTGACTCTGATGATTATCTGGAACCAGGGGGATATGATCACGCTATACAAGTGATTAAAGATCAAGGCTGTGACCTGCTAATAACTTCACATAAAGTCCACTTTGGAGAAGACGTATATTTGATGAATCCCCCTTTTCAGGAGGGTCTCTATCAGCATGAGTCTATCAAAAAAGATATCCTGCCTCAAGCGTTTGGCTTCTTGAAGGAGCGGGACCGTTTGCATGGCTTTATGTGGAAGCAGATTTATAGGAAAAGCATAATTCTGGATTCTGATATCTCGCTCATCGAGGAATTAAAACCCTGGGAAGACCAGATTTTCAATATCGATGTGATTCAGCGGTGCGATAGCGTTAGCGTTGATCATCAAGTGATATATAATTATTTTGCCAATTCAGGCTCTGTTACCGATAGTATGATCAAGAATTTTGACGCTGATGATTTCTGGCGGAAAACTAGGCTACTATACGTCGAGAAACAGCGTCGAGCCACTCAGCCCATTGAGCAACGGGCCAATGCCAATGCCGCAATGGTGAATTTGGACTCACTGGTCGTGTGCTTGTGCAAAAAGGTATCTTTATCAGCAACTACTGTTTCTGGCACATTGCGATCTCTCTTGGGGAGTGATGAGGTGGCTAGTCAGATAATGACTACCGCTTCATGGCATGACATGGGCAAGCGCTTGCGGTTTGTGACGTTTTGTCTTCGTTACAGGTTATATGGTATTCTTGTGCGTATTGTGAGGCGCGAACTTAAACGAGCAGGCATAATATGAGCAGTGATAAACGCATATCTTGGATTGACACAGCTCGCGGCATCGGGTTGATGTCCGTATTTATTGCACATCTAAATGTGCCGTTTGCCTCTGCATGGATGCATACTTTTGCGATGCCTTTGTTTTTTTTCTTGAGCGGGCTGTTGTATCCAGGCTATAAGAAACAGGACTTCACGCAGTTCACATGGCGTCGATTCAAGAGATTGGTTATTCCATATTTTACTCTTGGTTCGGTAATTATACTGTTTTATTGTTGTGTGTATGCAATGCAGAACGAGCCACTATCGAGCTATATCGAGATGCTGCGCTCATTTCTCATTCAAGAGCATTATTGGACAATATGGTTCCTGGCGGCCTTGTTCCTGACCCAATTGATCTATTATGGAATCGACTATTGTTTTAGCCGTTGGAAGTATGCCGTGACAATCGCTTCTGTAGCGTTATGTGCCTTTGGATTAATGAGATATAGACTTGGATGGGGCTCGCTGCCATGGAACTTGGATGTGGCATTCGAGGCGCAATTCTTTTTTCATTTAGGCTATCGATTCATGCATTCGACACGGGTAAAAGAATTTTTCGTCGGGAATCATTCGATTTACAAGTTTGCCGCCATCATTCTTGTTTGTCTTGCTGTTAACGTTATTGCTGCCAAAGCGTGCATAGTATTATCCGGGTATTCGCTGGACATGTCAATCGGCCTGTACGGAAACGAGATAATGACCTTTATTGCGGCAGTAGCTGGCATTTTGATGATCGTGTCGCTGGCCTCGGTGATTCATTCTGTATTTCTCTCCTACATTGGCCGAAACACGATGATTCTGTTCTCATGGCATTCACGCATCGTAATAGTTGCCTGCGGCATGATATATGCGCACTTTGGATTGTTCCAGACGCATGACATTGGAACATCAGTGTTGCGGGCATCAATTACGCTTATTATAATTCTAGTTGTTCTTATTCCCGTAAACGAGCTTATAAAGCGATTACCCTGTCACAAGCTTTTTGGTGTGTGATAGCTTTAATCGCTTTAATGGATTATAGGGCAGAATTTAAGAGATTTTATTGATATGGGACCTATTACATTTATCGAACCCTACTATTATAACACCGTGTGGTATGTTGTATTATTGATTATCACATGGATGACGATTATATACTACGTTGGCTCCGGTGACCAGAAGATGCTGCTATCAGAGGGCGATGCTTCTCAAGGTTTTGCGATATTGTTAGCATTTATTGTTACCTATTATATTGGATTGCGCCCCATCTATCGTGACTTCGTAGATATGAGCAACTACGCTTACATGTTTAGGCATGCTGACTTTGATTATATCGCACCTAGCTTCAACGAGGAATGGTTGTGGAGCGATGTTACGGCTTTTTTCAAAAAAAATGGTTTTACGGTCCATGATTTTTTCTTATTTGTTGAGCTCGTTTATGTAATGGGATTTCTCGTGAGTGCCATTCTGGTCACTCGAGATCACTTGTGGATGGTGATGCTCTTTGTATATACATCGTTCAGTTTCCTCTCTTTTGGCGAGAACGGCATTCGTAACGGCATGTCATGTAGTATCATGTTGATTGGAATCTGTCTGATGGCCGATAAAAGGACATCTCGAAGAGTGCTGGCATATATTATGATGTTTTTGGCGTTTGGTATCCATCGTAGTATTATGTTACCAATTGTCGCGTCATTTGCGTCATTATATCTAATCAAGGATACAAAAATAGCTATACGATTCTGGCTTATATCTATTGGCATTTCTTTGGTCGCTGGCTCCTCAATGGAGCAATTCTTTGCTTCTCTTGGTTTTGATGACCGTATGTCTTCATACGTTGAAATAGATGAAAGCTTTAAAGAGTATGCTTTCTCTAAAACCGGTTTTAGGTGGGACTTTTTCCTTTATAGTGCTTTCCCTGTAGTATTAATTTGGTACGTTACCGTTTATCGTAAGTTTAGAGACAAGACCTATGATGTCATAGCGATTACCTATTTGTTATGCAATGCGTTCTGGCTTATGGTGATTCGTGCTGCCTATTCTAATCGCTTCGCATATTTGTCCTGGTTTATGTATCCGTTGGTGGTTGCCTATCCGCTATTTAGAATGAACCTCTGGAAGGACCAAGACCGTCGAACCGCATTGATCCTCTTTGGTTACTCTGGCTTTGATTTCTTTATGTTCTTCATCTATTACTTTGGAACATCTGGTTTTAAAGGCTTCGATCAGTACTGGTGGAGAAAGTAATCACATTGCTACAAGTTGATTTTTCATGTGAGAATGGAACGCACGCCTCTTGTCTCAATCGTTATTCCAGTTTACAATGTCGAGAAATATCTGCGGCAATGCCTTGATAGTGTCGTCAACCAAACTTATGGTAATCTTGAGATAGTATGTGTCAATGACGGATCCCCTGATGGGTCAATTGATATCCTGAGGGAATATGAAAAACAAGACAACAGGGTAAAAGTCATCAGTATTGAGAACCAGGGCCTTTCCGGTGCTCGTAACGAGGGCACCGCTATGTGTTCTGGGGATTATCTCATGTATATTGATAGTGATGACTGGGTGGACATTGATACCATCGAGATTGCGCTAAGGGCGGCGCTCGAGGATGATGTGGATTTAGTATTGTGGAATTACGTCAAGGAGTATGAGGATTCATCTCAGCCAGTCAGTGTCTTTCATGAGAGGACGTGTTTCAAGGGGGAAGATTACGTTCGGTTGAATCAGCGTTTGGTTGGTCTAACAGGTGAGCAACTTGCTCATCCCGAACAGTGTGACTCGATTTCAACTGCATGGGGTAAATTGTACAGGATGTCTGTCATTCGAGAACACGATATCAAGTTTGTGGATACTAGAATTATTGGTACCGAGGATTTGTTGTTCAACGCTGAGGTATTTAATTATTGCGCTTCGGCTGTAGCGTTGCCCAATAAGTTCAATCATTATCGCAAGTCCAATGTTTCGTCGTTGACAAAGAACTTCAAACCTCAGTTTTTTGATCAGTCATGTGAGTTGCAGCGCCGATTGCGTGCCGTTTGTGGTGGTCAGGAACATCTGCAACAATCACTTTCTAACAGAACTGCCCTGAGTTTAATAGGCCTAGGTATAAGAGTGGCGTCGTCACCAGGATCATTTTTCCAAAAGAAAAAACGCCTTGACAACATTATCTCTAACCCGATGTACAGGTCGGCATTTCGGACTCTCGAAACCGAGTATATGCCGATCCACTGGAGACTGTTTTATTTTTGCGCAAAAAACAGGATGACAGTCTCTCTATTATCTATGCTTTGTGTGATGAGGCGAATCATCATTCGGCGATAGACCTTTAGATGCTGTAGATGTAATAAAAATAGTTGAGAATGATGAATTGGGCAAGGATCAAGCATTACGAGCAGGTTTTTTATAACAAGTATTATCCTCCAACGGTAATTCATAGAATTATCTCTAGGCGTAATAATAAGAATAAGGATTTTTCTATTCTGTGTGGAAATTGCATGGGTGGCATCATCTGCAACAAGTTAAACGTTCCATTCCTATCTCCAACGGTTAACCTCATGATGTCTCAGCCTGATTTATACAAGTTGCTGATGAACCTCTCCGATTATTTGAGCAGTGATTTTGAAGAACTGCCAGCCATGGAGGTGCCCAGAGGCAGATTAAAGGACATTGTGATAAATTTCACTCATTTTAATTCCTATGATGATGGCGTGAAAGCATGGAAACGGCGTTGTGGCAGAATAAACTATAACAACTTATGGGTCATTGCTACCGATAGGGATGGTGTAACCGAAGAGGATATTGCCTCGTTACAGCATGTCGATTGTCGAGGCCTTGTGGTTTTTACCGCAAAGAAATATGATTATCCCTATTGTTTCCAGCTAAAACAATTTGAAGGGCAGAACCAAATCGGTGACATCATGCAACAAACGATTTACGGCAAGCGCTATTTTGAAATATACTTCGACTATGTGAGGTGGTTAAATTCTGACGACAAGGTTGCAGAGCATTTTAGATTGAAGGATTAATAGGTCTTTAAATCATCTGTTTGATATGAAGATTGTATATTGCCTTAATAGCATCAGATTTCTAGGTGGAATTCAACGAGTTACACCTGTCAAGGCCAATGCGTTGGCTGAGATTCCAGGAAATGAGGTATATGTAGTGGTGACAGACAACAAATCGGGTCCAGCAATTCATGAATTATCTCCCAAAGTTCACCTCATCGACTTGGACATCAACTACTATGATCATAATGACGAACGGTCAACACTGGTTAACATGATTGTTGGCTTGGCCAAGGGCATTCCTCACAAGAGGGCGCTCAAGCGGGTGCTGAGGCAGATCGATCCCGATGTTGTGATTTCAACAGGTACATCCGAGAAATTTATGCTCACCTCGATGGGTAAAAGGACTTGGAAAATAATCCGGGAATTCCATAATGAACGGTATTACAGGTCAAAATATGCGCGTTCACGGTTTAAGAAATTAATAGGTAAGTTGTCTGATTACTATGAGTTTAACCACGTTGATAGAAAATTTGATCGAATAGTGGTTTTAACCCAAGAGGATAAGGAAACCAATTGGATTGGTTGGGATAATGTTACCGTTGTACCCAATCCGGTTGCGTTCACTTGTAGTAATCCTTCAGATGTGAGCGAAAAACTGGTGGTTTCATCGGGTCGCTATCACCATGTGAAGAATTTTGCCGCGTTGATTAGGGTGTTCAGCAAGGTTGTGTCAAAGCATCCGGATTGGGTCTTGAAAATCTATGGTGACGGGGAATTGAGATCATCGTTGCAGTCACAAATCAACGACCTCGGCTTGCAGCACAATGTATTGCTCATGGGATTTTCCAACGCAATTGACCAGGAATTGAGGCAAGCGTCAATTTTTGCTTTCTCGTCTTTGGTCGAGGGATTTGCCCTGGTTATCGTCGAAGCCATGGAGTGTGGCTTGCCTGTGGTGTCCTATCAATGCCCTTGCGGCCCCAAGGACATTATTACAGACGGTAAGGATGGCTTCCTGATTCCCGTGAATGACGAGCAGCTGATGGCCGAGCGCATCTGCACCTTGATTGAAGATGAAGAGCTTCGCCACCAGATGAGCATTGCCGCGCGCAAGCGGGCCAAAGACTATCAAGCCGACAGCATCGCCCAGCAATGGATGAAATTGTTTAACGAAGTCGTTAACAATTAATTTAATAGACAGGTCTTTAAGCATTTTATAATTGCCGGTTGGTGCAGTAAAATAGCGCTCTCTAGGATGACGACTCCACTAGTGTCTATCATTATCCCTATTTATAACGCAGAGAAATACCTCTCTAAGTGCCTTGACTCTGTACTGAATCAGACATACACAAATATAGAAGTGATCTGTGTTAATGACGGTAGTAATGACGGCAGTAGGGGAATCCTGGAAGAGTACGCATCACAAAGTTCAAACCTCAAAGTTATCAGTATTGATAATGCGGGCGTATCTAATGCGCGAAATGTTGCCTTGAAACAGATTTCTGGTTCATTGGTTATGTTTGTTGATGCTGATGATTGGATTGACAATAATTGTGTCGAAGTTCTTGTTCATTTCTTATGCGAGCATGAATGTGACATTGTTATGTTTCCATATTTGAGGGAACGAGTGAAGTCTTCACTCAAGTGCGATCTGTTTGATGACCAGATTATTTTTAGAGGGAGTGAGTGCCGCCGTTTGGCCCGATTGATGATAGGGCCTATTGGTAATGAGATTACCTCGCCGTCTAAACTGAATTCGTTTGCTACGGTGTGGGGCAAGCTATATCGCAGCGAACTATTAGAAGGACTCGGTTTTATTGATTTGAACATTATTGGCAGTGCCGAAGACTCTCTTTTCAATATGTTCGTTTTCAAGCGGGCAAGCATTGTTGGTTATTGCCCAGATCTATACTATCATTACCGTAGGTGCGATGAGTCTTCTTTAACAGGTAGCCACATTGCTGAACTGAAAGAAAAGCGCAAAGCAATGTATGGGATGATAGCTGATCATTTTAAAAGTGCCGACGAGAAACAAGCATTGACTAATCGAGTCGCAATAGATGTTTTGAGTCTACTGATCAATGCGAATATGTCCCAAACACCTCGTGCTGAGATTCGTTCTGTGCTTGCTGATGACTATTATCAGGCGGCATTGCGTCAGTTAAACACTTCTAAGTTGCAGCTTCATTGGCGTGTGTTTTATAGAGCGGCTTCCAATAAAATTTTTTGGATAGTAAAGATATTGCTTGAAATCATTGACTTTATACGCCGACAATGATTCGCCGCTTCATGTGGGGAAATTTACAAGTATAAGAATTAGTTAAATTTCGTGAAGTTTACATTAACGATACCAGTTTAGGCCTTAAGAAAGGGCCAGGATGTAAACGTTAATGAGATACAATGATATGGCAAGAATCTCAGTACTCATGGGTATCTATAATTGTGGCTCGACGCTTGTTGAGGCATTAGAGTCACTTTATGCCCAGACTTACCAAGACTTCAAGATCATTTTGTGCGAGGACGGCTCGAGTGATGATACTTATCAGGTAGCCCAGGACTATGCCTCATCCCATGATAATATCTTGTTGCTGCGCAATGAGCGCAACATGGGGCTGAATTATACCCTCAATCGATGCCTAGAGCATGCCGACACTGAGTATATCGCCCGCATGGACGGTGACGATATCTCATTACCCAAACGATTTGAGACGGAGGTCAACTTTCTCGATACCCATCCCGAATATGCTGTAGTTAGCGGACCCATGATTTATTTTGATGAAAATGGGGATTTCCGCACTGGTACGGGCAAGGGCGAAGTCAAGAAAGAAGACTTCATCATGGGCTCTCCGGTTTGCCATGCTCCTTGTATGGCCCGCACAGCCGCGTTCAAGGCCGTAGGTGGCTACTCGGTCGACGGTCGATTGTTGCGCGTTGAGGATTATCACTTGTGGTTTAAATTGTTCGCCGCGGGATATAAATTATACATGCTCAACGACGTGATTTACAAGATGCGCGATGACAGGAATGCATTCAAGCGCCGCACTTTCAGTAGCCGCCTCAATGAGGCCTATGTGAAACACGTCGGCTATAAAATGATAGGATTGCCGTGGTACACCCAGGTCTTCGCCCTCAAACCCATTCTCTTGTCCATCATTCCCGGATTCATGTACAAGAAACTTCACAATAATCATTGATTGGTTAAACATATCAAACTGTCAAAAATTATAATCGACAAATGAGAAAAAAGATTTGTTTTGTGGTGGCAGTATCTCCGACTGCAAATTCATTCTTGAAAAATCACATATCAGCCTTATCCAAGTACTATGACATCTATCTTGCTGGGAACATTAAATCTGTTGATGAGATACCAGAACTAAAGGTGCAAGGTTTATTCCAATTTGATGTTCAGCGAGAGATAAAGATTCAGAAGGACATAAAGGCTCTGAGGCAATTGTATCGTTATTTTAAACGAATGAAGTTTGATGCCGTTCATTCTGTCTCACCTAAGGCCGGATTGACTACAGCGATTGCTGCAAGATTGGCGGGGATAAAACACCGCACTCACATTTTTACAGGTCAAGTGTGGGCTACTCGACATGGCGTGATGAGGTCATTGTTGAAAACAATAGATTGGGTGATAGCTCACTTAGATAACCATATCTTAGTCGATGGACAATCACAACGTCAATTTCTTATTAAAAACGGAGTCGTGAGTGAATCAAAGTCTAGAGTGTTAGGCGCTGGTTCTATTAGCGGAGTTAAAACCGAAGCTTTTAGCCCTTCTTCGGAGGTAAGAAACCAGATGCGGAAGGAACTTAATCTGAGCTCTGAAAAAGTCGTTTTCTCATTTTCTGGCCGGTTAAATAAAGAAAAAGGCATCTATGAACTATTTGATGCATTTAACAATATTGTACATAATCATCCCGAAGCGTTTTTATTGATATTTGGCTGGGATGAGAACAAACTTGTCGATGAGATATCCAATTATCCGAGTATCATTGATGGCAAGAATTTTCATTTTTATGGCTTCACTCCAACGCCAGGTATCCAGCTTCAGGCATGCGATGTCTTTTTAATGCCCTCTTATCGCGAGGGCTTTGGCTCTAGTGTCATAGAAGCCTCCTGCTTGGGAATACCCGTTATCTGTAGTGATGCCTATGGTATTATGGATGCGATGGAGGATGGGGTCACAGGACTTCGCTGCAAAGTCGCTGATACACCCTCGTTGCAATCTGCTATGGAAACTTTACTTCTAAATAAAGAATTGCGACAGCAATTGGGAAGCAATGGCCGCAAGATGGTTCTTGAAAAATTTGATGGAGACGTGATTACAGCTGAATGGGTGAAGTATTATCATCAGCTCCTGAACTGATTTTCTTTTGAATTTCTATTATTATGAGCTGTATGTATGGTAAGTATATAAAGCGGTTTTTGGGCTTTATTATTTCCTTATTGGCTTTACTCTGCCTTTCTCCGTTATTGCTTATTGTGGCCATATGGTTGCATTTTGCCAATAAGGGGGCGGGAGCCTTCTTCTTCCAGGAGAGGCCTGGTAAAGATGCTAAGATATTCAAGATCATTAAGTTTAAGACCATGACCGATGAACGTGATGCCGACGGCCGACTCTTGCCGGATGAACGGCGGTTGACTCGCGTGGGACGATTCGTTAGATCAACAAGCATTGATGAGTTGCCTCAATTATTTAATGTGTTAAAAGGTGACATGGCCTTAATTGGTCCGCGCCCCTTGCTGGTAGAGTATTTGCCGCTTTATACGGCCGAACAAGCCCGCCGTCACGAGGTGCGTCCCGGAATCACAGGATGGGCGCAATGCCATGGTCGCAACATGTTGTCCTGGGATGAGAAGTTCAAACTCGATGTATGGTATGTTGATCACTGTAGCTTCATGACCGATGTGAAAGTGATTTTTACAACAATAAAGAAAGTGATCTCTAGGGATGGAATATCTCAAGACGGTCACGCAACAATGGAGGTTTTTAAAGGTTCGAACTGACAATATGAAAAATGTTCTTATCACATCGGCAGGAAAAAGGGTCGTGTTAGTTAAGATTTTTCAGCATACTTTACGCGAGAGCGGATTTGATGCAAAAGTCTTTACTACCGACATGAGACCAGAAATGGCACCTGCTGGAATCGTTTCAGATGGCTGTTTTGATGTCCCTAGATGTTCTGATGCTGGCTTTGTTGATGCCATTCTGAACATTTGCCGCGAAAATAACATTGGAGTTATTATTCCAACGATTGACCCAGAGTTACTTGTGTTTTCTGAGAATAAGCAATTATTTGAAGAAAATGATGTTAAATTAATGCTATCAGATACTGAGTTTATCCGCATCTGTCGAGATAAGCGTTTGACATCAACATTTTTTGAGCAAATAGGAATCCATGTACCCAAGATGTTAGATAAAAGGCATCCAGTTTTTCCCATGTTTGCAAAACCATATGATGGATCTCTTAGTACAAATATTCATGTTATAAAGAACGCGGATAATCTTACTAGGGAAATTCTGGATGATCCGAAACTTCTTTTTATGGAGTACATTGATAAAAGTGAATACAAGGAATTCACTGTTGATATGTATTTCGGCTTAGATCATAAGGTTAAGAGTATAGTACCTAGAGAAAGAATTGAGATTAGGGCAGGAGAGATTAATAAGGGCATTACTCGGAAGAATTATATTGTTGATTTCTTGAAGGATAGAATGGGATATCTACCTGGTATTAGGGGGTGCATTTGTGTCCAATTGTTTTACCGAGATACAGATAATGATATTAAAGGTATTGAGATTAACCCCCGTTTTGGAGGTGGATATCCGTTGTCTTATCATGCTAAAGCCAATTATGCAGATTTTGTAATCCGTGAATACTTATTAGGCGAAAATTTAGAATATTCTGCCAATTGGCTTAATAATACCTTGATGTTACGTTATGACAAGGATGTTGTGATATATGATCAAAAGGTTGTAGCATTTGATTTGGATGACACCCTTTATAAGGAGGTAGACTATCTTAAGTCGGCTTACCGCGAGATAGCAGAAAAACTCGAGCTGAAGTACTCTATTCGTGGAGTTTATGATTTCTTGTGGAATAAATGGAGCAATGGGGATAAAGATCCATTTGGTCGGTTAATCGAGGAATATGAATTGAATGTTTCTAAAGAGGATTTAATTCAATGTTATCGTAATCACATTCCATCCATTACGCTTGGACAAGATATTGCCGATTTATTGAGCAAATTAAAGGCTTCTGGTATTATTTTGTGTTTAATCACAGACGGACGATCTCTTACACAACGTAATAAGATTCTTGCTTTGGGTCTGGACCGTTTCATTGATAATGAGAATATATTTATTTCAGAGGAGATTGGGACCAATAAGTATAGTCCCAAATCATTTGAAATTCTTAATTCCAGATATCCTGATGCATTGAAAATATATGTTGGGGATAATTGTGAGAAAGATTTTTATTGGCCTAATGCCCTTGGGTGGAATACAATTTGTATAAAAAATGAGCAAGATAATATTCATCCGTTCCGCCAAGTTTCTCAGTCAAAATCTCCGAAGTATATCATAGAAAAATTGTCAGAGGTTATGGAGCTGATAAATAATAATGAGAATAATCAGATGTACAGAAACAAGGTGGTCAAGAGGATTGCGGTTTATGGTGCCGGGGGGCTGGGGCGCGAAGTGGCCGGCGGCATCCAGCGCATCAACAAGGCCAATAAGGAGCAATGGGAGTTTGTGGGCTTCTATGACGATAACATCGAGGTGGGTACCAAGGTGTCTCACTATGGCACTGTCATGGGTGGCATGGATGAGCTCAATGCCCTCGATGAGCCGCTCGCGCTTGCCATAGCCGTGGGCAATGCCAAGGTTAGGAAACTCATCCATGAGCGCATATCAAATCCTAACATCTATTTCCCGAATCTGATTGCCCCTTCGTTCAAGGTGCTCGATCCCGAGACTTTCACCATTGGCCAGGGCAACATCATCCAGGATAGCTGTAGCGCCACGTGTGATGTGAAGATTGGAGACTTCAACGTGTTTAACGGCGCCAATGTGCTGGGTCACGATGTGGTCATCGGCGACTATAATGTGTTTATGCCCAGTGTGCACCTCTCGGGCGCTGTCGAGGTGGGGAATTGCAACATGCTTGGCGTGGATAGCGTCGTGTTGCAGAAGGTAAAGATTGGCAACGAGGTCACCCTCGGAGCCGGTAGTGTGCTGATGACTAAGCCCAAGGATGGCAGCACCTACATCGGCGTGCCAGCCAAGAAATTTGATTTTGAGTAATAAGATTAATAAGATGGAAACCAGTAATCATTCTCCTTTCTCCCTCGCGGGCAAGACGGTGCTGGTGACGGGAGCGTCATCGGGCATCGGCAGGGCTACGGCCATTGCCTGCTCGCGCATGGGAGCCCGTCTGGTGTTGACGGCCCGTGACCAGGACCGCCTGCTCGACACGTTCAACCAGCTTGCTACTTGTGGGCAGGATCACGTGCAGCTGACTGCCGATTTGACCAACAGCGAGCAGCTTGAGGCTCTTGTCGCAGCCTTGCCTCATATCGAGGGCGCGGTGTTGTGTGCCGGCAATTCGACCACGTTGCCCTTGCAGTTTGGATCCCGCGAGAAGTTTGACGAGATGTTTGATGTCAATTTCTTTGCCCCAGTGGAGCTGATGCGCTTGATGTACAAGAAGAAGATCTTTGCCAAGGGCGCTTCGGTTGTGCTGCTGGCGTCAATTGGCGGCACACACAGTTTCATGCCCGGCAATGGCGTCTATGGCGCATCCAAGGCTGCCCTGAATGCCGTCATGAAATATGCCGCGCGTGAGTACGCTTCACGCCGTGTGCGTGTCAACAGCATCTGCCCGGGCATGGTCGATACTCCCCTTATCCATCGTGGCACGATTACCGAGGAACAACTGGCCGAGGATGCCAAGAAATATCCTCTGGGCCGCTATGGCCAGCCCGACGATATCGCCTATGGCGCGGTCTATCTGCTGAGCGACGCTGCCAGCTGGCTCACGGGGCACGATCTGGTGATAGACGGCGGCTTCTCAATATAGTTTTTAGGGGGAATTATTTGCTGATTAAAAAAATATCAGTACTTTTGTGCCAAGTTTTAATAGTTTTTGTTTTCTTTTGGGAAAATATTATTAGATTGACAAGGTCATAACTATATGAATATACAGGATTTTATTGAAAACTTTGCTTCTCAGTTCGACGAGACAGAGCTTGAGGAATTTACGCCCGAAACCCATTTCAAGCAGCTCGACGAATGGTCATCACTCACCGCGCTATCAATTATCGCCATGGTTGATGATGAATATGACGTCATCATCAAGGGTAATGACATCATCAATTCCGACACCATTCAGGACTTGTATGATGTTGTTGAAAGGCAGCAGAAGTAACCCCTATACGAATTAAATAGAATCTCCTCTATATTTCATGGATACGCAGGTCAAGGAAATCATTGCCCGGGTCTTGAACGTGGATATGGGTGTGATTACCGACAATCTCTCATCGGGTGACATTCCCGAGTGGGACTCTGTTGGCAACCTGGCGATCATCAGTACCATAGAGCAGGAACTGAACATTGAATTCCCGCTCGAGGATTTGTTCGACTTGACCTCAGTGCAGTCAATCATCGACGAAGTCAATAAGTTGTTAAATGCGTGATGTCACCCACAGCCGCCTGCTCTGCACGATAGCAGAACATGCAGCGACATCCCCCTGTAAAGTTGCCCTAGTCGCTGGGGCATCCCGCATAACCTATACCCAGCTGGTGCATAATATACATTGTGCGGCTGGCTACCTTCATTCCCGGGGTATCAAGCGAGGTGACTATATTCTCTTGTCAGCCCAAAAAGAGCTGGAATTTGTCTATCTCTACTTTGCCGCCCACCTTATGGGCGCTATTAACGTCGTGGTAGATGCCGCGGCCCCCCAAGAGCGTCTGGACTACATCAACGGCATCATTCATCCTGTAGCCGCGTTTGGAGCGGGGCAGAGTGATGTGGCTCAGAGCTTTACCTCATTTCATGATATACAGCTGGATCTTGATGCCGGCAAGATGGAATATGACTCGCATGAAATCTGCTCGACCGATGTGGCCGATGTCATGTTCACGACCGGAACGACTGGCAATCCCAAGGGCGTCTGCCTGAGCCATGACAACATCGCTGGCTCGGCCAGCAACACCAATGGCTTTATCCGAACAGCCTCCAACGACATCGAGGCGCTGGCTCTGCCGCTTAGCCACTCCTTCGGCCTCGGCCGATTGCGCTGTGTGTTGATGGCGGGTGCCACACTTGTCCTCGTCAGCAACTTTGCCAACCTCAAGGCCTTCTTCAACGTCCTGGCCACCGAGCAGGTGACAGGATTTGGCATGGTCCCCGCCGTGTGGCAATACATCAAGCGAATCAGCGGCAAGCGGATAGGCCAATTTGCCGATCAGCTGCGATATATCGAGTTTGGCAGCGCATTGCTCCCCATCCAGGACAAGCGATTGCTCATGGAACTCTTCCCTCACACGCGACTGTGCATGCACTATGGGCTCACCGAGGCTTCCCGGGCCATGTTCATCGAGTTTCATGAGAATCAAGACAACCTCAACTCGATCGGGCGCCCTGCCTCGTCGCTGGTCGAGGTCTCTGTGCGCGACGAGAACGGTTTACCCGTTGGTGACGGCGTTGACGGCGAGATATGCGTGAGGGGTAACATGGTCTCACGTTCCTATTTCCTGGCACATGACAACGAGAATGCCTACTTTGGAGACTGGTTCAGGACCGGAGATTGGGGACACCGCGACAGCGATGGCAACTTTTACCTGACGGGGCGCAAGAAAGAACTCATCAACGTCGGCGGCGAGAAAGTCAGCCCTGTGTCTATCGAAGATGCCATCATCGGCACTGGTGGAATCCAGGAGTGTGCATGTGTCGCCATTCCCGACCCCAATGGGGTGCTCGGCGAGGTGCCCAAGGCCTTCCTGGTCAAGCAGGGGGCTACATTGACCGTTGACGAGGTCAAGCAGCGACTGTCTGCCGTGTTGCCCACCCATGAGATCCCTGTGCAGTGGGAATGGGTCGATAGCCTGCCCAAAACATCTTCGGGCAAAATCCAGCGTCAAAAATTGAAACAATAATCACATGATGATATGTCACAACTAACGATTAACAACGTGAGAATTGCCGGCATGAGCGCCTGTGTGCCATCTACTGTAGAAGACAACCTCACGTTGCCCATCTACAAGGATCAGAACGATGCACTCAAGGTGATTGCCTCAACAGGTATCGAGAGACATCACAAGGTAGATCCCGGCACCACCGCATCTGACCTGACGGTCAAGGCCGTCGAGGCGTTGCTCAGTGATATGGGCTGGCAGCCCGAGGAAGTGGATTGCCTGGCCTATGTGTGCACGTCAAGGGACTTTATAGCCCCACAGACGGCATGTGTGCTCCAAGACCGCCTCAAGTTGCGCAACGATTGCTGCGTGTTTGACTTGCCATTCGGTTGCTCGGGGTGGGTTTACGGCATGAGCATTGTGGGCTCACTGATGTCCCATGGCACGTTCAAGCGCGCAATCCTCGTCGCTGCCGAGACTAACACCCTCAACCGCAGCCAGCTCGATACCGCGGTGCGCCCGTTGTTTGGTGACGCGGCAACAGCGACCGCACTGGCGTTTGATCCCGAGCATGCGCGCCCAATGAATTTTGTGTATGGCGTTGATGGCAGCGGCTATCAGGCCGTGTGGGCGCCCTTTGGCGGCGTTCGCAATCCTGTTACTACCGAGGCTTTGCAGCAGCAGGAGGTCTCTCCTGGCTCCTACAGGCGTGGCGTGGACATGATTGTCAATGGCATGGACGTCTTTGGGTTTGCCATCAAGCGCCCGCCACAATCGCTCAAGGAACTGATTGCCACCTTTAATATAGATGTGGAAACGGTTGACCTGCTACTATTGCACCAGGCCAACAAATTCATCGATGAGAAAATCCGCAAGGCCATCAAGATGCCGCCCGAGAAGACACCCTATTGCCTCGAGGAATATGGCAACGTCACCAGTGCCTCGATACCGTTGACAATGGTAACGCGGTGCCGCGAGAAGCTCTCGGGCGACGACAAGCATTGCATTGCATGTGGATTTGGTGTCGGCCTGGCATGGGCTAGTATGGAATTCTATGCCGGCAATGTTAAGGTCAGCGAGGTGATTACCTATTAATTAACTCAAAATCATTCTGGTTATGGCCCATTTTATCAATACCAACAAGGAGTATTACTGGGGCGACTGGTACTTTAAGGACCATGTGATGGACCCCATGTTTGATTATAAGGCGCACAAGAAGGAGTTGTCGCCCTATTACGAGCAACGGGGATTCAAGGTCTCGATGATGTTTGCCGACTTCTTTTCACAAGTCAACGGCATCCACAGTGACAAGTACTTGTCGATGGATGTGTATTACTTCTTTGTCGTGCCGGCGCTCAACCGTTACGACTTCATCAATGCCTATCTCGACAAGAACATCTATACCGAGTTGTTCCCCAACGTGAAACAACCCGCCACCATCGTCAAGAACATCCACGGCCATTTCTACCACAATGGCGAAGAAATCACTGCCGACCAGGCTGTGACGGCGATTCAACAGGCTGGTGGGGAACTCATGATCAAGCCCACCGTCGAGACCTGTAACGGCGACGGCGTGGAGCAAATCGAGCTCTTTGGCACCGACCAGTTGAAGGATATGCTTGCCCAATACAAGCTCAACTTCATCGTTCAGGAAAAAGTGAAACAGCACCCCGACATACAGCGGGTGAATCCCACCTCATTGAACTCGATGCGGCTTTATACCTATCGCAAACTCGATGGCACCTGTGTCTTCCTGTATCCCTATGCGATGTTGCGCTACGGCGGCAAGGGGGCTATCAAGGACAACACTTCCAAGGGGGGAGGTACTTGCCTGATTGACACCAACGGCTTGGTCGATGATAAGGTTTACCGCTTCAAGAGCTTGTCGGTATCGTCTCTCAAGCAAGAGACGGGAACCGAACACCTGGTGATTCCCAATTATCACGGGGTCGTCAAGACACTGCTCGATGCACACAGCCGTTTGCCCTATTTTGATTTTGTGGGATGGGATGTGACGGTGCTGCCCGATGGAGAGCCGTTGCTCATCGAGTTCAACCTGGTGCCCGCTATCGAGGGGCCCCAGTTGATGGCCGGACCCATGTTTGCCGAACATCTCGACGAGGTCGTTGACAGGGCTCGCCGTGTTGAGTGCAGCAAGGTGCAGGCCAACAAGAAGGTGTTTGACAAGGGATCATCGTTCTACCTGCACATGCAGTAAACCGGGCAATCGACAAGAGGTGGAGATTCGGCAGATTGTCAATCGTGTGTTCAACTCGTGCAGCTATGTGATCTCGTGGCGTGACCAGTCGTGGCTCGTCGATTGTGGCGACGTGCCGCCTGTGTTGGCAGCCATCAGGGGCACATTGAGTGGGGTGCTGTTGACCCACGCCCATTTCGACCATATCTACGGCTTGAATCAACTGCTGTCGTTATTTCCTGGCCTGCCCATTTTTACCAACCAACACGGGAAGGACGGCCTGTTGAGCGACAAACTCAATTTCTCGAGGTATCACGAGGAGCCCTTTGTGCTAGACGTGCCAGAGTGTATCCATGTTGTTGATGATGGCGCGGTAATCAAGCTGATGGAGGGGGTGCTGGCACGCGCGGTGGCTACTCCTGGACATGGCCCCAGTTGCATCACATGGGTGGTAAACGATGCCGTTTTCACGGGCGACAGTTACATTCCCGGTGTCAAAACGGTTACCAACTTCCCACATTCTGATAAGGAACTCGCCCATCAAAGTGAAGATCATATCAGGCAGCTCGCGCGTGGCCGCAGGGTCTTTCCGGGCCATCCATCACAATTAACTGAAACATAACAAAAAAGTATATATAATGGCAAACAATAGAATTTTACTTTGTCTCGCCCACATGAGTGGGCACGAAATGAAATACATCCAGGAGGCTTTTGACACCAACTGGGTTGTGCCACTCGGTCCCAACGTCAATGCCTTTGAGCAGGACTTGGAGCAATTGTGCGGTAACGGCAAGCATGTTGTCGTGCTCAGTTCGGGAACAGCGGCGATTCACCTGGCGCTTGTGCAGCTAGGTGTGGGACGTGACGATGAAGTCATTTGTCAGTCCATGACCTTCTCGGCGAGTGCCAATCCTATATGTTATCAGGGGGGCGTACCAGTGTTTGTCGACAGCGAGCGTGACTCATGGAACATCGACCCCAATCTGCTCGAGGATGCCATCAAGGACCGTATAGCCAAGACGGGTCGTAAACCCAAGGCCATCATTCCCGTTTACTTGTACGGCATGCCCGCCAGGATCGACGACATCATAGCCATCTCACGTCGCTATGAGATTCCCGTCATCGAGGATTCGGCCGAGGCCTTCGGCTCGCGTTATCGCGGCCAGTTGTGCGGCACGTTCGGCGATTTTGGCATCATGAGTTTCAACGGCAACAAGATGATTACCACTAGTGGCGGTGGAGGCCTCATCTGTCCCGACGAGGCGACCAAGAAACGCACCATGTTCTATGCCACCCAGTCACGAGAGCCCTTCCCCTATTACCTGCACAAGGAGCTTGGCTACAACTATCGCATGAGCAACATCTGTGCCGGCATCGGCCGTGGCCAGATGTTTGTCCTCGAGGAGCACTTGGCTCATCACAGGCACCTGTGCGACCGTTATGTGGAACTGTTTGCCAACGTGGATGGCATCACCGTTCACACCAACCCCGACGAGCGCTGTGACAGCAACTACTGGCTCAACACAATCCTCATCGATCCCCACAAGACAGGAACCGATTATGAGACCGTTCGCCAGCATCTCGACGCGTGCAACATCGAGAGCCGTCCGCTGTGGAAGCCCATGCACACCCAACCCGTGTTCAACGGCGCGCCAGCCTATGTCAACGGCGTGAGCGAGGAGTTGTTCTCGATGGGCCTCTGCCTTCCTAGCGGCCCTTGGGTGAGCGACGAGGATGTTGAGCGCGTGGCACGTGAAATCATCGCTTGCTGCAAGTGAAAAACCTGATTATTAAAAAAACTTCAAGATAGATATATGAAAATCGCAATATATGGAGCGGGTGGATTTGGCAAGGAAGTGGCCTGCCTTATCGAGAGAATCAATAAGCACAACGGTGACTGGGAACTGATAGGTTTCTTTGACGACACCAAGCCGGCTGGCACTATGGTTTCACGATATGGTAAAGTGCTTGGAGGATTGGAGACCCTCTGCCAGTACAACGAACCGCTGGCAGTGGCATTTGCTATCAACGAGAACAAGAGCGTTCGCCGCATCAGTGAGAGCATCGACAATGATAACATCTCGTTCCCCAACCTGATTGACCCGTCAACCTTCCTGGTCGATGAACTGGCTTTTGAAATAGGCAAGGGTAATATCATTCAGAACGACTGCATGGTCTCCTGTGATGTGAAGATAGGTGATTTCAACCTCATCAATGATCATGTCGTCATTGGCCATGACAATGTCATCGGCGATTACAACGGCCTCATGCCTGGCGCCCATCTGTCTGGGGGTATCGTCATCGGCAACAACAATCTGTTGGGGGTCGCTAGTGTCGTCTTGCAGGGCATGGTCATCGGCAATGGAGTCACTCTGGGGGCCAATAGCGTGCTCATGACCCAACCCAAGGACGACAGTACCTACCTGGGCGTGCCTGCAATGAAGTTTGATTTTTAGTTGCACCACTTTACCATATCTGGTAGAAAACTGCAAGAAAAAACAATAATTATGGCCCAAAAATGCCATAAGCAATGATAAAAAGTGTGCAATTAAGATTTTTTGTGTATTTTTGCATGCTCGTAAAAATATCTTTAGGTATTTTTCGTTTTATATTCGTAGAATGGATTTAGAACACTTTATAGTGAATTTTGCGGATCTGTTTGAAGAAACAGATTGCGACTCAATAAAGGCCAATACCTGCTTCAAGGATTTGGAGGAATGGTCGTCTTTGCTTGCTTTGTCGGTCATTGCTATGATCGATGAGGAATATGATGTTGAGTTCCGTGGTGATGACATTCGCGGAAGCAAAACCGTTGAGGACCTTTACAAAATTGTGAAATCTAGAGTAGGGTAGGGCTTGAGAAATATGAGACCGTTCTGTCACCATGTCTAGCTAGTGGCAGGTTGGTCTTGTATGTGTGGCTGTTCTTGTTACATTCTAACCTTTTTTCGCCAATAATCATTATGGCCAACATAACCTTTAACGCAGTGGGCATTAGGGCATTGAGCGCCTGTGTTCCTCACGACATCGTTTATAACCGAGATTTAGGCTATCTAATTCCTGAAGAAGAGATTGAAAAAGTGATAAGCAATATCGGCATCGCCGAGCGCCGCATCGCTCCCGATGACGTTACTGCGAGCGACCTGTGCTATAAGGCCGCAGTGCAACTGATGGCCGACAATGATATTGATCCCGAGAGTATTGACCTGTTGCTGTTCATGAGTCAAACTCAGGATTATCGCATTCCTGCTACATCGTGCATCTTGCAGCATCGCCTGGGCCTGCCCAAATCCACCATGTGCTTTGACATATCGCTGGGATGCTCGGGATATCTGTATGCCTTGAGCACCGCGTTTGCCTATGCCTCCCTGCCCGGCATTAATCGCGTGCTGTTGCTCGACGGCGAGACCTTCTCCAAAATCGTCAACCGCCGCGACAAGGTGGACTGGCCGCTCTATGGCGACGCCGGAACGGCGACCCTGGTCGAGAAAGGTGACTTCGGGCAATCATCGTTCCTGCTTAACACCGACGGCAGCGGCGAGAACACCCTCAAGATACACGCTGGCATGCGCAATCCCATTACCGCTCAATCCTGTGTCGAGCGTGAGCAAGAAGATGGCAACATTCGCAGCGACCTCGAGGTATTCATGGATGGCATGGATGTCTTCAACTTCGCCATCAGCAAGGTCCCGCGCTGCGTCAAGCAGGTGCTGGCCGATGCTGGCAAGACGGTCGATGACGTCGACTATCTGGTCTTCCATCAGGCCAACCGCTTCATGATGGACTTCTTTGTCAAGAAGCTCAAGATTGACCCCGAGCGGGTGCCCTATTGCATTAGCAAGTATGGTAATACCAGCAGCTCGTCGGTGCCCTTGACGGTCGCTAGTGAGCTGGTGGGTAAACTCGACGGAACCAAGAACGTGGTCTTCAGCGCATTTGGTGCCGGCTTGAGCTGGGGCGCCGCCCTCTTGTCGATGCATGATTGCAAGGTGTCTCCTGTTATTGAGTATTGATGGAAAACCTGTTGAGATTCCACCACATCGGCATCGCGTGTCGCGATATCAGCAAAACCGTGGCGTTCTACACGTCGATGGGCTATGCCGCGTCACCTGTCGTGCCCGATGAGTTACAACATGTCAATGTCTGTTTCCTTGACAAGGAGGGAGCCCCCCGCATCGAGCTGCTCGAACCCTTGGATGAGGAAAACCCGGTAGCTCGCACCCTGGCTGCCATGGGTGTGTCACCCTATCACATGTGCTACGAGGTGGATGACGTCAACGAGGCCATTTCTGCCCTGCGTCGCCAGCGTTTCATCCTCGTGAGTGGCCCTGTGGCAGCATGCGCGATGCAGGACAGACTCATCGCGTTCTTGTTCAATAAGAATACTGGACTCATCGAACTCGTTGAGTCTCCCAAACAGTAATGACCGACTTGCTGTTGACCTATATCGTCCCGGTCTATAATACGGCCCCCTATGTCGTCAAGTGCCTTCAGTCACTTGTCAATCAGGGCTTTGAGCCTGATCAGTATGAAATCATTGCTGTTGATGACGGTTCCACCGACGACAGCAGGGCCCGAATCGAGGCTTTTGCTCAAGAGCACCCCCAGGTGCGCCTCTTGTGTCAAGCCAATGCTGGCGTGAGTGCTGCCCGCAACCTTGCGCTTGATCATGCCCGTGGACGCTATGTTCAGTTTATCGACAGCGACGACTATCTGGCCGATGGCGCGATGGCTCAGCTGGTGCGCCGGGCCGTGGACGAGAACCTGGACGTGTTGATGTTCAACTTTGATTGGGTTGATGTCGATGGCCAGGCGCTCAAGGTATCTAAGCCCAGAGACGACATGCAATCGACACCCGTAATGACCGGGGTCGAGTTTCTGGATGCCTTCACGCTGATGCAATACGTCTGCTGGTATATTGTCCGTCTGGACTGCCTTAACAAGCGGGAGATTCGTTTCAACACCTCGCTCATTGCCTGCGAGGACGGGGAAATGTCCCCTCGCTTCATGCTCTATGCCAGCCGTGTCGCTTATTGTGACGCCTCTCCCTACTGCTATGTCAATCGTGGCGACAGCGCCATGAATAATACTAACAGGGAACACCTGCGCCGACGCATTTTCAGCCAGATCGACGCAGCCCAATCGATTGACCGAACCATCAACCAATTTGAGGCCGCGACTGGACGTGACGTGCCGGCTAGCGTGGCGGGGCTGAGAAACCTTTACCTCTACTTCAGCATGACCAAGGCTCTAACATGTGGCTGTGTGGATGACGCGGTTTCCCGCATCCGCAGTGCGGGCTTGTATCCCTTCCCCTGCATCGGTCCCGAGACCAATTACATGGGTGCCAAGTGGAAGGTGATTCACCGCTTGATGATGCATCCGGGCCTGTGGTCTGTGTTGAGCAGGGTCTACAGCATGATGAATAAATGACCATGACAACTTTTATCTTTCGCAATCAGACGGTTGAACCCTTCTTTGGCGATGAGGGGGTAACCTATTCGGGATATGGCGACATCAGCCTTGTCCCCTCCGACGTGGACCGCTACATCTGGTTCTATCAAGTACCAGTCAATGCCAATGCCGTGCAGCTGGCCCAGGAAATCCTCTCTTATCAGGACAAGTTGGACCTGGTGCTCAAGAGCGTTGATCCACACAAGCCGTTCATCATCTTTTCCTTGGTCAACCTGTTCCCGTTAAGGTTGACTGGAGACGCGGTCACTGTCGATCATGCTGTCATGGCGTTTAATCGTTATGTGACCGAGAGGGTCGTTGGAGCCACCCATGTCAAGTGGGTCGATTTCGGAGATTTCACCTCGCGCTACAGTGACGTGAACCTGGTGAACTGGAAGTTTTATCTCATGTCACAGACGCTGCTCAATCCCAAGCTGGCCCATGACTTCAAGTCGTGGTGGAGTGGGGTGGAACGTGGCCTCGCACTGCAGCGCAAGAAGTGCCTGGTTCTGGACCTGGATAACACCCTCTGGGGCGGTGTGCTGGGCGAGGATGGCGTTGACGGTATCAAGCTGGGAGGTGATTATCCCGGCAAGGCGTTCTCCTACTGGCAGCAGGCGTTGTTGCAACTGGCCAACAATGGTGTGATATTGACCGTGTGCAGCAAGAACAACGAGGCCGATGTCCAGGAAGCTTGGGACAACAACCCGTTCATGGTGCTCAAGCGCGAACACTTCAGCGCCACGCGCATCAACTGGCAGGACAAGGTGAGCAACATTCGCGACATGGCCGACGAGCTCAACATCGGGCTAGACAGCATGGTCTTTATCGATGACAATCCTGCCGAGCGGGAACTTGTCAAGCAGATGCTGCCACAAGTCGAAGTCCCCGATTTCCCTGATAAACCGCATCAGCTCATGCCGTTCTTCAAGGGCCTGGTGGAACGCTATTTCCGCATCTATGCTGTGACCGACGAGGATCGGCTCAAGACGCAGCAGTATCGTGCCAATGCCATGCGCAGGTCCCAGCAAGCGCGTTTTGCCGATTTGGACAGTTACCTCGAGAGCCTGTCCATGCAGCTTGACATCATTCCGGCCGATGAGCACAACCTGCCCCGCATAGCCCAGATGACGCAAAAGACCAATCAATTCAACCTCACCACCCGCCGCTACAGCGAGGCCGATGTGCAACAGCGCATCGATGAGGGATGGCGCATCTATTGCATGAGCGTGAAAGACCGGTTTGGCGATAACGGGATTACTGGAACCGTCTTTCTGGAACCTCTCGACTGGGACAAGATGGGCATCGATTCTCTGCTGCTCAGTTGCCGGGTGCTCGGAAAAGGGCTCGAAGATGCCTTTATCGCATCGATTTTCAACCAGTTGAGGCTCGAGGGCGTGAGGCGCATCGTGGCCGACTACCTGCCAACGGCCAAGAATGGGCAGACGGCCAACTTCTATGACCGCTTGGGCATGAATTGCGTCAGCGTCGATGATGATGGCGCCAAGCATTACGAGATGGATCTCGATCATGCAATAGAAATTAAGAATTATTATAACATTAATATATTATGAATTTAAACGACAAGGTTTTAGCAATTATGCGCGAGGTGTTTGGCATCGAGGAAATTTCCACCGATGTCTCCCAGAAGAATTGTGAACGCTGGGACTCCTTGCGGCATCTCACACTGGCTTCGGAACTCGAGGATGCCTTTGATATCGAGCTTGAGCCCGAAGAGATTGCCGAGATGACCGATTTCTCGCGGGTAGTTGAGAAACTCAATGAGAAGTTGAGCTAAGGCGACTCAACAAGCATCAGGGCATTTTATTTGTACCCCTCTCATGTGGGGTGGCAAGATACTGTAAGGGAGAGGGAGAGTGGTTTGATGGCACGGCAGCGCATCGCCTATATTGATTTCATGAAGTGCCTGTGCATCATGCTCATCGTGATGTACCACATCGACCATGACTTTTTCAACTATTTGTTGCCCAATCTGAACAATGCTTTGCAGGCTTTCCGCCTGCCCATGTACTATTTCATTTCGGGCATCTTCTTTAAGCTCTACGGCGGCTTTGCCGACTTCACGCGGCGCAAGGTGAACAATATCCTTGTGCCGTTTGTGTTTTTTGTGGTGTTTGCCTTTGTTGTGCGCTCGGTTGAGCATTGCTTGCGGCTGGCCGTTGGTGCCGATGGCTTGGACATTTCTCCCGTCCAGCTTGTCGAGCCGTTTTATCTGCGGTATTGGGCCAATACCACCCCCATCTGGTTCTTGCTAAGCCTGTTCTGGGTCAACATCATTTTCTATGCCTTGCAGCGGTTCATCAAGCCGCTGTGGGGGCTGTTGGCGGCGACTGTGGCTATTTCGGTGGTTGGCTACTTGTTGGGAATCAACAAGATTGAGCTTCCCCTCATGTTGGACTCCTCGCTTGTCGCGCTTCCCTATTTCGTGCTGGGATGGGGTGTGAAGCGATTGGGAGGCGTGGAGCCAACGCGCTACGACAAGTGGGGCGTCTTGTGCTTGGCCGCGGTAGCGGTGCCCATCTATTGCGTGAGCCAATTCATGAACCTTCATTTCCAGGTCCTGCCACCCTACTGGAAACTCTATCTCTTGCCGTTTGTGGCCATCTTGTCGCTTTTCTGGGCTTGCAAGCCGTTGCCGCGCATCCCCGTGTTCTGCCACTATGGGCGCTATTCCCTCATTATCCTGGGCACCCATCCGTTACTTTTCCTGCCATTGCGTTTCGTGTTCGTTCACTTCGGCATGCAGCCGGGTGTGGCGCTCACCCTGATGGTCTTTACCCTCACCATGGCCATCGAGTGGCCCTTAATATGGTTGCTCAAGACCTATGCGCCTCGTTTCACGGCCCAGGAGCCGTTCTTCAAGCAAGGGTGGAGGGTGCGTTAATCATGATTTGAATCCACTATGAAATATATTTTTCGCCTAATAGCGATCGTCGCCTCTTTTGCATTATTGTTTGCCGCCTATGGCGGACGGGTAGATCCCACGGTGTGGATTTTGCCGTCGATGGCAACGCTGGCATTGCCTGTGGTTGCGGGTGTGTGCCTGCTGTTGCTGCTGCTGTTAGTGCTGTTCAGGCAGTGGCGTTCGGCAGTCGTCCTGTTCGGCGCATTGTTGCTCTCGTGGCCCACGTTGCGGCTCATTTCGCCCCTCAACATCAGCTCGCCCAAGGGAACCCCCGGCTCTCAGCAGCTCAAGGTCCTCACGATGAATGTCACCGAGTTTAACTGGTTGGGCAATGAGCAACCGAGCAAGAACATGCGCTACATCCTTGACCAGGATGCCGACATAGTGGTCATTCAAGAAGGACTGGTCTATTTCAGGTATGAGCAGTTGCCCACCGTCAAGCCGATGCTCAGCGAGCTGTACAAGAAGTACCCCTATCGCAAGGAGGCTTTCTTCGACGTCGGCATTTTATCCAAGTACCCCTTCGACGAGGTGCAGACGCCCATTTTGGCTACCGATGCCCTCAATTATTTCATCAAGGCGTGGGATGTTGATGTGCCGGGCGATGACATCAGGGTCATCAGTATGCACTTGAGCTCTCTCAAGTTTAATCAAAACGATAGCCAGATCTTTGATTCGATCAATGTGCCGTCGGGCCGCAAGAGGCGCATCAAGTCGGTCGCCAAGAAATTGGGTGACGGCTTTCGCAAGCATGTTCCCCAGGTTATGGCTATGCGCAAGCTGGTCGATGAGACCGTGGGCGACGTGCTGGTTATGGGCGACATGAACGACACGCCGGGATCCTTTGCCTATCGCACCCTGTGTGGCGATGACCTGCGCGACGCGTGGGCCGATACCGGATTTGGACCCGTTTACACCTTCCGTGCCAACCATTTGTACGTCAAGATCGACCATATTTTCTACCGAGGCAACCTCAAGCCCTTGTCATGTCGCCGCGACAAGCAGGGCGAGAGCGACCATTACCCCTTGGTGGCCGTTTTTGAGCGGGAATAGGTGCCCGCGGTACACTAAAAGGGCCTCTTCCTCGTTTTATATTTATAATTCAAGTTTTTAGAGTAGCAAGGCTACTTTAAAAGCAAAACTATAACCTGCGGCAACGCCGCTTTTTAAGCAGTGAGCAAGTGTTATCCGCTTGCGAAACCTAATCTATAAATGCGATATGATGACCTACTCTAGAATATACCTGTTGATTGTTGCCGCAATTGTGGCGATGTCCATGGCCTTTACCTCGTGTATCGAGGACGGATTTACCACCTCGTCGAGCGACGTGCTCACATTTAGCCAGGACACGGTGGCATTTGACACGGTCATCACGCTGCAAGGCACGGCCACCAAGCAGATGGTGGTCTATAACCGCAGCCCCAAGCAGATCAATATCTCGTCAATCAAGGTGGCTGGACTCTCCGACAAGGGACACTTCCACCTCAATGTCGACGGCATCCGCGGCGACGAGTTCCAGAATGTGGAGATAAGAGGCAATGACTCGATTTATATCTTCATCGAGGCCTATCTCGACGAGATGAAACAGGATGCTCCCACCTTGCTCGAGGACCGGCTGGAGTTCGTCACCAACGGGGTGAGCCAGAGCATTCTTCTGTCGGCCTGGGGGCAGGACGTTATACGCATCAGTGGCGACACCATTGCCCGCAATACCCGATTCACTGCTGCCAAGCCCTATCTCATCTACGACACGATGTATGTCGCACCCAACGCCACGTTGACCCTCGACGCCGGCACCACGCTGCTTTTCCATGACAAGGCGGCACTGCGCTGTGCCGGACGCATGCGTGCCAACGGCACTGCCGAGGATCCCATCACCTTCCGCGGCGATCGGTTAGATCACGTTGTGGGCTCGATCAATTTCGATATCATGTCGGGCCAGTGGGGAGGAGTTATCTTCACCCCTCCCACAACCGGTAATGTCCTCAAGCATGTGATCATGAGGGGGTCCAGCATCGGCATGCACTGCAGTAACCTCTATGGCGACACGACGCAATGCGCCCTCAAACTCATCAACTGTGTACTCACCAACTCGGCATCAACCTGCCTGGCTACAGCTGCTTGCTATGTCGAGGCCATTGGCACCGAGTTCAGCGATGCCGCCGAGGAAGTCGCCTACTTTGCTGGTGGCAAGGTCAAGGCCACCAACTGCACCTTTACCAACAACTACCTTTTCAAGTTGCCGTCGTTGCCCATCGTCAATGTGTTTAATGTGGAGTTTAGTGATGGTAGCATTGGCAAGATCAAGGCCTATTTTGATAACTGCATCCTTCATGGCCTCTCAAGCGAGATCAATGAGGGAGACTTGTCTAACTTTGACGTCTTTATGCGATATTGCCTCTTCAAGAGTTCGGGCTCTGATGATGCTCATTTCATCAACTGCACTTGGGAGGGAGATCCCAAGTTCCTGACCGTGCGCGATGAGTATATCTTTGACTATCGACTGGGTAACGAGAGCGATGCCATCGGCAAGGGAAATCCGGCTTTGTGTCCCGAGGAGGCCCGTTATGACCGCTATGGTAATGACCGCCTTGCCAGCGGCTCCATCGACGTTGGGGCCTACGTCTGGGTCTTTATCCCCGATGAGGAGGAATAGCAGCTCTAGGCAATGAGGCATTAGGTATTAATAACATATATACTAAGGTGTGAATAGTATGAGACGATTTCTATTGTGCTCGATGCTTGTCATGGTTATGGCAGCATGTGCGATTGCCGCGAGTGATGTTCCAGCAACTGCTTTGTCATTGCCCAAACGTGAGTTTCGTGGTGCCTGGATGCACATCATCGGACAAAATCAGTATGCCCAGATGTCGCCTGAACAGACGCGCCAATACCTCGTCAACCAGCTCGACCTGCTGCAGCAGGCCAACTGCAACGCCATCATCTGGCAGATACGCCCTCAGGCCGATGCGGCCTACGTGAGCGATCTCGAGCCCTGGAGCCGGTGGCTCACGGGCGAGCCCGGAAAGGCTCCGCAGCCCGTGTGGGACCCCTTGCAGTTCATGATTGACGAGACCCACCGCCGCGGCATGGAACTGCACGCCTGGATTAACCCCTATCGAGTGACCAGCAGCGAGGAGGATAAGCCCGCTCCGGGACACATCTATTACGAGCACCCCGAGTGGTTCCTCAAGTATGCCGACGGCAAGATATACTTCGATCCGGGCCTGCCCGAGAGTCGCGACTTCATCGACACAGTGGTGCGCGACATCCTCACGCGCTATGACATCGACGCCCTGCACATGGACGATTATTTCTATCCCTATCCTGTCAAGGGTGCCGAGTTCCCCGACACGGCTTCCTACAATGCCTATGGCATAGGCTGGGACCGCGACGACTGGCGCCGCCACAATGTGGACTTGCTCATCGAGCAGCTGCATGGCACGATCCGGGAACTTAAACCCTGGGTGCGATTCGGCATCAGCCCATTCGGCATCTGGCGCAACAAGGCCAGCGACCCCGACGGCAGCAACACCAACGGCCTGCAGTGCTACGACGCCCTGTATGCCGATTGCCCCAAGTGGACTGCCGAGGGGTGGGTCGATTACATGGTGCCCCAGCTTTACTGGGAACTCGAGCACAAGGCCGCTAGCGATCTCGTGCTCATGCACTGGTGGAACGACCATGCCAATGGCCGCCACATGTACTACGGCCAGGCGGTCAACAACGTGATGACACATCGCGACATCGCTGCCGAGGACGGCGATACCATCAACCCAACGCAGCTCGACCACAAGCTGCGCCTGCAACGCGGCATGGATAACGTACATGGCGTGACGTGGTGGCCTGGATACACGATTACCAGCAACTTCAATGGTGTGCTCGACTCGCTGGCTACTCACCAGACCTGCCAGCCTGCCCTCATTCCGGCCTATACATGGCTTGATGACGCGGCCCCTGATCCTGTTCACCAGGTCAAGGTAAAGAAGGTGAATGGCAAGAAGTGCCTCACTTGGCGCCCGCATGACACCGACAATCCCATGCAGCAGTCCGTGAGATACGTCATCTACCGTTTCCCCAAGGGCAAGAAAGGCTCGCTGGATAACTCGGCCAACATACTGTCCATCACTGGCGAGACGGTCTTCCCGCTGCCCGATGGCGGCAAGGGCGACTGGCAATATGCCGTCACCGCCCTCGACCGCTGCTGGAACGAGAGCGACCCCGCCTGGAAGTGACCCCCTTCCTGGGTAGTGGGGCAATAGTAAATGAATTGAGGGACGCGCATTCAAGGCGCGTCCCTCAATTCATCTTACTCTACTGGTTACTTGTGAAAAGTAATCAGTTCCAGGCTCCTGACAGCAGGAAGTCGATGAGTGCGGTGACATCGGCGATGTTCACGCCGCCCATCTGGTTGCAGTCGGCTGCCTCAAGGTTGATGTTGGTCTCATCTCCGCTCAGCAGATAGTCAATCAGGGCAGTCACGTCGGCGATATTAACGAGTGTGTCGTTGTTCACGTCGCCGCGGATGAATGTGGGCTCAACATATTGCTCAAATGCAACGAGATTGAACTTCAATGCACCGTCCACCTTGCAGATAATGCCAAAGACATTGTACTTGCCAGAGGCGGGCTGATTAGAGGCCCACAAGCAGTCGGTCAATGAAATTGTCGTGCCATCGGGCAACGATAATGAGCGGATGGGGAAAAAGCTCTTGTTTACATTCTCGACGACAACATAGGCGTTAAGCATGCTTTCATCCACAGCTCCTGTGAGCTTTACTGCTGCAGCTAGTGTGGCATTGGTCTCACCGCTGGCTGCGAGGCCCGTGGCATCGGTATGCTTAACCCAACCGTCAACGCTGGTTTTGGTGGCATTCCAGCCCTGGCTCAGCACCTGGCCGTTCTCGAATGAGCCCTCAACGACGTTGCAAATCTGGCCGTAGCCGCTCTCGTCGCGCACAAACAGGTAACCATTCTTATAGGCCGTTACAACAGCATTGCCGTTAAACGTGAACTGAGCGTTGTCATTAAGAGCATTGGCCTCACTGAGTTGGGTTACAGCAGTTTGATCACTTCCCTCCTCATAGGTGAAAGTGGTCTTGGGATAGAAAAGTTCGCCAAAGTATTGATTCCCTCCATAGACTGATCTTGGCACATTGGTATTCACTCCATAGAAATAGCCGGTACCTGAAACTGTTCCCGCTTGAGTAACCGATACCATGAGTGCAAGGTTTCCGCCTTCATAGGCGAAGGGTGTATCAAGGTTGACCACGATCTTGTTTTCACCGGGGGTCATCGGCATAGCACCCACTAATGTCAGATCGCTCTCTGGTATGCGAAATGGCGAGATCGTGGAGAATTCCGACACATCGACCACTCCCAGGCGGAATGAGAGTTCACCGCCGTTCATCACATTGCCGCCCTCGTTAGCGATATAAAACGTCAGCGCGGTAATGTCCTTACCAACCAGTTCTGTGAGTTGGTTGGCCGGATAAATTACCTGACCGAAATAGGGGGGATAGTTAAAGTTAGCAGCTCGGAACGGGATGTACTGATTTGTATCAGTGCCATCAGCAACTGTCAATTCAGTGGCTCGGGCAACCAGTGACAGAGCAGCCACGGTGATTAAAATAAATAATTTCTTCATAATAAATGAGATAAATTGAGTTAATATAAACACTTAATAAGCATAATCGATAAGCGGATTTAGTTTTACCCTACAAAGGTAATAAAAATCAATCATGTATTTAATTGTTTGGTAATGAAATTAATATTGGCTCAAGTATTTTTCCGTCATGGATCTTCAACTTTTTGGTGACAATTCCACTCGTAAAGCGAATTACATGAATAAATATTACAAATTTATTTCAAGTGACTAAGTCCCGCAGGGGGCAGTCCAACGGCTACATCATTACCAAGATTTATAGCTGATTTCTCGTGTGATTGAAGTTCCAAGCGATCACCTTGGTCTCCCCTCAATCCTATCACGCGGGTCAAAACAGGTGGGCAATGTTCTCGGTCATCATCTTCACGCTCATCGCCAGCAGGATGATGCCGAAGAACTTGCGTGAGAACATCATGCCGCCCTCGCCTAGCCATTTCTGGATTTTTCCAGTGCTCTTGATGACAAGGAACACCCATAGCATATTGATAGCCAGCCCGATGAAAATGTTCACGTCGTCATACATCGCCTTGAGCGAGATCAACGTTGTCAGCACGCCGGCGCCCGCGATCAGCGGAAACACCATCGGCACCATCGTTGCTCCCTTGTTGGGGGTGTTGTTCTTGAAGATTTCCACGTCAAGGATCATCTCCAGCGCCATGAGGAACATCAGGAAACCGCCTGCCGTGGCAAACGAGTGGATATCGCAGTTGAAGATGCGCAGCAGCCAGTGACCGCCATAGTAGAAGCCCACCATCAGCAGGGTAGAGTAGAGGGTGGCCTTCAAGGCATCGACATGACGCCCTTTTTCCCTCAACTGCAAGATAATGGGTATCGAACCCACAATATCTATAATACTCAGCAATACCAGCGTCGCACTCAGAATCTGTGTAAAATTAACCTTTCCCATATTGCATCATTTCTATTCTGCTGCAAAGGTAGTCATTATCTCGCACACGATCACATTCTTTTTAAGAAAACAGGCCTGGAATCCTTCACTTGTTGCCTTTTTTTTCCCTCAATTTTACCTTTAATCAATTCGATGACCCCAAAAAGGCTTTTCCTTTTTAATTATCAGACAATGAGTCGATTGCGATGCTAAATGGCTATCGAATGCGCCTCGTTTTTCCCGGTTTTCCCGTTTCCCCCCCGTTGTGGGGTTAATACGTGTCGCGTCCTGTGATCCGGGCCTGTGGCTCGGAAAATAATCGTCAGCGCGACTTTATCAAGAGCATTTCTCGCTTTCTTCCTTGAAAACCGGCACTTCCCTGTAATAGTTGCCAAAAAGGTCGTCATGCGTTTTGATGGTTGGCACTTTTTTAGTACCTTTGTCGTTTGAATCATTTTTTTGAACAAAAATAAAACATTATTATAACCAAAACAAATGAGCGAGAAAGAGAATACACTGGCAACCAAATACGACCCTAAAGAGGTCGAGGACAAGTGGTATAAGTATTGGGAATCGCACGACCTGTTCAAGAGCGTGCCCGATGAGCGTGAGCCATATTGCATCGTCATTCCGCCCCCCAATGTGACGGGCGTCCTGCACATGGGTCACATGCTCAACAATACCATCCAGGACATCCTCATCCGCCGCGCGCGCATGGAGGGCAAGAACGCCCTGTGGGTGCCCGGAACTGACCACGCGTCCATCGCCACCGAGGCCAAGGTCGTCAAGCGACTCGCCGAGCAGGGAATACGCAAGCGTGACCTCACCCGCGACGAGTTCCTGAAGCATGCTTGGGACTGGACACACGAGCACGGCGGCATCATCCTGCAACAGCTCAGGAAATTGGGCGCCTCGTGTGACTGGAGCCGCACGGCATTCACCATGGACGAGAAACGCAGCAACAGCGTGCTCAAGGTGTTTGTTGACCTCTATGACAAGGGTTACATCTACCGTGGATTGCGCATGGTGAACTGGGACCCCAAGGCCCAGACGGCACTGAGCAACGAGGAGGTGATCTACCGTGAGGAGAAGAGCCACCTGTACCACCTCAAGTATTATGTTGACGGACTCACTGCTCTCGACAACGAGGAGCAGCTGCGCGCCGAGGGCAACATCATCCACAAGGATGAGAAGGGCTACTATGCCGTCGTTGCCACCACACGTCCCGAGACCATCATGGGCGATACCGCCATGTGTATCAACCCCAAGGATCCCAAGAACCAGTGGCTCAAGGGCCGCAAGGTGATTGTGCCGCTCGTGGGCCGCGTGATCAACGTCATCGAGGACCGCTATGTGGAGATCGAGTTCGGTACGGGCTGCTTGAAGGTTACTCCTGCCCATGACACCAACGACTACATGCTGGGCAAGACCCACAACCTGGAGACCATCGACATCTTCAATGCCGATGCCACCATCAGCGAGCAGTCGCCGCTCTACGTGGGCATGGACCGCATGGACTGCCGCAAGCAGATCGTCATCGACCTCCAGGAGGCCGGTCTGGTCGAGAAAATCGAAGACTATGACAACAAGGTGGGCTACAGCGAACGCAACAGCGACACCGCCGTCGAGCCCCGCCTGTGCATGCAGTGGTTCTTGAAGATGAGGCACTTTGCCGACATCGCCCTGCCCTGTGTCTTGAACGATGAGCTCAAGTTCTATCCTGCTAAGTACAAGAATACCTATAAGGCTTGGCTCGAGGATATCCAGGACTGGTGCATCTCGCGCCAGCTGTGGTGGGGACACCGCATTCCTGCCTATTTCCTGCCCACCGACGATGAGAACAAGGAAGTCTATGTAGTGGCCCTCAACGAGGAAGATGCCCTCGAGAAGGCCCGCAAGATCCCTGGCTACGAGAACATACAGCCCAGTGAGCTCCGTCGCGACGAGGATGCCCTCGACACCTGGTTCAGCTCGTGGCTGTGGCCCATCTCGCTGTTCGACGGCATCAACAACCCGGGCAACGAGGAGATCAAGTATTACTATCCAACCAATGACCTGGTCACGGCCCCAGATATCATCTTCTTCTGGGTGGCTCGCATGATCATGGCAGGATATGAGTACATGGGCGACATGCCCTTCCGCAACGTCTATTTCACTGGCGTGGTGCGCGACAAGCTGGGCCGCAAGATGTCTAAGTCGCTCGGCAATTCGCCCGATCCGCTGAAGCTCATCGACAAGTTCGGTGCCGACGGCGTGCGCATGGGACTGATGCTCGCTGCCCCTGCCGGCAACGACATTCTCTATGACGACGCGCTGTGTGAGCAGGGCCGCAACTTCAACAACAAGATCTGGAATGCCTTCCGCCTCGTCAAGGGGTGGCAGGTGGCCGATGTCGAGCAGCCCGAGGCCAGCCGTCAAGCCGTGCTGTGGTTCCGCAATATGCTCAACGATGCCCTGGCCACCGTCAAGGACCATTTCTCGAAGTTCCGCCTGAGCGATGCCATGATGGTGCTCTATCGCCTGTTCTGGGAGGAGTTCTCGGCCTGGTATCTCGAGGCCGTGAAGCCCGCCTATGGACTGCCCATGGACCGTGCCACGATGGCAGCCACGCTGGAGTTCTTTGACATGCTGCTGCGCTTGCTGCATCCGTTCATGCCCTTCATCACCGAGGAGTTGTGGCAGCACCTCGACGATCGCCGCGATGGCGAGAGCATCATGTATGCCACCATCCCCGAGCCTCAGCAGGCCGATGCTACCTTGCTCAAGGCCATGGCCGATGTCAAGGAAATCGTGGGCGGCGTGCGCAACGTGCGCAAGCAGAAGAACCTCCCCAACAAGGAGCAGCTAACGCTCCAGGCTGTCGGCGGCTTGAATAACCCCTTCGAGGCCATCATCATCAAGCTCGCAGGACTCGATAAGATTGAGGCTGTCGACGAGAAGGATGCCACGGCTGCCGCCTTCATGGTTGGCACCGCCGAGTTTGCCGTGCCGCTTGCCGGCAGCATCGATGTCGAGGAAGAAATCAAGAAACTTGAGGCCGACTTGGAATACACCCGCGGCTTCCTCGCCAGTGTGGACAAGAAGTTGAGCAACGAGCGCTTTGTCGCCAACGCCCCCGAGGCCGTTGTCGCCAACGAGCGCAAGAAGAAAGCCGACGCCGAGAGCAAAATCGCTACCCTGGAGCAAGCCCTCCAGCAACTCAAAAAATAAGAAACAGAAAATGCAGAACTCGATTTTGAAACCAGGCGTGCCCGTGGCCCTGTGTAGTGACCATGCCGGCTATCAGACCAAGCAGGCCATCAAGCAGTGGCTTGATAAGCAGGGCATCGCCTATAAGGATTTCGGGACCAATAGCGAGGAAAGCTGTGACTATCCCGATTTTGCTCATCCGTGTGCTGCGGCTGTCGAGCGGGGCGAGTGCTATCCCGGCATCGCCGTGTGTGGCAGCGGTGAGGGCATCAACATCACCCTCAACAAGCACCAGGGCATCCGTTCGGCCCTGTGCTGGCGCTTGGCGGTGGCCCGTCTGGCCCGTCAGCACAACGATGCCAATGTCATCGCCATGCCCGGTCGCTTTGTGACCAACGAGGAAGCCATCATGATGGTTGCCGCGTTCTTGACAACCCCCTACGAGGGCGGTCGGCATCAACGCCGCATCGACAAGATACCCGTCAAGTAACTATCGGTTTATAACACACAAGAGGGGCAGTGCGGTTTGGCGCTGCCCCTCTTGTGTTATAAAGGAGAGATGATGCTTAGTAGTTATGGTCAGTTATAATATCGATGAGACAATTCGCATCAACGATATTTATCTCGCCGTCCTCGTTGACGTCGGCGCGCCGCAAGGTTTCAGCATCGACTTCCTTGCCCAGGATGATTTCAATCAATAAATTCAGATCGGCGATGTTGATTTCATCGTCACAGTTAAGATCTCCAATTGAACACTCGTGCTTGCGATGATATATGGCGATATCGTCGATATTCACGCGCATGCCGCTGGTCTGCACGATGCGCAGGCGCACCCGGCCTTGCACGTCGGCACTCATGCGGTATTGCTTCAACTCGCCCTTGGTGACATTGACAGTCCCCATCTGTTGCCAGGTAGAGCCGCCGTCGGTGGAGTATTCGGCCTTCAAGATGGCGTTTTCATCGCTACCGTAGCATCCGGCCCAGAAACCGATGCCGCTCGTGCCGCCTTCAAAGTCCTCGGCCATCGCAATGGAACTGTTGCTGTTCTTGCCCAAGCGACAGGTGAGCTCGCCGTGGCGCAGGTTGTCGCTCCAGATGCCGGCATCAGAGAAGATCCATGTCCACGTGTTGCCCTGGACTGTCTTACTCCAATACCCGCCGGTAGTGCATCCCTCCCAGTCCTCGATGGTGCACTCGGGGTCGGGTTCGGGCTCTTTCTCGCACGTGGCGATAACGGTAAACACGACCGAGACCTCGCTGCTCGATAGGGTGATGTGATTCTCATAGGTGCCCAGGTCCTCGCCGTTGAAGGTAACGGTCAACGTTGTGCCGCCGTTCACTTCACTGGCGTTAAACGAGGTCGTGTTGACGCCGAAGTAGGCGCTATTACTCATCGATAGTGAGATGTCATCGGTCAGATCCTTGCCCTTAACAGTGATGTCCATCGATAATGCTTTCCCTTGATAGGTATTACCCATGACGATCGTGGAACCATTAACAGGCGAGATCAGGGCAGGATTGCCTCCGCCGTCATCAGGCCAGGATTCTCCTTGTTTGTCTCCCCAGATGTATTCAGCCAGTTCAGGGTGGTCGATATAGGGATTGCGGTTGCCCTGTAGCTTGAAGACGGCATCGTTGCGCTTGATTTCCTTCTCGCTCACGGGGTCCAGACGGGTCCACTCCATGAGCATGTTGATCGACCAGGTCGAGAAGGCCTTGTACTTGTTGGCCGCATAGTTGAGTTGTGGACTGCCAGACCAGCTGGGCAACTCGTTCATGTAGCAGGTGACCATGTAGAAATAGGTGCGCGCAAAGTCGCCCTTATACTCATCGTCGGGCTCAAAGACTATGCCAGTGTATCCTGGATAGGTGCAGTTGCCCAGTTTCCCCTTGGCTGTGTATTGGCCGGTGGTGATGCGGGTGCCATTCTTGCATTCGCCGAACGGATAGTTGCTGCGCTGCTGGTTGACGCATACGTCGGTCGGGTAAAGGTGATGGATATCGGTGTACATGGGATGTCCGTCGTCAAACCAGCTCTTGGGGAACGAGTGCTCGCGGTTATAGCCCGAACCGATATAGCTGGCCGATGAACCATGATCGGCAGGCAAGTAGCGGTAGTTGCTGTACATGTCGATGATGTATCCATTGGCATCGGTATCGGTCGATTTGAAAGCGTCCCACACCTTACTATAGCTCAGTTGGGTGTGGTTATGGATAATATTTCTCAAGGCGACCATCAGATTCTTGTCTGCATTTCCCTCAGCGCTATTGTAGTAGTTGGCTGGTGCCGCTGCCTGTAACGACTGCACGGCAAGGATGAGTGCCGTAATGGTAAGGGCTAATCTGCTGTTCATGACACTAGGATGTTTGTATGGGTTATTGTTTCTTGTTCTTGGCATCGGCATTACGGGGCTTGCGCACCTGGCCGGCCAGCTGTCCGCAGGCTGCGGCGATGTCCTCACCACGACTGCGGCGGATGGTGCAAGTGACGCCCTTACTGTTGAGATAGTCGCGGAAGTAGGCCATCCTCTCGTCGCTGCTGGTGCGCAGTTTCTCGATACCGGGAACCATGTGGTAGCGGATGAGATTGACACGCACGTGCTCGTTGGGCAGGAGCTCGCGCAGTTTCTCGGCGTGCTGGATATCGTCGTTGAACCACTGCCAGCAGATGTACTCTACCGACAGCCGGCGCTGGTGGGCAAAGTCATAGTTGCCGAGCATCTCCATGACTTCGGCAATGGGGTAGAGTCGCTCAATGGGCATCATCGACGAGCGCTCCTCCTGGACGGCATTGTGGACGCTCACGGCGATGTGAACACTAGTCTGCTCACACAGGATCTTCAACTCGGGCTTCTTGCCCACAGTCGAGACGGTCACACGCTTGGGGCTCCATGCCAGTCCCCAGGGCTCGGTCAAGATGGCAATCACGCGCAGCACCTCGTCAAGGTTGTCAAGCGGCTCGCCCATGCCCATGAACACGACGTTGGTCAATTTGTCACTGTTAGGGACGCTCAACACCTGGTTAACTATCTGGTTGGCGGTGAGGTTGCCGTGGAAGCCCTGCTTGCCGGTCATGCAGAAGTAGCAGTTCATTCGGCACCCCTTTTGGGACGAGATGCACAGCGTGGCGCGGTCATCCTCGGGGATATAGACCGACTCGACGGCTCGCTTGTCGCCCACGTCAAACAGGTATTTTACCGTACCGTCCTCGCTGCTCATGGCTTGGCTGGGAGGGTACAGTCCCACGCAGTAGCGGCTGGCCAGCAGCTCACGGTTGGCTTTGGAGATGTTCAGCATCTGCTCAAAGTCGTTGACACGCTTTTGGTAAATCCACTGTGCCAACTGTTTAGCCACAAAACGTGGCATACCCAGGCTGCTCACCGCATCCTGCATCTCGTCGAGTGTCATGCCAGCCATCGGCTGCAAAGTCTTGTCGTTGTTCATTGTCTAGAAAGGATTAATGTGTTTTGAACTGCAAAATTACTGAAAAAAATTGAGACGCAAAATTTTGCGTCTCAATTACTAACGGTTAAGCGTTATTCTAGTGGATGGCGTGATCAATTTCCGCCCAGCAGCTTGTCGATAAGGGCTGTAACATCGGCAATATTGACGCTATTGTCGGTGTTGATATCGGCAGCCTGCATGTTGATGGTTCCTCCCGAAAGGAGGTAATCGATCAATGCCGTGACATCAGCAATGTTGACATTGCCGTCGCCATTCACGTCGCCCAAGATGAAATCGGCTGCCTTCTCTTTGATGTGCGTAAACAGTTTCCAGATGTTGGCGGCCTGATAGGCTGCCTTGCAACCGGCAGGAACAGTCAGTCGTGAGTTCTGGAAGTGTAACAAATCAAACGGCGCGAAAACGGTGGAACCGACGGTCGTCACCTCGCAAACTGGAGGTGTGGTCGCATCACACTCGATGGTGGCCAGGTTGTTGTCGTTATAGAACGCCCTTGCCCCAAGTGTCTCGAGTGTTGACGGCAGCGCCACGCTGGTCATTGCCGTGCAGTTGCTGAAGGCGTTACCCTCGATCGTCTTCACGCCCTTGGGCACGACCATGCCGGTGAGCTCAGTGCAGTTAGCAAAGGCGTAGGACCGGATCGTAGTGACTGTAATGGGCAGGTTCACTGTCCTGACAATGCTGCCGCGGAAGGCGTGATCCCCAATCACAGTAGTGCCCAAAGGCACGGTGTAGGTCATAGCCTTGCCGCCAGGGTAGATGGCCAGCAGGGTGCGGGACGTTCCCTTTCCGGCAAACACCACACCATTCACGACCTTGTAGGGCGTGTTGTCCAGCTGATTAAATCTGGTGAAGGCGGTCAGTGAGGTGCAATAGGCAAACGGACCGTTGCCGATGCTGGCGATGCTGTTGGGGAAGTTGGCTGTGGTGATGCCCGTGCAGTGGGCAAACGCGTAGTTGCCCAGAGTCTCGAGTCCTTCTTTGAGCGCCAGGCTGCCTGTGAGGCCGGTGCACTGATAGAAAGCATAATCACCGATGGTCGTGATGCTGCTCGGGAAGGTCACGCTCTGCAGGCTGGAGCACTGGTAGAAGGCATGATTGCCAATGGCTGTGATGCCATAGGTCACTCCTGCCAGGGTCTCGCTCTCGGGGATGCTGGCAGCGGTCATGGTCTTGTAGCTGTTGGCGTTCTCGCGCACAAGCATGGCCTGGTTGGCTCCAGTGATCTCATAGAAGAAACTGCCGCGCTTGAAGTCATAGGCCATCCCCACGATGTTGGCAAACTGTCCCCAGCTGCTGTTGGCCTGATAGGCGGCTACCGAGTTCTTGGGAACGGTGACGGTCACGCCGGCATACTGGTCGGCAGTCATATTAGTCATGCCTGCGGGCGGCACAATCGCCAGGCAGGTAATCGACGTGAGATTAGTCGCCATGTTATTGAAGAAAGCCTCGACAACGGTTGTCACTGTTGCGGGAATGGTCACGCTCGTCAAACCGGGGCTGCCAGTAAAGGCATTGAAATCGAGAGCCGCTACCGTGTAGGTCGTTCCGTCATATGTGACGGTTTCGGGGATGACCACATCACCGCTATAGCTCTCTTCAAAAGTGTTTATACGGCTGACACTGACTTTATTAGTAGAGGTTGATAAAATCTTGTAATAGATTCCATTGACCTCAAAGTCATAATCCTTCATGCTCCTGATATAACTGAAGTTCTGCCAGTATGGGGCATTCATGTAAGCGCTCCTGGAGTGGTAGTCGGGAACACATAGCATGCCAGTGTAAGTGCTGCTTTCAAAGGTGGTGGCGATGATGGTGGGAGGGGTTGTCGCGCGGCTATTGATGGTTTTCAAGGTATTGCAGCCAGTGAATGAGTTGCTCATGCTGGTCATGCCGCTGCCGATGTTCACCGTGTTGAGGTTGGTACAGTTCTTGAATGCCGCATATCCCACTGTGGTGACGTTGTCGTGCAGTGTGACCTTGGTAATCGAGGTGCACCCTACCATAGCATTTTGCTTGATTTGAGTGACGCTGCTTGGCACTGTCATGTCGGTCAACTTGGTGTTGGCAACATACAGGTTGTGAGCGTAATATAGGGGGTTGGAATACTCATTGACCATCTCGATTCCTAGCCAGGAAGCAAGGTCTGGTGTGTTCACCCGCGTGAGTCCGGTGCAATCGACGAATGCCTGGGAACCGATGTAGTTCACTGCTGCAGGAATAGTAATTGTTGTCAGTCCCGAGCATTTGTAGAAAGCATTATACTCTATTCGGGCGATAGTGGACGGGAGGGTGACACTGGTCAAGTCTGTGGCAAAGGCAAACGCATCGCCACAGACGCTGGTGACACTGTAGGTGATGCCATCGTTGACGGCTTGAACGGGAACGGTAACACTTCCTGTATAGGTGTTGGAGCCATCGAATTCATAGGCCACGCCCACGGTGTTGCTACCCGTGTAGCGATAGTAGATGTTGTTATACTTGAAGTCGTAGCCCAACCGCGTGAACGTCGTGAAGTTACTCCAGTAGGCCGTGCTGGTGTAGGCATCATAGGACGAATAGAGCATGCGCAGTTTGGCGGTGGTGAAGCCGTTGTTGTTGCGGAAGGTGTAATAGGACGTCGCTGGCGGGGTGGGGGCTAAGCTGGTTACAATGAGTAACGAGGTGCACTCCATGAAGCACCACTCGCCCAGCGAGGTGACACTCTTGCCGATGGTGACGTTCTTCAATCCCGAGCATGAGCCGAAGGCCGACGCTCCGACGGTGGTAACATTGTCAGGGATGGTGACCGTCGTCAGCCCGTCACAGCCGTCGAAGGCATAGTTGCCGATCTTGGTCAACGACTCCGGGAGCGAAATGCTCGTGAGTCCTGTAGAGACAAACGCATTGTTGCCGATCTCGGTCAACATGCTGTTGCTGCCGAACGTCACACTCGTCAAGTTGGGGCTGTTGGCAAAGGCGAAATTACCGATGAGGCCCACCGTCTCGGGCAAGGTGACGCGGGTCAGGTTCGGACAGTTGCGGAAGGCGTTGCTGGCCACCTCGTTGACGGTGTAGCCATGGTAGTCATACACGACCGACTTGGGTATCGTAATGTTGCCGCTGTAGCTGTTGTAATTGGCATCGCGGGCACACACGGCCACGGTGTTGGGCCCCGTCTGGCAGTAATAGATGCCGTCTTTCTCAAACGTGTAGAACTGGGCAACGCTGATGTTCGTGAAGTTGCTCCATCCCGGGGCGGCCTGGTATTTCTCCTTGGCCACCGAGTTGGGCACCAGCAGATAGGCATTGCTATACACCGTGTTTTCAAACACGTTGCTGCCCAGCGTGGGGGGCTCACAGGCCTCGCTAATAATGTAGCGCAGGTTGTTGCAGCCAGTGAAAGCCACACTCTCAATGGACGTCAGCGTCGAGGGCAGAGTGACCGACAACAGGCTGGTGCACTGTTCAAAGGCATTGTTGCCAATCCAGGTGACATTCTCGGGAATCGAGATTCCCGACAAGCTGGTGCAGCGGATGAAGGCCAGGTCGCCCACATAGGTCAATGACGTGGGCAGCGTGATGTCGGTCAAACCGGAGCATTCGCCAAAAGCCTTGTAGCCGATGCCTCTCACCGTCCACGACTGGATGCCCTGTTGGGCCAATGAGGGAATGGTGACGTTGCCACTGTAGTCGGCCGAGTTGATGTTGGCATAGGCAACCTCGACCGTACTGTTGGTCAATTTGGTGTAATAAATGCCGTCGAGATACATGTCATAGGCACTCGCGCTCATAGGGTACATTAGGCAGGCCATCATGATGGCCATCAACCTGAGGAAGTAAAATTTAGGTCTCATAGGCATATCGTATTAAAGGGAATTAATAATTATATTTGCTGTTTCGTTGCAAATTTAATAAATCTAACTAATAATTAAAAGATTTTTCTGGAATAATTAGACAAAATGACACACAAGATGCTTCTGGCATAATAAAAACGATAGGCGCATCCATGTTGTGGACACGCCTACTCTTGTATCTGCCTATTTGTTTATTTCAGGTAGGTGTAGCGGTAGTCGGTGGGCGACACGAGGGTCTCCTTGATCACGCGCGGGATGATCCAGCGGATGAGGTTGAACTCGCCACCAGCCTTGTCATTGGTACCACTGGCACGTGCGCCGCCAAAGGGCTGCATGCCCACAACGGCACCCGTCGGCTTGTCGTTGATGTAGAAGTTGCCGGCGGCATAGCTCAGGCGCTCAGTGAGCTTCTCCACTGCCAGGCGGTCACGGCCCCAGACGGCACCGGTCAGGCCATAGGGCGAGGTCTCGTCACACAGCGTGGCGGTCTCGTCCACCTTGTCGTCGTCGTAGGGGTAAACCGTCAATACCGGACCAAAGATTTCCTCTTCCATAGACTTGAAGCGAGGATTGGTGGTCTCGATCACCGTGGGTTCAACAAACCAGCCCTTGCTCTTGTCACACTTGCCGCCAATGACAACCTTGGCGTCGGCTGCCTGCTCGGCATAGTCGATGTAGCTCTTGCACTTGTCGAACGAGGCCTCGTCGATTACTGCGTTGATGAAGTTCATGGGATCCTTCACGTCGCCCATCTTCACCTCCTCGCACATGGCCTTGATGTCGGCCAGCACGTCGGCCCACATGCTCTTGGGAATGTACATGCGCGATGCGGCCGAGCACTTCTGTCCCTGGAACTCAAACGCGCCGCAGAATGCTGCCGTGGCCACTGCCTTCTTGTCGGCACTGGGGTGTACAAAGATGAAGTCCTTGCCACCGGTCTCGCCCACGAGGCGGGGGTAGGAGATATATTGGTCCACATTCATGCTGGCCTGCTTCCACAGCGACTTGAATGTTGCGGTGCTGCCGGTGAAGTGAATGCCGCTGAAGTACTTGCTCTGGGTAGCTACCTCGCCGATGAGGGCGCCGCTACCGGGCAGGAAGTTGATCACGCCGTCGGGCAGACCGGCCTCCTTGTAGAGCTGCATCAGGTAGTAGTTGCTCAGCAGGGCAGTGGTCGAGGGCTTCCACAGCGCCACGTTACCCATCAGCACGGGCGTCATGCACAGGTTGCTGGCAATCGAGGTGAAGTTGAACGGGGTCACTGCCAGGATAAAGCCCTCCAGCGGGCGATACTCGGTGTGGTTCAGCTGGCCCACGCCATCCTTGGGCTGCATGCCGTAGATCTTGCTGGCATAGTGCACATTGTAGCGGAAGAAGTCGATCGTCTCGCAGGCCGAGTCGATTTCGGCCTGATAGAAGTTCTTGCTCTGGCCCAGCATTGTGGCAGCGTTCATGATGGGACGGTACTTGGTGGCCAGCAACTCGGCCATCTTCATCACGATGGCGGCGCGGGTGGTCCAGGGAGTGCGGCTCCACTCTTTCCAGGCCTTCATGGCGGCATCGATGGCCATCTCGATGTGCTCCTTGCCCACCTTGTGATAGGTGGCCAGCACGTGCTGGTGGTCGTGCGGGCAGGTTACTTGTCCCGTGTTGCCGGTGCGTATTTCCTTGCCACCGATGATGATGGGAATGTCAACCACGAGGTTACTCTGGCGCTCGAGCTCTTTCTCGAGGGCAACGCGCTCGGGTGAACCGGGCATATAAGCCTTCACCGGCTCATTGGCGGGAAGGGGAAAATTGATAATAGCGTTATTCATTATTTGTTTTTAGTTGTAAGTATTGATTTTTTTAAATGTGATTATGTGTCGCCTGATTGTAGTGGGGCACGTTATATAATGTTCAAGTGCCGCAAGTCACGTGACTTGCGACACTTGAACAATGAATCAACCGAACATCTGCTCAAAGGTCTTTTTGATGATGGCGATAGCCTCCATGAGCTCTTCCTTGGTGATGCACAAGGGGGGAGCGAAGCGGATGATGTGGTCATGGGTCGGCTTTGCCAGCAGGCCATTGTCGCGCAACTTGAGGCAGATGTCCCAAGCGGTCTTTCCCTCGACGGGTTTGGTGACGATGGCGTTCAACAGACCGCGGCCACGCACCTGCACAATGAACGGTGAGTTGATCTTCTGGATCTCTTCGCGGAAGATCTTTCCCATCTTCTCGGCGTTCTGAACGAGCTTCTCGTCCTTAACCACCTTCAGCGCCTCAACGGCCACGCGTGCGGCCAGCGGGAAGCCGCCAAAAGTCGAGCCGTGCTCACCGGGCTTGACATTGAGCATGATGTCGTCATCGGCCAAGCAAGCCGACACGGGAAGCACGCCACCACCCAGGGCCTTGCCCAGGATCACGATGTCGGGGCGGATGCCGTCGTGCTGTGAACACAGCATCTTGCCCGTGCGTGCGATACCGGTCTGTACCTCATCGGCGATGAAGAGCACGTTGTGCTCGTGGCACAGGTCAAAGCACTTCTTCAAGTAGCCGTCGTCGGGGACAAACACACCAGCCTCGCCCTGAATGGGCTCGGCGATGAATGCAGCCACCTCGTTGCCGTGCTCCTCGAGTGCTTTCTTGAGTGCCTCGGGGTCGTTATAGGGGATGCGGATGAAACCGGGGGTGAGGGGTCCGTAGTCGGCATAGCTGCTGGGATCGTCGCTCATGGTGATGACGGTCACCGTGCGGCCATGGAAGTTACCCTCGCAGCAGATGATCTTCACCTTATCGTTGGGGATACCCTTCTTGGCCACACCCCAGCGGCGGGCCAGCTTCAGGGCGGTCTCGACGCCCTCGGCACCGGTGTTCATGGGCAGAACCTTGTCATAGCCAAAGTAGGAGTGCATGAACTTCTCATACTCGCAGAAGGCCTCGTTATAGAATGCGCGCGACGTGAGGCACAGCTTGTTGGCCTGGTCCTTCAACGCCTTGACGATGCGGGGGTGGCAATGACCCTGGTTAACGGCCGAGTAGGCCGACAGGAAGTCAAAGTACTTCTTGCCCTCGACATCCCACACATAGATGCCCTTGCCCTTCTTCAACACGACGGGCAGGGGATGATAGTTGTGGGCGCCGTAGCGCTCTTCCATCGCAATGTAACGTTTGGTCTCTGCGCCCAGGGGATTGGGCTTGCTCATGTCCTTGCTAGTAGCTTTAGCAGATGGTTTTTTCATTGATTCAGTTGTTTAATGATAATGTTAATGTTAAAGAAATTTGATGTCGCAAATATAACGGATTTTTATTGATTGTCCATTAGTTTCACATAATTTAACGCAAAGCCCATAGCTTGGCAACTATTTGTCAGCCGAAATCTCACGCCAAGGCGTTAGTCGGGCAAGTGGTGGAATTTGGCGCTGTGTGTGGGGGTATAACAAAGGCCGCTACCCCTCATCATGGTTGGGTAACGGCCCGGAATGCTTGATGCCATGCTTCAAGATTGCTGGCTCTCGTCATCGGTTTCGGCAGTGCGGTGCTTGGAGCGTCGCTCCTTCTTGGTTGTCTCGCTACTGCTGGTGTCTTTCTCCTCTTTAAGGTCAATCTCGTTACGGTCTTTGTCGATGACCTTATATTCCAAGTAATTGAGTGACTGGTCAGGAATGATGCGGAACTTGCGTTTGAATTCACGTCTCCATTTCCAGTATTCACTCACGATACCTTTCTTGAGATAGGCATCGACAAACGGATGGACATACATAATAAAGTTGTTCACGTTCAACGTGTTGACAAGGTAATCAATCTTGTCTTTCAACCTATCGGTAAATAGCAGCGAGGGCTGGACTTCGCCTTTTCCGTCACACGACGGACATGTCTCGGCTGTGGCAATATCGAGCGCGGGTCTCACTCGCTGGCGTGTGATCTGCATCAGTCCGAATTTGCTCAACGGCAGGATGTTGTGACGGGCGCGGTCTTTTTGCATGACTTCGCGCATGTGCTTGTACAGTTCCTGTCGGTGTTCGGCTTTGGCCATGTCGATGAAATCGATCACGATGATGCCGCCCATGTCGCGCAGGCGCAGTTGCCTGGCTATCTCGTCGGCGGCGAGCAGGTTCACGTTCAGCGCATTGCTCTCTTGGTCGGTGCTCGTGCGGGAGCGGTTGCCAGAGTTCACGTCGATGACGTGTAGTGCCTCGGTGCTTTCGACTATTATGTATGCGCCCGACTTGAATGATACCGTCTTGCCGAACGACGACTTGATCTGCTTGGTGATGTTGAATCTGTCAAAAATGGGCACATCGTCGCTGTACAGTTTCACGATATCGTTGCGATCGGGGGCTATCAGGTTCACATAATCGTGGATTTGCTCATATACATCGGCATTATTGACTTGAATGCTGTCGAAGTCGGGATTAAAGATGTCCCTAATCTCGCCAACGGCGCGGCTTTCTTCCTCATACACGATCGAGGGTGGAGTGGCTTGCTGCACCTTGGCAATCGCGTCATCCCATGATTTGAGTAGCGTCTTGAGCTCGGCGTTGAGCTCGGCAGCACGTTTGTTCTCGGCCGAGGTGCGCACAATGATGCCAAAGTTCTTGGGCTTCATGCTCTCGATGAGGCGGCGCAGTCGTGTCTTCTCGGCGTGGTCCTTGATCTTCTGTGATACCGAGATGCGGTCGTTAAAGGGGGTGAGCACCAAGAAGCGCCCGGTGAATGTGATCTCGGTGGTGAGTCGTGGACCCTTGGTCGAAATCGGCTCTTTAGCGATTTGTACCAGCAATTCCTGCCCTTGGGTGAGCACGTCGGTCACAGTGCCGTGTTTGCTGGTCTCGGGCTGGTTCTTGATTTTGCTGATGCTGATTGGCCGTTTGTTGGGATTCTCGCGAACAGACTTGATGTATTGAGAAAAAGTGTTGAATTGTGAACCTAGATCAAGGTAATGAAGGAATGCGTCCTTGGAGTGTCCCACGTTGACAAACGCGGCGTTCAGTCCTGGCATCAGCTTCTTCACCTTGGCAAGGTAGAGGTTGCCCACGGCATAGGAGGCATCTCGGGTCTCCCGTTGCAATGACACCAGGCGCCCGTCTTCGAGCAGCGCTGTTGTCATGTCCCTGGGCGTGACGTCAACTACTAGTTCACTTCTCATCGCAGAAGGTGGATGTGTTACAATAAAATGAGAATCGATTTATATATCAATAATGATGATGTTTGGTCACACTCACATATATAAATGGCACTGCCCTGGCCGGGTGGGGCGTCCCGCTGGACGCGTGGCAATTCATCAGGGTAGTGCGAGAGTCACAGGTCGCTTGGCCTGATCTGGGATCCCCTGCTAATCAAGTCAGGAACAAACCAATTGACGTGATGAGTGCTGAAAAAAGACCTCTAGGAATTCTGCCAACTTGCTCATCATGCTTGCCAATTCGTTTGTTCCCGCTATTTCACAGTCGTCATAGGGTTGTTAGACTACCCGCAATGTTATTTCTTGTTTTTATGACGATTCTTGCGCAGTCTTTTTTTACGCTTGTGCGTTGCCATCTTGTGGCCTTTACGTTTCTTTCCGTTTGGCATAGTCGTAATTGTGTTTGTTATAATAAATGTATATCTTGTCGTTAATTATCACATCAACAGGTAATCAGCGGGTATTACTTCACCTGCTCCATGAACACCTTGGCGGGCTTGAAGGCGGGAATCTTGTGCTCGGGGATGATGATGACGGTATTCTTGCTGATATTGCGGGCGGTCTTCTGAGAACGGGTCTTCACGATAAAGCTGCCGAAGCCACGCAGGTAAACATTCTCGCCATTGGCCAGAGAATCCTTTACGGTGTCCATGAACTTCTCAACAGTTTCCAGAACCGACGCCTTGTCAAGACCGGTGGAACTAGCAATCTCTCTTACGATTTCTGCTTTAGTCATTGTTGTATGAAAATTTAAATTTTTAGTGAATGATTAAATAATTATCTTTACTGTATCTACTTAACCGTCAGGATGTTGGGCCTTTTCGTTTGAGTAAGACGTGACAAACAAAAAGCGCCCAAAAATGAGCCCTAACGATTTTGCGACTGCAAAAATAGGCTTTTTTTTCCAATTAAGTGCTAATATTCAGCATTTTTTATAAAAAAAATTGATTTTCACCATATTTGTGTATTCATTGAGAGTTTTTCACTAATTTTGTGGCCGCATATGGAACAAGAACAGAAACTTAGAATCGAAGAAGACATCATCAAGATGCTCAAGACGGTCTATGATCCCGAGTTGCCCGTTGATGTGTATAGTCTGGGACTCATTTACAAAATAGACCTGCATGACGATGGCCATTTAGACATCGACATGACGCTCACCGCTCCCAACTGCCCCATCGCCGACTTCATCTTTGAAGACGTCAGGCAGAAGGTTGAGAGTGTGGATGGCGTCACATCGGCGACTGTCAACCTGGTGTTTGAGCCCGAGTGGGATCCGCGCATGATGACCGAGGAAGCCAAACTCGAGCTGGGCATGTTGTGATCCTCGTGCTATACGGTGGCTGGCAAGAACACATATTTTATATCGGACCTTCACTTGGGGGCCAAGTACATGGCCGACGGTCAGGACCGTGAGCGCCGAGTGTGCCGGTTTCTCGACTCGATCAAGGACGATGCCGCCGAGCTCTACCTGTTGGGCGACATCCTGGACTACTGGTACGAGTACAAGTATGTCGTGCCGCGCGGCTACATCCGCTTTCTGGGCAAGCTGGCCGAGTTGTCGGATGCCGGCGTGCGCCTCACGTGGGTGACAGGCAACCACGACGTGTGGTTGTTCGACTACCTGCGCGACCAGCTGGGTATGACCGTGCTCAACGGGCACACCGTAGTCGAGACCCAGGGACGGCGCATCCTCATCGCCCACGGTGACGACGTGGGCGTGCAACCGGCCATGTACCGCTTCACACGCTGGTGTTTTTATAATAAGGTGTGCCAGTGGCTCTATGCCGGCATCCATCCCCGCTGGACCTATCCCATAGCAACAGGCTGGTCCAACGAGAACCGCACTCGCCGTGACCCGCAGCAGCAACAGGCTATCTCGGAGCGCGCCGCCGGGCGCCTGGTTGATTTCTCTAGGAAGTTTGGCCGTGAGCACCCTGACGTCGATGCCTATGTCTATGGTCACATCCACATCGCCCGCATCCATGACGAGGGCGGGCTGCCGCCTGTCATCTTCCTGGGCGAGTGGATCTCGTTGTGCTCCTATGTCGTCCTGGACGCCAGTGGCCGGTTCGAGCTCAAGTTTTTCAATCAATGAGATTTTTTTTGTAATCGTTTGAGTGCCTGATAATCAGTATGATAGTTCGATTATTGAAAGCGGATTCTTAAAAATATGTTTTAAAACATATGATTTGAATGTTTATAGTTGAAAAAATGATTATAATTTTGCAGCATAAACCTGAAACAATCTTTTTTACCTTAGAAATTTTACCTATTTGAAACCTAAAAAGGAATTTTTAGCCAAGGCTAAAGGTTCCTTTTTAAATTTTGTCAATGATATAATAATTAGGGTACCGATATGGCGCTTGGCTCCAAATGTTTTTAACTCTATCTAGCGCCGGTCAAACCAACTATTACAATGATTGGTTAAACCCCGTGATCACCACAATCTGATTTTGCCCTGGGCTGGTCGTGGAAAATTTGGCTTAAGGGTCAAATATACTCCTAAAAAGAGCCTTAATTGGTCTTCAGT
>CAMJJG010000002.1 GCA_946406035.1 uncultured Prevotellaceae bacterium
AGCATGAAAACGTTGTTGTGGGCTTCTTTGAGCCATTGTTCACGCTCGGCGCGAGTGCTCTTGCGCAGGGGCTCAATCATCTTGATTTTCCAAGATTCAGCAAATGGTAATTCCATTGATAATTAATTATTTATGTTAAACTTTATTGACTTTTTACAGTAAAAATTGAAGGGTCTAAAAGATTATTTATATTCAATTTTTATGCAAAGTTACGGCAAGTTGTCGAACTGGCAAAATCTCAGACCTTTTTTTTGCCCCTTTGTTTTTTTTTAACAGTTATCTTTAGCCCTGTAATCATTGACTCGTAATGTCTATCACTAGTGAACCCATAAAAAGAATCCGAAAAGCCTTTTCAGTTTTCCGGATTCTTTGTATGGAAAATTCAACTACTTGCTGGTAAGAAATTTAACCAATTTTTCAACAGCGCGTCCGCGATGACTGATGCGGTTCTTGTCCTGGGGCGACATTTGGGCAAATGTACTTCCATCACCCTCAACGGGCTGGAAGATGCTGTCATAGCCAAATCCGCCCGTGCCATGCCGCTCGGTGAGGATAACTCCCTCGACCTGGCCCTCAAACAGATGCATCTCATCGCCCTGGAGCAGGACAATGGCCGTGCGGAATCGGGCCGTGCGGCAATCGACGCCATCTAGTTTGTTAAGCACTTTGTCGATATTGGCCTCGCTGTCGTGGCCTGGACCCGCATAGCGCGCCGAGTGAACGCCCGGCTCGCCATTTAGGGCATCTATTTCCAGACCCGTGTCGTCGCTGAAACAGTCATATCCGTAGTGCTGCTTGACATACTCGGCCTTGATCCGGGCATTGCCCTCGATGTTGGAGGCCGTCTCGGGGATATCCTCGTGGCAGCCGATGTCGGCAAGACCCATTATCTCATAACGGTCTCCCAGCATCTGGCGCAGCTCTTGCAGCTTGTGAGCGTTATTGGTAGCAAAAACAATCTTCTTCATTACTCTATCAAATAAAAACAACTCAAACAACAATCGTTCAAAGAAAAATTGTTCGAGTTGTTTAATTTGTCTTATAATTTACATTACACGACGACGTTGACAATCTTGTTGGGAACGACAATCACCTTCTTGGGCTGCTTGCCGTCAAGCCAGCGCTCGGCACCGGCGTCGCTCAAGGCGATGCGCTGCACCTCGTCCTGGGCCGTTCCGGCGGCTACCTCGATGTTGTAACGGGGCTTGCCGTTGAACAGCACGGTATACTTCACCGTCGACTCCTTCAGGTAGTCCTCGTTCCACGTGGGCCACTGCGCGTCACACACGGTGCTGTCGTGACCAAGCACGTGCCACAGTTCCTCGGCAATGTGCGGGGCAAACGGTGCCAGCAGCACAACCAGCGGCTCATAAATCTCGCGTGAGCGGCACTTCATGCTGGTCAACTCGTTGACGCAGATCATGAAGGCGGCCACCGACGTGTTGTAGCTGAAGGTCTCGATATCACCGCTCACCTTCTTGATGAGCTTGTGAAGCGATTTAAGGGCCTCGGCACTAGGCTTCTCGTCGGTGAGCTGCATGGTGTCACCCTTGTAGAACAGGGCCCACAGGCGCTTGAGAAAACGGTTCACGCCGTCGATGCCGTTGGTGTCCCAGGGCTTGCTGGCCTCGACGGGACCCAGGAACATCTCATACAGGCGCAATGTGTCGGCACCATAACGATCCACGATGTCGTCGGGATTGACCACGTTGAACATCGACTTGGACATCTTCTCTATCGCCCAGCCACAGATGTACTTACCGTTCTCGAGAATGAACTCGGCATCCTTGAATTCAGGGCGCCACTGGCGGAATTTCTCAATATCCAGAGCATCGGCATGCACAATGTTCACATCCACATGAATGGGTGTAACGTCATACTGGTCCTTGAGGTTCAAGGAAACAAACTTGTTGGTGTCCTTGATGCGATAAACAAAGTTGCTGCGGCCCTGAATCATGCCCTGATTGACCAGCTTGCGGAAGGGCTCGGCTTCACAAACATAACCATAGTCATACAGGAACTTGTTCCAGAAACGGCTGTAGATCAAGTGACCCGTGGCATGCTCGGTGCCACCCACGTACAGGTCAACCTGACGCCAGTATTCATCGGCTTCGCGCGAGACAAGCGCCTCGTCGTTGTGCGGATCCATGTAGCGCAGGTAGTAGGCCGAAGAACCGGCAAAGCCCGGCATGGTGTTCAACTCCAGCGGATGACCGTCGGTGGTGACCCAGCCTTTGGCGCGGCCCAGAGGGGGCTCACCGGTCTCGGTGGGCAGAAACTTGTCCACCTCGGGCAACTGCAGCGGCAACAAGCTCTCGTCCAGTGCCTGAGGCTGGTTATTGTCGTCATAATAGATGGGGAACGGCTCGCCCCAGTAGCGCTGGCGGCTGAAGATGGCGTCCCTCAAGCGGTAGTTCACCTTGACGTGGCCGATGCCCGTCTGCTCAATAAACTGCTTGGTCTTGGCAATAGCTTCCTTGACCTGCAGGCCGTTGAGCTGCAGGCGTTCATTGGACGAGTTGGCCATGATACCTTCCTTGGCATCAAAGCTCTCCTCGCTCACGTCGGCTCCCTCGATGAGCGGGATGATGGGCAGGTCAAAGTGGCGTGCAAACGCATAGTCGCGGCTGTCATGGGCAGGAACAGCCATGATGGCGCCAGTGCCATAACCAGCCAGCACATAGTCACTTATATATATAGGTATATTCTTGCCAGTGATGGGATTGACGGCATAGCTGCCAGTGAACACGCCGCTCACCTTTTTCTCGATCATGCGCTCGCGCTCGGTCTTGTGCTTCACCTCGTCGAGATAGGCATCGACAGCGGCGCGCTGACCCTCGGTCACCACGTCGTCCACATAGATGCTCTCGGGCGCCAGTACCATGAAGGTGACACCAAAGATGGTATCGGCCCTGGTCGTGAAAATCAACAGACTCTTGTCGCTGTCGGCGATGGGGAAGGTCATCTCGGCACCCTCACTGTAGCCGATCCAGTTGCGCTGGGTCTCCTTGATGGACTCGGTCCACTCGATGGTGTCCAGATCGCGCAGCAGGCGACCGGCATAGGCCGACACGCGCAGGCACCACTGGCTCATCATTTTCTGCTCAACGGGATAGCCGCCGCGCACCGACACACCCTCGCTCACCTCATCGTTGGCAAGCACAGTGCCCAACTTGGGACACCAGTTGACCATCGTGTTGCCCAGATAGGCGATGCGGTAGTTCATCAGCACGTCGTTTTTCTCGACTTGACTCATGGAGTTCCACTGGTCGGCAGTGAACTCGTCAGTACTACCCGTGTGGGCATTGCAGCATTCAGTTCCGTGTTTCTCGAAATGTGCCACCAGTTCCTCGATGGGACGTGCCTTGTCGAGCTCGGTGTTGTAATAGCTCTTGAACATCTTCAGGAAGGCCCACTGCGTCCACTTGTAATATTTTGGGTCACAGGTGCGCACCTCGCGGTCCCAGTCATAGCAGAAGCCTATCTTGTCCAACTGTTCACGATAACGTGCGATGTTCTCATTGGTCGTTATTTCTGGATGTTGGCCTGTCTGAATGGCATACTGCTCGGCAGGCAGTCCATAGGCGTCATAACCCATGGGATGCAGCACGTTGAAGCCTTTCAAGCGCTTGTACCGGGCATAGATGTCGCTGGCGATGTAGCCCAGCGGATGACCCACGTGCAATCCAGCTCCTGATGGATAGGGGAACATGTCAAGCACATAGAACTTGGGCCTGCCGTTGTCGATCTCACACTTGTAGGTGTGATGCTCACGCCAGTACTGTTGCCACTTTTTCTCTATTTCCTTATAATTATAGTCCATTAAGAAGTTTATAGTTTAATAATTAGTGTTTAGAGTAATTTTTTGATGGCTTCCTCAATAACCTTGCAATCGGTGGTGGGTTCGTAGCGATCTACCACGTTGCCCTGGCGATCAACAAGAAATTTGGTGAAGTTCCACTTGATGTCGGGCTTGCTGGCATAGTCGGGATCGGCTTGGGAGAGCATCTGGTCGAGCAGCGCACCTATCTTGTGATTCTTGTCAAAGCCTTTGAATCCCTGCTGAGCCTTCAGGAAGGTAAACAGCGGCGACTCGTTCGCACCGTTGACCTCAATCTTCTTGAACTGCGGGAACTCCGTGCCATAGTTCAGGGTGCAGAACTGATGGATTTCCTCCTCGGTGCCAGGAGCCTGTTCGCCAAACTGGTTGCACGGGAAGTCCAGAATCTCCAGACCCTGCTCCCTGTAAACCTTGTAGAGCGCCTCCAGCTCCTCATACTGCGGGGTGAAACCACAGCGGGTGGCCGTGTTGACGATGAGCAGCACTTTGCCCTTATACTCGGTTAAAGACACGTCGTTGCCACGACGATCCTGCACGGTGAAATCATATACGTTCTGTGCCATGATGTTCAATACATTTAATATAATTAATAATGATAACAGACTGATTTTTTTCATATATACGTTGATCTGTTATTTGGTTTATCTTGTCAATTACTTGATGATGCCCAACTCGCGCGAGATGTCGAGCATGCGCTGGATGGGGCGCACGGCACGTTCGGCAATTTCGGGAGCCACCTCGATGGTGGGCGCCATGTACTTGAGCGAGTTGTACAGCTTCTCGAGCGTGATGAGCTTCATGTACTCACACTCGTTGCAGGCACAGGTGCCGTCCTCGGGCGGAGCTGGAATGAAGGTCTTCTCGGGACAGCGGCGCTGCATCTCAAACAGGATGCCGCTCTCGGTGCACACGATGAACTCCTGGCTGTCGTTATCCACGGCATAGTTGAGCAGGGCCTGGGTAGAGCCCACCTTGTCGGCCAGAATGCGCACGGGCTTGGGGCACTCGGGGTGAACCAGCACGCGTGCATCGGGATGCTCTTGCTTGAGGGCCAGCAGCTTCTCGACGCTGAATTTCTCATGAACGTGGCAGGCTCCATCCCACAGGAGCATATTGCGCCCGGTGATGCTGTTGATGTAGTTGCCCAGGTTGCGGTCGGGGCCAAAAATGATCTTCTCGTCCTGGGGCAGGCTGCCCACAATCTCCTTGGCATTGGACGAGGTCACCACCACGTCGGTAACCGCCTTGACGGCAGCACTGGTGTTGACATAGCTGATGACCGTGTGGTCCGGGTGCTCGCCCACAAAGCGCTCAAACTCGTCGGCAGGACAGCTGTCGGCCAGCGAGCAGCCGGCGCTCAGGTCGGGCACGATGACCGTCTTGTCGGGACACAGGATCTTGGCCGTCTCGCCCATGAAGTGCACGCCACACAGCACGATGACCGGCGCGTCGGTCCGGGCAGCCAGCTGTGCCAGGGCCAAGCTGTCACCGATGTGGTCGGCCAGTTGCTGTATCTCCTCGCGCTGGTAGTAGTGGGCCATAATCACGGCATTGCGCTCGCGCTTCAAGCGCAGGATTTCTTCTCTCAGGTCGATGCCGGCCTCGATGGGCTCATCGACATAGCCTTTTTCAACATTCATTTTATATATTATTTAGTTTTTTAATTTTTTAAAAATATAATTTTAACTACAACAATAATGCCTGTTAATTGTGTTGAAAACTTATTTGGCCACGTTAGTCACAATTGGCTTATCAACCCGTTTTATGAGTTATTGATAGTTTATTGACAAGCCTAGTGGCTGTGTTGCAGCGCTTTTGACACATTATTGACAGGGTGTTAACAACCTGCAAAGTTAATAAAATATCAATTAATACATCACCAAATTGTGATGAAAACCGTGTTTAAAGAGAAATAAAAATTTTGGGCTAACTTTTTTGGATACGACAAGAATTGGATTATGCTCGAACGATTTTGTTTTGTCAAGTGTTTTTTATTGTTTTTTGTTGATGAATTATCAACAGTTATTGACAGGGTTGTTGACACACGATTATCAGCTATAAACACTCATGGGCCCACTGCTATATCACAGTACAATATTAATATGTTGGCTTCTTGGGGAGTGGAGCCCGCATCAGTCGATCAGTTACAATTGGCAAAATCAGCTTGAATTAAACTTTCAGGACCCGCTGCTGTATAGTCTCCAAAAAAATAGTTGTACTTTTGTGCAGTTTTAATTTAATTAAGTATTGAGTGATGAGCCAAAAGAAGTCGATGCTGGAACTGCACCGCATGGGTGTGGAGGAGTATAAAAAAGTCGAGAAACTGCCTGTTGCGGTGGTGCTCGACAACGTGCGCAGCGAGATGAATGTGGGGTCGGTATTCCGCACGGCCGATGCCTTCCTCATCGAGCGCATCGTCCTGTGTGGCATCACGCCCCAGCCACCCAAGCCCGAGATCCACAAGACAGCCCTCGGTGCCGAGGACTCGGTCTCGTGGCAATACTACCCCACTACACTCGAGGCCATCGACCGCCTCAAGGCCGACGGCTACGTCATCTGCTCGATCGAGCAGGTTCACGACAGCGTCAGTCTGGAGAAATTCAGCGTTGACCGCGGGCGCGGCGTGGCCATCGTTTTTGGCAACGAGGTCAAGGGGGTTTCTCAACAGGTAGTAGATGCCAGCGACCAGTGCATCGAGGTACCCCAACAGGGCACAAAGCATTCCTTGAACATATCGTGCTGTGCCGCCATAGTGATGTGGCATGTCTATCAGTCAATGACCCTGAAATGACACACCATTAACCCAAAAAAAGTTATTAACAAGCACCATCAGCATTGATTTTTTCTCTAGAATAGTGAAAAAATCTAGCAAAATGGCACTATATTTAGTTAAAATTAAAATGTTAAAATGAGTATTTTTTAACAATATTTTTCCAGTTGAATCTTTTACTGCAAAAACACGAAAAAAACGGGGTAATGATAATGAGTATCAGATTTTTAAATTAAATATTCAAGTAAAATTACATATTTTCTTGTATTTTATTTTGAAATGGCTTGAAAAGATAGAAAAATAGGGCATTTTGTTAAATCAAACTATTTATTTTTAATATTTCACTTTTTTTTGCTAGTTTTGCGTACTTGTAATTATCGATAGCGGCTAGGTGAAAAGCACGATCGATACCTTACACATACATGTAACTGATAATATGAACTTTTATATATTATTAATTAATAAACATCACTATTTTATGAAGAAGCTATTTATGCTGCTGATAGCCATCTGTGCTATCTCTTTGGGCATGAATGCCCAACAAGTAGTGAGGGGACAGGTTGTTGACGCCGCGGGCGAACCGCTCATTGGCGCAACAATTCAACCCATTGGCGGAGGAAACGGCGCGGCCACCGACGTGAACGGTGAGTTCTCGCTCAATCTTCCTTACAATGTGAAGACCCTCAAGGTTTCGTATGTGGGTTACAAGACCCAGGAACTTCCCATCCAGCCCAACATGGCCATCACGTTGAGTGACAACGGCACCGCACTGGACGAGGTGATGGTAGTTGCCTATGGTACTGCCAAGAAGACCTCTTACACCGGTTCGGCCGAGGCTGTGAGCAACAAGAAACTGGAGTTGCGTCCTGTGACTGATGCTACCAAGGCCCTCGAGGGTAACGTAGCTGGTATCCAGGTAACTACCAGTTCTGGTCAGCCCGGTTCATCGCCCAATATCCACATCCGTGGTTATGGCTCTATCAACGCTTACAGCACCCCGTTGTATGTTGTTGATGGTGCTCCCTTTGATGGTGACTTGAACTCCATCAGCCCATCGGATATCGAGTCGATGACTGTCTTGAAGGACGCAAGTGCTGCTGCTCTGTATGGTGCCCGTGGTGCTAATGGTGTCATCATGATCACCACCAAGAAGGGTGTTGAAGGCCGCAGCAACGTGATGTGGCGTTCTACCTTCGGTTGGACTTCACCTGCAAATAGGCGTTATCAGAACGTGAATCAAACTGAGTATGTACAGCTCGTGTATGAGGCTCTGCGTAACGCGAATATCGATAACGGCATGAGCTGGTCAGACGCTGAGACTGCTGCCCGCAATTCTTTGAGCGGCACCCTTGGTGGTGAGCAGTACAACCCGTTCAAGAACTACAGCTGGGACCAGGTAATTGATCCTGCTACCGGTTATGTTCGTAACGACCTCCAGAGTGCTTGGGACGAGAACTGGTATGACAGTGTATTGCGTGACAACGCTTTCCGTCATGAGCATCAGTTGCAAATCACTGGTGGTAGCGACCATGCCCAGTACCTGATGTCATTGAGCTACCTGAATCAGGATGGTATCTTGAAGACTACGGGCTTTGAGCGCTATACCGGTCGTGCCAACATCAACAGCCAGATTACTGACTGGTTGGCTGCCAACATCAACGCTTCGTTGGCTCACACGATTTCTAACTTCAATGACTATGATGGTTCCAGCACCAGTAACGTGTGGTACACTGCACAGTTCATCAACCCGCTGTTCCCTGTTTATCTGAAGGATATCAATGGTAATAATGTATATGACAGCGACGGTAACATCCAGTATGACTGGGGTGAGTCAACTGCCTATGGTTCACGTCCCGGTTCATTGAGTGACTTCTCGTCACTGGGTATGTTGATGCTTGACAAGGCCGATACCAAGCGTGATATCGCTGGTTTGCGTACCGGTATCGTTTTGGGTAGTGACCTGGCCAAGTATGGCTGGCGTCAAGGTATCAAGTTGGCTGTTAACTTCAGCACCGACTACCGCAACAGTAACTATATGCGCTACATGAATGCTCAGCATGGTAACCAGGCTAATGCCGGCGGTTTGATGGAGAAGACCAACAGCCGTACCCAGAGCTACACCTTCAACCAGTTGCTGACTTGGAACCGCACCTTTGGTGATCACACCATCGGCCTGTTGGCTGGTCACGAGTGGTATGCTTACAAGTACAACTATCTGTTGGCTGGTAAGACCAACCTCGTAGAGGGTATCTATGAGTTGCGTCCCGGTACCACCTTGTATGAGGCTGACTCATATAGCCACAATTATCGCATTGAGGGCTGGTTGGGTCGCTTGAACTACAACTATGCTGGCCGCTACTTCTTGGATGCATCAATGCGTCAAGATAAGTCTTCACGCTTCCACCCCGACCACAACAAGGGTTTCTTCTGGTCAGCTGGTCTCAACTGGCGCATCTCGGGTGAGAAGTTCATGCAGAACGTAGGTTGGGTCAACAACCTGTCAGCTCATGTCAGCTATGGTGAGATGGGTAACGATATGCTCGACACTTACTATGCTTGGCAGTCGCTCTATGACCTGAGCTACAGCAACGCCACCAACATCGGTGCGCTCATCGCTTCGCTCGAGAACCAGAACGTATCTTGGGAGAAGAACCAGAACTTCAACGTTGGTTTGGACGCTATCCTGTTCGACCACCACTTGCAGTTTGGTATTGAGTTCTACAACAAGTTGACCAAGGACATGTTGCTTAACCGCCCGATGGCACTCTCGACCGGTTTCACCGGCTTCATGGATAACATCGGTGACATGCGCAACCGTGGTATTGAGGCTTCGCTCCGCGTGACCCCCATCCGCACTGCCGACTTTGAGTGGAACATCACCGCAATGGCCACCAAGAACAAGAATAAAGTCATCAAGCTGACCCAGGAGGCTCCTGAGTTGATCAGCGGTGTCCGCATCATCAAGGAAGGTCTTCCCTTGTACACCTATTACATGTGCAAGAGCGCAGGTGTAGATCCTTCAAGTGGTTTGCCTCTGTACTGGGCATTTGAGAAGGATGAGAATGGCGACATGGTTCCTGGTAGCGAGTATATTACCGACAGCTATTCTGGTGCTGCCAACTGCAAGTACTACCTCGGTAGCCGTGAGCCGGATCTCTATGGTTCACTGGGTACTGACTTAAGCTGGAAGGGCTTAACCCTGAGCGTATTGACTACCTATTCACTGGGTGGTAAGATTTACGACAGCCTCTATGCTAGTGGCATGGACCTGTGGTACCTGAGCTCAACCTGGAACAAGAACATGTTGCGTCGTTGGCAGAAGCCCGGTGACGTAACCGATGTTCCCCGCTCGATGATTGCTGCTTCGATGCTGACCACCGACCGCTATCTGATTGATGCCAGCTACTTTGCTATCAAGAACATCACCTTGTCATATGCACTGCCCAACTCTTGGATCAGCAAGCTCGGTATGACCGGTGCCCGTATCTTTGGTTCAGTTGATGATTTGGCTCTCTGGTCACACCTCGATGGTATGAATGTACAGTACAACTTCTCAGGTGGTACCGATTATGCTTATGTTCCCACCAAGACCTACACCGTAGGTATTGAGTTGAACTTTGGTAAGACTTATGCCGCTGCTGCTCCCGCCGTTAACGTCAATGCACTGAACGGTCAGATCAACGACCTGCGCGCTCAGCTCGCTGACGCTCAGGGTGCCGCTGCCGATGCCAACAGCCGTCTGGCTCAGCTCCAGGGTCAGCTCGACGCCGCTAACCGCGCGCTGACTAACTGCAAGAATGACCTCAACGATGCCAAGAATCAGGCTGCCAAGGTCATCGACAACAGCAAGCAGTACATGAACATTCTGGTTCACTTCCCCAAGTCGGCTACCGCCGTTACCACCGACCAGCGTGCCAACGTTGAGCGCGTGGCTACCTATCTGAAGAGCCACCCCGAGGCCACCTGTGTCATCAAGGGTTATGCTTCGCCCGAGGGCAAGGAGGATGTGAACATCAAGCTCGCTAACGGCCGTGCCGCAAGCGTCAAGGACATGCTCGTCAAGAAGTACGGTATCGCTGCCAACCGCATCAATGCCGCTGGCCAGGGTATCGGCAACATGTTTGACGAATTGAGCTGGAACCGTGTTTCGATTTGCGAAATCATCGTGAAGTAATCCCGAGACAAGGTATTAAGAATTATATTCATCATTATTTAAAAAGGATATAAAATGAAAAAGATATTTAAATATTTGTTCATTGGTATGTTTGGTGTGCTCTGCCTGTCTTCATGCTCTAACGACAGTCTGGTGACCGAGCCCACCGACTCCATGTCGGGATCGACCTTCATGAGTGACGCTACCAAGGCCCTCGTGCCCCTGAACGGTATCTATCGCTCGATGTACACTGCCGGTTGGTCCACTACCGATAACACCCACCAGTGCTTCGGTATCAGTGCTTATAACCTGATGGCCGAGGTCATGGGTGACGACTGCATCATGGGCGCCCAGGGTTCAGGTTGGTTCTGGTTTGACGCTGCCTATAATGTAAAGACCCGCTACACCAGCGGTGCATGGCGCAGCTATGACCTGTGGATGGCCTATTACACCTGGATTGCTAACGCTAACTATATTCTCGCCGCCGAGGAGACCATGGCTGGCTCCAGCGAGGATGTTGGTTACGTGATGGGTCAAGCTTATGCTATCCGTGCTTACAGCTACTTCATGCTGTCACAGATTTTTGCCCGTAACTACACTTATCCTAACGATCCTTGTGTGCCCATCTATAATGAGCCCACGATGACCACCACTACCGGTCAGCCCCGTTCGACCGTTGCTCAGGTTTATGCTCAGATCGACAACGATATCAACAAGGCTGTTGAGTACTTGGCTAAGTCTCCTGCTCAGCGTCATCCCAGCCACATCAGCTATGCTGTAGCTCTGGGCTTGAAGTCGCGCATCGCTCTCGTTGAGGAGAAGTGGCAGGATGCTTATGATGCTGCTGTTGCTGCTATTGCAGCCAGTGGCAAGTCCATCCAGACTATTGATGCTGCTTCATTTGCTCCCAACAAAGCTAACTTTATCAACTCGGTTGGTCAAGGTAACGTGATGTGGGGTGCCCAGATCGTCAGCGATCAGGCTGGTATGTATGCTTCGTTGATGACCCACATGAGTGGTACAGCACCCTATGGTCAGCGCGCTCCCAAGCAGATTTCGAGCTGGCTGTATGAAAAGATGGGTGTTAACGACTCACGTCGTGCATGGTGGAATCCCGACGAGGCCTACCTGCAGAAGAAGTTTGAGTTCTCTAATGTTCAGACTTGGGAAGGTGACTATATTTGGATGCGTGTTGAGGAGATGTACCTCAATGCTGCCGAGGCTGCATGTATGATGGGCGACGAGGCTAACGCCAAGAAGTACTTGACAGACCTGATGAGCAAGCGCGATCCTAACTACAGCTGCAATAAGAGTGGTACCGCCCTTGGTGCTCTCACTACCGATTTGACTGGTTCACTGCGCGAGGAAATCTTGCTGCAACGCCGCATCGAGTTGTGGGGTGAGGATGGCCGTATCTATACCATCCGTCGCTGCCACCAGGGTTTCGAGCGTAACGAAGCTTATGGTTGGCCTAGTGGTCTGCTGCTCAAGGGTGCTGCCAACACCAATTTGGCTATTCAGGATCCTAGTAGCTATGCATGGGTACTGACAATTCCTCAGGCCGAGTTTGATGGCAATGCGAACTTGGACTTTGACAGAGATCAGAACCCGATTGGCAACTATCCCGGTGAGTAAAAATGTTTAATCACATTAAACTAATTGAATATTATGAAATTAGGTAAATATATTTTAGGATTGGCACTTATCGCCGCTAGTCTGACCAGCTGCGATCAGGACAATATCGGTGCTATCTATGAACCCACGGTAGCCAATGTCTCGTTCATCTCTGCTGAGCAGAGCACTACGACCGAGGCCGAGAGCCTTACTGTTCCTGTGGCTATTAGCCGCGCTATGACCAATGGTACATACACTGCTAATGTTACTATCAGCGATGCCTCTGAGGGTGTTACCCTTAGGAGCAACCAGGTAACCTTTGCTGATGGTGAAGGTATGGCCTATGCTATGGTTGAGATGACCAATATGCAGAAGGGTACTAACTACTCTTGCAAGTTGACCCTTTCAGATGCTGATCAGGCTACTGCCAACACAGAGTTTGGTGCCCAGGTAACCACCACCACTGTTAACGTGATGTGTGACTATAACTGGATTAATATGGGTAATGGTTTCTATAGCTCGCCTGAATGGTGGGAAGAGGAATTCTATGTGCCCATCATGCATGCTGAAGGTACCAATATTTACCGTATGATTGGTCTGTTCCAGGATGGTTACAACATCCAGTTTACCATCAATAGTGACAACACTGTTACTGTTCCTGGACAACCCTCGTGGTATCACTCGAGTTACGGTGATGTATGGCTGGTAGGTGATGCCAACGATACTGCCGACGGTTATGCAGGTACCTATGATCCTGCTACCAAGAAGGTTACCTTCATCCTGTATCACTATGTACCTGGCGTGGGTGGTTTCGGTACCTTCGTTGATACCCTGACCATGCCGTAATCGCACGACAAGTTCTTTAACTAGAACATAACACCACATTGCACTATTAGGGTGGGCGCTCCCGCTAGGGGAAGCCCACCCTTAGTGTTTGTTGCTGGATTTGAAGGAATGTGTTATCTTTGCGGGCACATTTTTTAATGAATACGCAATGATGAAGAAGTATATATTGATGGCGCTGATGGCGCTGGCCGTAGCCCTGCAGGCCAGTGCCGTGCTCAAGGAGAGCACCATGGCACAGACGCTGGGCGTGCTGTGTGAGGAACTGAGTGAAACCCACAAGGAGCAGAAGGCCCGTGCCGAGCGTTTCGAGCAGCGCAACAAGCAGTTCAAGCGCAGCATCGGGCGTGACCTGGAGCTGTGCAACAACATCGAGCTCATGCTCTATAGCCAGAAGGAGCAGAACATCTTTGATCTTGCCTATGCCTGCGGCCAGGCCACAAGCCTCTACCAGCGCGTGTCGCGCACGCGCTCGTTCAAGCAGTTTGAACAGCAGCAGGACGAGCAGATTGCCCAGTATGAGCACCTGGTGCAGGCGTTGAACAACATCCCCGACTATCAGCTCAAGACCCCCGAGATGCGTGTCTCGCGCGACAGTTGCATCTACCTGGCCCGCGTCATCGAGAACGACATCCGCACCGCCCGCGAGACCATGAAGGACAACCACGAGAAGCGGCAGTGGGTGGCCAGCAAGGCCAAGAAGCTCAATGACTATGCCCTGGACATGTATGAACGCATTCGCCAGAGCGTGTTTGTCAACGGTGGACAGAATTACTTCCAGATCCTGAACCGATTCAGTTATAACTGGAAAAACAGCACCGAGGACATCAGCGAGAAGTACTCCCGTTCCCGCAAGACCCGCAGCGAGTGGCGAGGACCGCTCATCGGTTTCCTATTCATCTTTCTGGCGGTCTATATCGTGGGGGCACTTGTGCTCAGCTGGCTCATCATCAAGTTGATACCCAGGCGTTTCCTCTCAAGTAGCACTTACAGGAAATTCCTGCCCAAGCGCGGCTGCATCATCATCTGTGGAGCCGCGGCGGTGTTTGGCATCGCCACGTTCATCATCAGTAATGTCACCGACCAGAACTTCATGGTCATGGCCACCAGGCTCTTGAGCGAGTATGCCTGGCTCATCGCTGCCATCATGCTGTCCATCATCATCCGCATGGAAGGGGCCACCGTGGGCAACGGCATCAAGCTCTATGTGCCGGTGCTGATGGTGGGATTTGTGGTGTTCTTCTTCCGCATCGTCTTCCTGCCCAGCACCATGGTCAACCTGGTGTTCCCTCCCCTGCTGCTCGTGTTCACCATCTGGCAGCTCGTCATCAACCGCCGCCACAGTTCTGCGGTGCCACGCAGCGACGTCTTCTACTCGTGGATCTCGCTCATCGTCATGACCGTCTCGACAATCATGGCTTGGATGGGCTACACGTTGATGAGTGTGCAGGTGCTCATCTGGTGGATCATGCAGCTGACGCTCATCCAGACCATCACCGTCATCTATGACCTGATGCACAGCTATGAGCGCAAGCACATCTCCGAGGATGCCGACGTGAGGAGGACGTGGCTCTATGACGCCGTTTACAAGATGGTTGTGCCCATCGCTGCCACCCTCAGCGTGGCGCTGTCGATCTACTGGGCAGCACGCGTGTTTGACCTCACGCAGTGGTGCGAGCGCATCTTCCGTTACCGCTTTGTCGACCAGCCGGGCCTCATCGTCCTCTCGCTCGACAGGATACTGGCCTGTGTGGCATTTGCCTTTGTGTTCAACTATGTCATCTACCTCTTCATCCAGGGCTACCAGCTGTGGAAGCAGAACCGGGCCGAGTCACGGGCCATTTCAATGTATGAGCAGGAGAATGACGTAGCGGCCGACGAGCAGATCGATATCCAGACCGTCATCGAGGACGATCCCGATGCCAAGGCTAAGGTCAAGGCCGCCTCCAAGGCGGTCACCCTCTCGATGAACATCATTAAGTACATCGGCTGGGGCATCTACATCTACATCGTGCTCGTCACCCTGCACGTCAACCGCACGGGCATCACCTTCATCCTCACGGGCCTCTCTACGGGCGTCGGCTTTGCCATGAAGGATACCCTCGAGAACCTGTTCTACGGCCTCTCGCTCATGAACGGTCGCGTCAAGATAGGGGACGTCATCGAGTGTGACGGCGTGCGTGGCAAGGTCAAGAACATCAACTACCAGAGCACTCTGGTCGAAACCCTTGATGGATCGGTCATCGCATTCCTCAACAGCCAGCTGTTTACCAAGAATTTCAAGAACATGACCCGCAACCACGGCTATGAGCAGGCCAAGATCACCGTCGGCGTGGCCTATGGCAGCAAGATCGACCAGGTGCGCCAGATGATCATCGACCGCATCAGCCAGCTCGACTGCTACGACCCCAAGAAGGGAGTGCAGGTGCTGTTCCAGAACTTCGGCGAGAGCAGTGTGGACCTGCTGGTGGTCGTGTGGGTGCGCGTGGCCTCGCAGGTGGCCGACATTGCCCGCATCAAGGAGAACATCTACACCGTGCTGGGCGAGAACGGCATCGAGATTCCCTTCCCGCAGGCCGACCTCCACATCCGCACCACCCTACCCACGACCTAAAAGGAAGACAAGAAGGGCAAGCCCTATGTTTGCACTGTCAAAGTCAAACATAGGGCTTGTCTTTTAACCTTAATGGAGAGGATTTACTTGTAGAAGGTGATCCAGTTGGTGCAGTAGCGCGACTTGTCGGCGGCGGGGTGTATCTCGTGGACCTTACCCTGGCCGTCGCGCCACCAGGAGTGGTTCCAGCCGGCTCCCATGTCGAGGTAGAGGGCATGGGTGGGGGCCAATCGCTCCAGCAGGGCCACAAACGTGCTGTACTCCACCTGGTCGCGGCTATCGACAATGCACAGGCGCCCGTCTTTCTCACACAGCGCGCGGTACTGGTTGACCGCCGAGCCGTCCGTGTCATACTTCTCGCGCCACAGCGGGCGGATGCTCTCGCCGCCGTGGATGATTACTGCCTGCCCGAAGCCCATGCCGCCAGCCGCAGCCACGCTATCGAGCAGCTCGCCATACTCGCCGTGGACAAACTCCCACGTCGTGTCGCCAAACCAGGCGAACGCGCCGCTGTTGTCCTCGCACCTTGCTCCCTGGTAGCGCTTGCCGCCGCTCACGTGGTCGCCGTCGATGTTGCTGTGGGCAAACGTGTCGAGCAGCTCGTGGGTGAAGGCTGCCTCGGCACAGAAGATGACGCTCGTGTCCTGCTTGTCGGGCATCGTGCCGCACACGAGGTCCAGACGGCCAAATTGCGGATAATAAACGATGAGGCCATCGACCGTAGTGTCGTCAATAGCCACGGCCGAACCGGATAACGGGGTGATTTCTTTGTCCATATTACTTGATGATGGGTTGGTGCAGCAGTACAGCAGCAAGGCCGCCATCATTGCCAGTGTAAAGAGAGAATACTTCATTAGAAAATCGATTATTTTAAATAAATAAGCACATGGAGCGGCTCATTGCGAGTCTTTCTCGTCGGCAAAGCGGCCAGGGTACTCCAGCGGCACGCGCGGCCGGCGCAGGGCCCTGACGATGAGCCAGATGCCCAGCACGATGAACGGGATGCTCAACAGCTGGCCCTGGTCGATGCCCCAGTTCTGGCGCATGGCAATTTCCCACGGCTCCTGCACGTTCTTGATATACTCGATGAAGAAACGCGGCACAAAGATGCCCAGCATGAACACGCCGAAGATCAATCCCTCGCGCTCCTGGCAGCGCCAGCGCCAGTACATGAGCAGGCACACGGCAAAGGTCAACAGGTAGAACAGCGCCTCATAGATCTGCGTGGGGTGGCACGGTGCGGTGAACACGGGCGCCGCGCCCTGCATCCACTGGCCGATGTTCTCGATAAAGCGGAATCCCCAGGGCAGCGATGTCTCGCCGCCGTAGATCTCATGGTTCATCAGGTTGCCGATGCGGATGAGGGCAGCAACAAAGCCTACGGGCACTACGAGGCGATCCAGCGTCCATAGTATGGGCTTGTGCGTCACCTGGCGGCTGTAGAGCCAGATGGCCAGCATGATACCCAACGTGCCGCCGTGGCTGGCTAGGCCACCATTCCATATCTTGGGAATCTCGCCCAGGTGCTGGCTGTAGTAGCCCCAGTCATAGAAGAAGACGTGTCCCAACCTGGCTCCCAGGATGGTGGCTACCACCACATAGATGAACAGGCTGCCCACCCAGCTCTCGCGGGCCCCCTCGTGGCGAAAGATGCGGTAAACGATCTCATAGCCCACCAGGAAGCCGATGGCAAACATCAGGCCGTACCACCTGACGGTAATCGAGCCTATCGAGAACAGATTAGGACTAGCAGTCCATGTAATAGAATCTAGTATCATGTTGTGTTGTGTTAGTAATTATCGTTATTGTGACCGCAAATTTACTGAGAATTTCGAGAATTATCTGTAATTTTGCAGCAAAATCAACGAGTTATGGCAGAGAGCAATTTTATCGACTATGTGAAGATACTGTGCCGCAGTGGCAAGGGAGGAGCTGGTTCGGCCCACCTGCACCGCGCCAAGTATGTCCCCAAGGGCGGGCCAGACGGCGGTGACGGTGGCCGTGGCGGCCACATCTACCTCAAGGGTAACCGCAACCTGTGGACGCTCATCCACCTCAAGTACCAGCGCCACGTGCTGGCCACCGACGGACAATCGGGCGGCGAGAACCAGATGACCGGCAAGGACGGCGAGGACCGAACCATCGAGGTGCCCTGTGGAACGGCGGTCTATGATGCCGAGACGGGCCAGTTCCTGTGTGACGTGACCGGCGACGGACAGGTCGTGCGCTTGCTGCGCGGCGGCCGCGGCGGCCTGGGCAACCAGCACTTCAAGACCGCGACGCGCCAGACGCCGCGCTTTGCCCAGCCGGGCGAGAAGGGCGTCGAGAAGACCGTCATCCTGGAGCTCAAGCTACTGGCCGACGTGGGCCTTGTGGGCTTCCCCAATGCGGGCAAATCTACCCTGCTGAGCGTCATCAGCGCCGCCAAGCCCAAGATTGCCAACTATCCCTTTACCACGCTGGAGCCCAACCTGGGCATCGTCTCCTATCGCGGCCAGCAGTCGTTTGTCATGGCCGACATCCCCGGCATCATCGAGGGTGCCAGCGAGGGACGCGGACTGGGACTGCGCTTCCTGCGCCACATCGAGCGCAACGCCGTGCTGCTGTTTATGGTTCCGGCCGACAGCGACGACATCCGCCGCGAGTATGGCATCCTGTGCCACGAGCTGGAGACATTCAATCCCGATCTGGTCGAGAAACCCCGTGTGCTGGCCATCACCAAGTGTGACATGCTGGACGAGGAACTCATAGAGCAGATGCGTCCCGAGCTGCCCGACGGCGTTCCTGCCGTCTTTATCTCGAGCGTAGCCCAGATGGGCCTTACCGAGCTCAAGGATCTGCTGTGGCGCACCATCAACGATGAGCGCAACCGCATCCCCGAAACGCTCACCCATCGTGACCTGGACGAGCGGCATCGCGAGCAGGCCGAGGATAACTTCATCTTTGGCGCCGACGACCTCGAGGACGAGGCTCCCGATGCCGGTGGCCGAATGGTTGACTCGGGTTCCAAGCAGTGGAGCGAGGAGTACTGGGAGAGCGACTACGAGGACGAGAACAAGGACTTCCAGGTCGTCAGCGACCCCGACGACAAGTAATCAACACATTAACCGCTCAAAAACAGCCGATGCAACTTGATAACATATTGTTGCATCGGCTGTCTTTAGGTTGTTTTGTCCTAGAGGACTAACTGGCATTGTCCTCGCGGGGGCAACCGCTAAATCTTGCTGTCGTTGCTCAGCAGGAACTTGCGTTTGGGCGCAATGGCATCAAAATCCTCCTTTGTGAGCGGGGCAATGCGGTCCAGGATTGCCGACAAGCGGCCCGCTATCCTGTATTCAACCGGAGAACTGGTCGGCACCTGGTGCAGCAGCGTGGTTACCCTCTCCTTGATGGCCGAGAACTCAAACACCATCGACGTGTTGAACCAGGCATCGGCATGACTGGCAAACGGCAGAATCCACAGGTTCTCGCCGCGCAACACGCCGGGCCACCACTGCAGCGTCTGCAATGCGCTGGCACCACGGCTGTTATAGTCTCGGTAGATGCGGCGCAGCAGGCGGTTGTCGTGCTCGTCAAGTCCTAGCTTCTCACCATAGTAGATGGTCGCTTGGGCGGTCACAAACAAGCGGAATTTCTTGTCCTCCTCAACAGCGGGAACCAGCAGTGGGTTGAGCGCGTGCAACCCCTCGAGAAACAGCAGGCTGTTGCTCTCAAGCTTCATCGTATTGCCCTGATAGGTGCGCTCTCCCTTGACGTAGTCATAGGTCGGAATAGATACTTGATCGCCTGCCAGCAGGCTTGCCACATCGTTTCCCAACTGTTTCAGGTCCAAGCCATAGAATGATTCATAATCGATTGCTCCATAGGGGTCGAGCGGGCGTTGGTCCACATTGAGGAAATAGTTGTCGAGCGAGACAACACAGGGCTGGATGCCGTTGTCGCGCAGCATGTGGTTCAAGAAGCGCGACGTGGTGGTCTTTCCCGAGCAGGACGGTCCGGCGACAAGCACTATGCGCAGTCCCTCCTGGCGAAAGCGGCGCGTGATTTCGGTCGTGATGCGCTCCAGCCGCCGGCTGTGCTGCACCTCATCCTCGGCCATGAGCTCGGGTGCCAGTCCACGGGAAATCACCTCGTTGAACAACGAGATGCCATTCTTGCCCTGGGCTTCAAGGTGCCTGATGGCTCCACAAAATTCCTCTAGCGACATGTGCTTGACGCTATCTTGCCGCTGTTGTTGATTGACGCTTGCTGTTAATTCAATCATTGGTTGATATAGTTTGATATGATTTTTATTAGTTTTCTAAGTGGTTAGTTACTAATGAGAAGTGGGTCCTATTGTACTCACAATAGGACCCACTCGTTTGGCATTAATAGTGGAAGCTGCTTCCGCCCAGGAATTCGCGCAGCAAGCTCGTGCTGGGAATGTCTTTCTCGTCCAGTGGCTCAAAGTAGTTCAAGAACTTGATTAGTCTCGAGGCTTCGGCATACTCGGGCGTGTTGCTGGGCACCTGTTGCAAGATGGGGAGCGCATAGTTCCTCATCACCGATAGCTCGAACAGCAGCGAGGAGTTGAACATCGCGTCGGCATTCTCATGGAACGGCATGATCCACTTGTCCTCGCCCCGGCGCACGCTCGCCCAGCGCTGGATCGTCTGCTGGGCGCTGCTATTGCGGTACTTGTGGTCGCGTATGATGCGGCGCAGCAGGCGGTTGTCATAGGTGCCTATCCAGTTATGGTCGTCAATGTTCAGCGTGGTCAGCGCCGACACAAACAGCCTGAACTTCTGCTCATCGGGGATGAGGCGGGTGAGTTCGGGATTCAAGCCATGGATGCCTTCCATCAGCAGGATATCTCCCTGTTCCAGTTTCAGGGTCTTGCCGGTATATTCCCGCTCGCCAGTCTTGAAATTATAGGTGGGCATGGCCACTTCCTTGCCGGCAAGCAGGTCGGTCACGTCCTTGTTGAACTGCTCCAGGTCGAGCGCATAGAGCGACTCATAGTCATAGTCTCCGTTGGCGTCGCGCGGCGTGCGGTCGCGGTTCACGAAGTAGTTATCTAGCTCTATAACCTTGGGCACGATATAGTTGGTCATCAGTTGGATGGCCAGGCGCTTGGAAGACGTTGTCTTGCCGCTAGACGAGGGGCCGGCAATGAGCACCACGCGAGCGCCTCCCTCGTGGTAACGGCGGGTAATCTCGTCCGCTATCTGAATAAAGTACTTGTTGTGGAGTGCCTCTACCACGTTGATGAGCAGGGGGGCATAACCGGCCTTGATGGCATGGTTGAGCTCGCCCACGTCGCCCAGGCGGATAACCTTGTTGAAGTTGATATAGTCGGTAAAGGCTTTGAACAGTTTGGGCTGAGGCTCCCATTGCGCCACGCGGGTAAAGTCATGGCGGTCGGGACCCAGCAACAGCATTCCGCTCTCATAGGGCACCAGGTCAAACACCTTCAACATACCTGTCGAGGGTACCAGGGGGCCATAGAAGCTGTCGATGATGTCATCGAGCTTGTAATAGACAGTGTAGAGCTGGTTGATGCTCTCCAGCAGCCGCACCTTGTCCTTGAGGCCTTGTTTGCTGAACATCTCGATGACGTCGGCCGTCAGGCGCTCGCGACGCAGGAAGGGCATGTCGGCATCAACGATCTGGACCATGCGTTCCTTGAGCCGATCGATGACCTCGGGCGTGAGGAAGGACTCTGCATGCTTGATCTGGCAGTAATGACCGTTGCTGATGCTGTGCTGGATGCACAATCGCTTGCCGGGATACAGGTCGTTCAGGGCCTTGTAGAGCACCATGCACAGCGAGCGCGTGAACACGCGGTAACCCGCATTGGAACTGATGTCGATGAACTCGACATGCTTGGGTGCATAGACGGGATAGTGCATGTCCTCGACCTTGTTGTTTACCAGCACACACACGGCATCGCCCTTGAGGTCAAGCCGACCCTTGATGGTATCATACAGGTCGATGAGTGATTCACCGCCGTCGATGTTGATATACTCGTTGGTGTTCTTGCAGAACACTTTGAGTTCATCATACTTTTTCATAAAATCCAGTGCTTACGGGTTTATAAGCCGCAAAGTTAGAAAAAATTCCCGAAAAACCGTAAGATTTGTCTAATAAAATGAAACAAAATTGTAAAAAATGTATTTTTTCGGATGTTTTCGGTATGGATATTACAAAAATGATATACCTTTGAACATTTATGATTAAAATGACCCAAAGATGAAAGTAAAAACGTTATTGATTATGGCTATGATGATCATTGGTGCCATGTGCGGTTGCACGGCACAAGAGAGCGTGGAAGACGGTTGTGACGTGTTCAAGACCACAGCCGGGACGACTGTAAAGATGTATTGCATCAAGCACGGCAGCGTGCGCATGCAGGTGGGCGACAAGTGGATCTATGTCGATCCGGTGACGACGGCCGTCAAGCCCGAGACCGACTACTCTACCCTGCCCCAGGCCGACTACATCCTGGTCACCCACGAGCACTTTGACCACCTGGACTCGGTGGCCATCAACCAGCTGAGCAAGCCCGGAACCGTGCTCATCACCAATGCCCGCTGCTGCGAGATGCTGGGTGGCCGTGGCGATGTCATGGCTAACGGCGACTCACGCACCCTGGCCGAGGGCTGGACCGTGGACGCCGTGCCGGCCTACAACAACTCGCCCGACAAGCTGCAATTCCACCCCCGGGGCCGCGACAACGGCTTTGTATTGACGATCGAGGGCAAGCGCATCTACATCGCCGGCGACACCGAGGACATCCCCGAGATGGCCGCCATCAAGGACATCGACGTGGCCTTCCTGCCCTGCATCCTGCCCTTCACGATGACGCCCGAGCAGTGTGCCCATGCCGCCACGATGGTTGGGCCCGCCGTGCTGTTCCCCTACCACTACGGCCAGACCGACATCCAGCAGGTCGTCAAGCTCCTCGACGGCAGCGGCATCGACGTGCGCATCCGCAACTACCAGTGAACACTGGCTATAGTCACAATAGATGATAGATAAAACACTGCCGCCGCGACACTCAACAGTCGCGGCGGCAGCCGTTTTTTATTGGTCAGCCCTTAGGGGGCCTTGACTTGCAGATTACCAACCGGGGTTCTGGCCAATCTCGGGATTCAGGTTGCGCTGATCGTCGGGAATGGGCAGCAGGTTGTACTTGGGATCCCACTGGCGGGGAGCACCATTGTTCGAGCAGTTGATGTAACCGTCGGCATCAACGTTCACCTCGCCCAGGCTGATGCCCTGAGCCTCATAACCGGCAACATAAGCACCACGGCTCAGGTTGGGGTTCTTGTCGGTGTCGAGCAGCGACAGCTGGTTCCAGCGCAGCAGCGACCAGTAGCGGTCGTTCATGCAGTACATCATCTCGACGCGGCGCTCGCGGCGAACCTCCCAGATGATGTTGCTCACGCCCATGTTGTTGGCGGGATCGGCCTCAACGCTGGTGGTCAGGTGGGGCATGCCCACGCGGTCACGCAGCAGGTTGATGGACTTGTTGAGGTCATCGTTGGTGATGGTACCCAGCTCGGCGCAAGCCTCGGCATAGTTCAGCAGGATCTCGGCATACCAGAAGATGGGAGCATCGGTCCAGTTACCATAGGTGCTCTGGCGGTTCGTGTTGTCGATCAGGTTGGTGTCAAACAGGAACACGCCATAGCCCGTCGATGCGGTGGACTGGGCGCCGCCAAAGCGGGCATAACCACTGCCGGGGAATTGCAGGATCTTGTCAACCTGTGCGCTCAAGCGCGGGTCGCGGTTGGCCAGCACGTTGCTGATGTCGATGTGGGGAGCCTCGCCCAGGCCCGAGTTGTCGTCCAGGACAACCACGATACCGCGGTCGCTCTTGTCCTTGCTGGTGGTAGCCAGGGGCTTACCATCCCTGAACAGGTAGCTGTCAAAGGCATCCTTGGTCATACCGTTAACCTGGGTCGAACCGCAGGTGTAGTCGATAGTACCGTGAGCAAAGGTGCTCTGGATGTACTTCTTGTACATGATCATCTCGGGGTTACCGGCCAGGTCAAGCGAGTTGAAGTTGGCCTGGTAGTTGCTGTTGAGGCTGAAGTTGCCCGAGTTCATGATCTCCTCACAGGCCTTCTTGGCCTCGGTCAGGTAGGTGTTGGCGCGGGTATTGTCGTTCTTGACATACTTGCTGTAGTCACCCTCATACAGGCACACCTCGGCCTTCATGGCCAGTGCCACCCACTTGTTGAAAGCGGTGCGAGAGCCCGAGTTTTCGTTGATGTTGGCGCAAGCAAAGTTGAGGTCCTCAAGCACCTTGTCCATAACGGTGTTGCGGGGCTGACGGGGACCGTACAGCACCTCGGTGTCGTTAGGATCAAGCACCTTGTCTACCCAGTAGCAGTCGCCATAGTTGCGAACGAGCTTGTAGTGCTGCCAAGCACGGTACAGGCGGCCAATGCCCAGCCAGTTGTTCTTCTTGGCATCGCTCATCGAGGTAACGCCAGGAACAGCGGCGATGAGGGTGTTGGCACGACGGATTTCCACATAGGGGGTGTTCCAAGCGCCAGCGCTACCAGGAACATTCATGTAGGTCCACTTGGTGATACCAGTCGAGGCCTGGTCATCGTTCAGGGTGTTGAAATAGTAGTCACCACTACCGCTGCCATAACCCGTGAAGGTGTTGTAGAAGTAGTTGGCAAACAGCTGGACATTGGTCTCGCTGGTGAAATAGTTGTCCCTGGTGAACTGATCATAGGGCTCGGTATCGAGGATATCATTACACGATGCGAGCGAGAGCAGGACAACACCCATACCAGCCAGTATAATTGATTTGAAAAGTTTCATAATTATATCTGTTTAGTTTGAGTCAGTTAATAATTACTTCACGATAATCTCACAGATAGAAACACGGTTCCAGCTCAGTTCATCAAACATGTTGCTGATGCCCTGGCCCTGGGCGTTGATGCGCTTGGCATCGATACCATACTTCTTCACGAGCATATCCTTCACGCTGGCGGCGCGGCCGTTGGCGAGCTGGATGTTGTGGTCGGCGGGACCGTCCTTGGAGGCATAACCGTTGATGGTGCAAGTGGCCTCGGGATGGCTCTTCAGGTAAGCGGCAACGCGCTCAACATTGGGCTGCTGGTCGGCGCTCACGGCGGTCTTGTTCACGGGGAAGTGAACGAGAACGTTCATGAACTGCTGGCCCTTCTCAATCATGCCGCTCTTGCTCTTCTGGCAGTCGTTCAGGTCCTTCTGGAGCTGGTTGTTGCGGTTGTTGGCAGCCTTGAGCTGGTTCTGCAGGTCGGCGATGCGTGCATTGGCAGCATTCTGGGCATCGGCGAGCTGAGCGCGCAGGTCATTGATCTGTGCATTCAGGGCGCTGTTGTCAACGGGAGCGGCAATGGTGCTGTGACCGCTGGCGCCGAAGGTCAACTGAACACCTACCGAGTAGGTGCGCATGATGGGATCGGTACGGCCCCAAACGGCGTTGCCATAGCTACCCACACCGGTGTTGATCTCGGGATCGAGACCAGTGCCGTTGCTGTGGTTGATGATGTCGAACAGGTTGTCGGTCGAAGCATAGATGCGCAGCTTCTCGATCAGCGCCTTGCGGGTGATGTGCTGCGGCAGCGTGTAACCCAAGATGATGTTCTTCATGCGCAGGTAGGACATGTTCACCAGGTACTTGGTCTGGGGATAGAAGTTGAACTTACCCAGGTCAAGGATGTCGCTCGAGGCGGTACCGCGGCCGGCACCACCACCCCACATGCGGGGGAAGTCGGCGTTCTGGTCGATCTTGCCAGCGGCATAGTCGGCCTCGGTGATATAGCTGGTCTGGTTGTCATAGATAGCGTCGGCACCACGCATGAACGGCATTACGAATGCCGACTGCGTCCACATGTTGCGCTTGCCCACACCCTGCAGGAAGAAGTCAATGTCAAAGCCCTTCCAGGCAGCGCCCAGGCGCAGCGAGTACTGGTAGCGCGGGGTGAAGTTACCGATGCGCTTCAGGTCTCCATGATCCTCGGGAGTACCCTTGCCCCAGTCGATAACGCCGTTACCGTCCAGGTCCTTGAACTTGATGTCACCAGGGCCATAGACGAAGCCGTTGGACTGCAGCTTGGTCTGGTCGGCAACGCCAGCGGCATAGGTGCCGTCGGCATTGAAGTCGTTGAAGTCGAAGTAGCGGTCGGTCTCAAAGCCCCAGATCTCGCCATACTCCTTGCCAGAGTAGTTGGTGTTGATCATGTTGTTGCTGTCCCACTTGGTGATCTTGGTCTTGTAGTCGCTCACGATAGCGGTAGCATAGAAATCAACATTGCCAAAGCGGTTGTGGTAGTCAAGCTGAACTTCCCAACCACGGGTGCGCATCGAACCAGCGTTCTCATAGGCGGCGCCTGCACCGATGACTGAGGGCAGAGCCCTGCCAGGTGCCAGCATGTCCTTGTTGGTGCGCTGGAACCAGTCGGCGGTCACGTTCAGGTGGCCGTTGAAGAAGGCCAGGTCAAGACCCAAGTTGAGGGTCTGGATCGTCTCCCAGGTCAAGGATTCCGAAACCATCTTGGGCAGGCCGAAGTAGTCATACTTGGAGTTGCCGGTACCAATCCAGTTCACACCGTTGGTCACCTTGCCCATGGTCTCGAGGAACATGTAGTTACCAACCCTGTCATTACCGATTTCACCATAAGATGCACGGAACTTGGCATTGCTGACGGCGCTCTTGATGGGCGTCCAGAAGGGCATCTCACTGATGCGCCAGCCCAGCGATGCCGAGGGGAAGAAGGCCCACTGGTCCTTCTTGGGGAACTTGCTCGAGCCGTCGTAGCGGCCGTTCAATTCAACCAGGACGATGCCCTTGTAGTCATAGTTGATGCGGCCGAAGAAGCCTGCCGAGCCCCAATGGTCATGGCGGTGGGTGTAGCTGTAGTCCTCGTTGGTGAGAGCCAATTCAGGCAAGTTGAGGTCCTGAAGGCCGTGGCGCTCGTAGTAGAGGTACTCATACTCGGTCTTGTCCATGTTGGCACCCAACTTGATGTTGAAGTTGTGGGCGTCCCTGATCGACTTGGCGAAGTCGAAGTAGCCGTTGGCCACATGCTCGTGCTGGAAGCTGCGGTCGGTCTCGATAAAGGTCGAACCCGTGATATCGACGGGACGCTGGGGATTCAGACCCCAAGTGTTATAGACAACCGAGGGGAGACCGATGCCCTTATAGCGTCCTTCAGTCTTGATGAAGGTGTAGTCGGCATTGAAGGTCAGACCGTGACTGAAGTCAATCTTACCAAACGCACCCAGGCGCATGTTGTGCCTCTTGTAGTAGCAATCACCACCGGTGTTGCGGCCACCGATCATCGTGCGTGCGTCATACTTCTCGCCGTCCTCGGGGTTAACAAAGTAGCCGTAGGGGCCGAAGAACGAACCCCAGCGCCACAGGTACTGATAGGTACCGGCACCGCGCTTGTAGGGGGTGTTATAGGTACGGTCCACATAGCTGATGCGGGTGCCGAGTTCCAACCAGTCGGTAGCCTTTACCGAGAGGTTAGCGTTGACGTTGTAGCGGCGCAGCTTGTCGGGGTTGAAGTTCATCAACGACTGCTTCTGGTTGTAACCTACCGAGGTGTAGAAGTTGATGCGGCCCGTGTTGCCGGTTACACTCAGGGTGTGGCTCTGGCTGGGAGCATGGTTGTTGAACATGATGCCGGGCACATCCCAGTTGGCATAGTAACCGTTCTCATCATAGTCGTCACCATAGACCATCTCGCGATACTTGTCCTTGATGTCGCCATGCTTCTTGATCCAGTTGTTCATGCCGTTCTGGAATGCCTCGCTGTCCAGGTACATGCCGAAGAGCTCTGACGCAACGCCCATGCGGTGGTTCACGTCGTTAAGGGCGGATACCTGGGTGGGCACGTTGGGATAGTCGGGCAGGGTGGTTGCCTGGCTCCAAGCGAAGTTGTTGTTGTACTGCACCTTCACGTTGTCCTTGACGTGGGCGGTCTTGGTGGTTACCATGATCACACCGAAGGCAGCATTGGTACCGTAGATCGAGCTCGAGGCAGCATCCTTCAGGATACTGATGTTCTCGATATCGGCGCTATTCAATTCGCTCAAGCTACCGGGCACACCATCGATGATAACCAGCGGGCCGACTTCGCCACCGCCCGACAGGGTACCGATGCCACGGATTACTACAGAGGGATCAGCACTGATGTCACCGTTAGCGTTCAAGATGGTCAAGCCGGGGACGGTTCCCTGCAGGTTCTTGGCCACGTCGGTCTCGGACTTGGAGCCGAGCACCTTGTCCACATCCACGGTGCTCACGGCACCGGTCAGGTTGGCCTTGCGCTGCGTACCGTAGCCCACAACAACCACCTCATCAAGTTTTGCGTTATCCTCGGCCAGGACGACGCGCATGCCATTGCTGGCGTTGAGCGTCTGGGTCTTGTAACCGAGGAACGAAATCTGTAGCTTAGCCCTGGGGCTAGCCTTAAACGAGAAGTTACCGTCCACATCGGTCGATGTGCCACGGGTCGTTCCTACCTCGACAATGCTGGCGCCGATGACGGGTTCTCCCTGCTCATCGACAACGCGGCCTGTCACAATGCCGGTGGCGGCATTGGCCGTCACCTGGGGCGCAGGTGTAGCTTGTGCCTGGTAACCAGTACCGCACAATAGAGCCATTGCGCCCAAAAGAGCTAAATGTCTTTTCATAAGCATGTTGTAGTTAATTATTGTGTTTATAAAAAATTGTTTTAAGTCTTTATATAAGTACCAAACTTTAGACTAATTGCCACTTCTTTTTTTATTTAAGGTGCAAAATTGAGCAAATTTTTTGAATTTTACAAAAATCTAACAAAAAATCATCGCTTGATGGACAAAATTGGTTAAAAAAAACGAAAAAATGTACCAAAAACAAAAACATCAACTCGCTCCACACTATGGCTTTGGGAGCAGCCGGTTTTCATTCATGCGCGACATGTATTGCTGTATCATGGCCTTGAGGAACAGTTCCATTTCTTGCTGTTCGGGCAGTTGGTTGACCAGGTTGTGTTTGAGCAATTTATCGCTCTTGTAGCGATAGACGGCGGTCGTCTTCTGGCCGTCAAACTGTATCATCAGGTCGCCCCGAACGAGTTGATAAACGCCAGCGTTGTAGCTAAATGCCCACGTGGGTCGATTGTTCGTGTCGAGCAAGTCGTTGCCAAAGGCTAGATAGGGCTTGCCGTAGCCCAGCAGGTGCAGCAGCGTGGGTGTGATGTCGGTCTGTTGGGCAATGGTCTCCTTGTCAATCGACGGCGAGAGCTGGCCGTCGGGGGTGTAAAAGATGATGGGGATGCTATATAGCCCCAGGTCGGTCTTATACACAGCGTGGCTGTTCTGGTTGGTATGGTCGGCCACAAGGACAAAAATCGTGTTCCGGAACCAGGGCTCGCGGCTGGCACGCTCAAAGAAGCGCCGCAGCGCCAGGTCGGTGTAGCGCACACACTTGTGGATGGGCTGTCCGCCCTCGTCCTTGAGCGAGTCACGGTACTGCTCGGGCACGTCATAGGGGTGATGGGACGAGGCAGTGAACACTGTGGCCAGGAAGGGTTGCTCCATCTGCTCGATATTGTCGAGCGTGAACTGCAGGAACGGCTCGTCCCAGATGGCCCACTTGCCGTCAAAGTCATCCATCCCGCCATACTTGGGCGACTGGCAGTACTCGTCCAGGCCATAGTAGCGCTGGTAGCCGATGCTGTGGGCATAGGCGCTGAAACCCATCGAGATGTTGTGACCCCCGTGGAAGAAGGCGCTGCTGTAGCCCTCACGGCCCAGTATCGACGAGATGCCGTCCACGTCGTTGAGCGACGCTGGGGTGAGAAAGAACGGCTCGACCATCATGGGCAGGCCCGACAGGATAGACGGCATGGCATCCATGCTGATGCGCCCGTTGGCATAGCTGTACTTGAACGTGAACGACCGGGTCAGCAGGGTGTCGATAAAGGGCATGAATCCCTTGTAGTGGCCGCCGTCCAGGTCGGCATTGAACGAGCCGATGTATTCCTTGCCCATGCTCTCGACAATCAGGATGATGACGTTCTTGCCCTTGCGGCCCCCGTCGGTCAAGGGATGCTGATGCACCGGGCTGTAGATAGCCTCCAGCTGCTCGGGCGGCACATAGGCGGGCGTGACAAAGGGTTTCTTGCCGATGCTGCGTATCATCGAGAAGGGCGTGTTCAGCACCACCGACGACTCGACAGGGCGGTTAACAAACTGGTTGGCGTTGCTGATGGTCATGGGACGAGTGCCGGCAGTGACACTGCCACGCATGCCCACAATGGCCAGTGGTATCATTACCAGCAGGGCAATACACTGTGAGATATAGTACTGGAAACCAAATCGATACACATCAAGCCGTGGACGCATGTAGCATCGCCACAGGATGAGCGCCAGCGCGATGAACAGCACCACGAGATACCAGTGGCGCAGGAATTCGGTCATGATGATAGAGGTGATGTTGCCCTCGTTGGCAAACTCGGTAAACACCGACACCGTCGAGCGCCTGCCCGTGTACTGGAAATAGACGGCATCCATCAGGTTGCTGCCGATAGCCACGGCATTGGTGATGACAAACAACCACTTGAGGCCACGATGGAACCCTGTACGCTCCTTGAGGTGTAGCGGCAGCAGCATGAGCACCAGGTACAGGCTGTTGACATATAGCAGCGCCGACGTGTCAAACACCAGCGCGCCGCGCAGCATGCTCCAGAACAGCGGCCATGACATGTAGGGGGCAAACGTGGACCAGTTCTCGACAAAGAATCCCACACGCGACAACATCCACACTAGGTAGGCTACTGCCATATTCAGTGCGGCAGCACCGATATTGCTATGAATCAACCTCTTCCACATAACGGTTCTCTATCAAATCCAGTCAACCCACACTATTTTCCAATAAATAATGCCTGCCACTATTATCTTGCAAGAAGATGTGCATTCGATGGATAGTGTTCTGGATTGACTTTTATCATTTCTTCTGTTTCGGCTCTGTTTTTATTGACTGTTAATGATGATTATTGATCGATCATGGCAAGCATCTGCTCGATCAGGTCACGGTTGTTGCTCAGGCGTGGCACCTTGCGCTGGCCGCCCAGCTTGCCCGTCGAGGCCAGCCAGCGGTCAAACAGGCCTGACGGAGCGATAACCAGCGACGGCTGTGCCAGGAAGATGTCGCCCGTGCGCTTGGCGTCATAGTCGCTATTGCTCTCGCGCAGGTGCTGGTCGAGTAACCGCATGAAGCGATCAACGTCGGCTGGCTCGCCATCAAACTCGATCAGCCACTGGTGGTGGCCACGATCCCCTCCGTGGGCATAGACCGGTGCTGCGGTGTAGTTGAGCACCTTGTCGCCTGTCTCTTGTTCGGCCCGTGCGATGGCATGGTCGGCATTATGGACCATCAGTTCCTCGCCAAAGGCGTTGATGAAACTGCGCGTGCGTCCGGCTATCTTGATTTTCACGGGGTTGACTTGCTCGATGGTCACCGTGTCGCCCAGGCGGTAGCGCCACAGGCCATTGGCAGCGGTGATGACGAGCTCATAGGTGCGACCCTTCTCGATTTCCCAGAGCGGGTAAACCTCGGGTGTCTCGCTGTCACTCTCCTCGATGGGAATGAATTCATAAAACACTCCCACGTCGAGCAGCAACAGCATGGCCTCGCTGCCCCAGTCGCTCTGGACGGCAAAGAAACCCTCGCTGGCATTATAGGTTTCCAGGAAATGCATCCGGCTCATGTCGCATATTTCCTCATACTGCTGGCGATAGGGACCAAAGGCTATGCCACCGTGAAAGAACACTTCCAGATTGGGCCACACCTCGTGGATGCTGTCTTTGCCCGATTTCTTGAGAACTTCTTTCAGGACAGTCAAGAACCACGACGGAACGCCGCTCAGGTTGGTCACGTTGGCATGCAGGCTGGCATCGACCAGACACGGCAGTTTCTTGGTCCAGTCTTCCATGAGTGCCACGCGCTTTGACGGGATGCGCATCAGGTTAGCCAGCGGATTCATGTTATCGATCAGGTTGGCGCTCAAGTCCCCCACCCTAACGCCGCTTTTCAGCTTCAGGTTGTTGGCAAAACTACCGCCCAGGATAAACGCTTTCCCCGAGAATATGCGACTCTCGGGATTCAGGTTCAAGTAGTGGGACACCACATCGCTGGCACCCAGGTAGTGGTTCCACTGGAACGATTCTCGCGTGATGGGAATGTACTTGCTGCGGCCATCGCTCGTGCCCGACGATTGGGCAAAATGATAACATCCTCCTGGCCACAACTCATCCTTGGAGCCATTGACCATTCGCATGATTTGAGGACGCAGGTCCTCATAGCGATACAGCGGGAGCGTCGAGGCAAATTGCCTGTAGGTGCGCAGCGACGAGAAGTCATACTTGCGGCCGATGCGCGTCAACGCGGCCTTCTCGATCAGGCGAACCAGCTCGCCCTGCTGCACGGCATCGGCATGGTCGATATAGCGCGCGTGCTGCTGCAGGCGCCCCAGGAAACGGTTTCGGACTAATGGCGTGAAATCAATCATAATGCGCAAAATTACTAATAAACCCTGAATCAGGCGGCGCTATAATCAAAAAAATCGGTCTCGTGGACACAAGCAACCAGCATTCCTGTATTTTATACAAATCCTCCTTGTTCGTCGAGACAATCGCCTGTTTTGTTCCCTTTTTTCTCGATAGCGGGCCTAATGATACCGCTAGTGGCATGAATTATGCAGATTGAAGGGTAATTTGTCGATTATTTATGAAAATTTGTCTAAATTATTTGCAGCAAATTCTCAAATAATCTAATTTTGAGGCAACAAACATTTACAAACGGTTTAAAGACATACGCACTATGAAACGCTTTATTCTAATAATGGTGGCAGTGCTGACCCTCGGGACGGCAGCCCAGGCGATGAGTTACAAGTCGGCACGCGATCAGGCGTTCTTCCTGACCGACAAGATGGCCTATGAGCTGGCACTGAGCGATGACCAGTATAATGCCGTGTTTGAGATCAACATGGACTACATCATGTGTATTGACGTGTATGACGACATCTTCGGCACCTTCTGGACCCGTCGCAACAACGAGTTGAGGTATGTGCTCTCGCCCGCTCAATACAACATGTACATCACGATGGAGTATTTCTATCGTCCCATTTCGTGGCAGGACAAGAAATTTGTCTTCACCATCTACAACCGCTATCCCAAGGACCGCTTCTATCGTGCCGCTCCTCCCGGATACCAGGTTTATAAGGGATCTAACCGCTACTTTGACCACAGCGCCTACAGCGGCCGCACCTTTGGCGCCCCCTCGAGTAAATCTCAGCCCAAGCCCAGTGGCGCCGCCATGCAGCCTGGCATGAACGGCACGTCCAAGAGCCAGCCCGGCGGCAGCAAGAGCCAGCCCGGCATGATGACCAAGAAACAGGCCGTCAACCAGGGCAAGCAGTTGATGAACAGGCCTCCTCGCCGTTGATAGGCGTGGGTGGTGACAGCTAATGGTTCAGGAGAGGATTCCAGCGCTTGGAGTTCTCTCCTGAATCGTTATTATCAACCCTTATTTCTTGAGCTCAAAGCCCACCATCACGTCGTCATAGTGGTCCATCAAGAAGGAGAGGGCCTTGATCGCCGAGCTGTCGCTCACCTTGCTGGCCAGTGACACCAGCTTCAACAGCTTGTCGGCGTCAAAGGTGATGTGCACCTTCTTCTTGCCGTCGCGCTTGAGGCGAGCGGTAAGCGGGATACCGTGCCATTTCATCGTGATCTTCTCTTGGCTGGGATTGTAGTTATAGCTCCCCTTCAGGCTCGCTCCCAGCAGTTCGATGGCACATGTGCCGTCCTCGTTAAAGGTGAACTGCGGGCGGGCCTTGTTCAGCCCTATCTTGTTATAGGCATTCTTGAGCTTCTTCTTGAGCTTGCTCTTGGCTATGGGTTTGCCCAGGCTGTAAAGCACATCCTTGCCGCTCACGTCAACACTGGGACCATGATAGGTCCACACGCCCTTGATCATCGAGTTGATCTGGCGCGTCTCGCGGGCGATATCGGCTTCGGTGATGGTAAATACCTCATCGGGGTGCAACCCCTGGTTAGTGGACGTGTTCCTGTTTGCGGCGCAGGACGACAGCAGCAACAGCGTACACAGAATGGCTAGAATTGGTCTCATAATCATCTTTTTTTCAGCAAAGTTAGCTCAAATTGAGAAAAATGAAGGGTAAAAACACATAGAAAAGAAAAAAAATTGTAATTTTGCATGTTTGATTGACCGCAATCAGTGACAAGAGATTAAAACCAACAACAAATTATAGTAATACATTATGGTAGTAGGTTACGGTGGACGTAAAGTCATCATGGATAATAATGATACTTCCTATTATGGTCGTATCCTTATCAAGGCCCTTGCTACATATTATCCCGACAACTATTATATCCTGTATTCTCCCAAGCGAGAGAGCAACAAGCGCTTGACGTCGTTGTATAACGAGGATAGCGTGCGCGTGAAGTTCCCGCGCTCCTATGTCCACAACAAGCACCTGTGGTACACGCGTACCGGTATTGTCAAGTCGGCCAAGGCACATGGTGTGAACACCTTCCATGGCATTGACGATGGCATCCCCTCGGGATTTGAGGGCAGCAACTTCCCCACGGTCTTCACCATGACCGACCCCCTGTATTACAGCGCCGGCAACTGGGTGAAACGCATGTTCATGCAGCGCCGTGCCCGCAAGGCATGCCGGATCGCCAAGCGCGTCATTGCCCTCAACGAGGTGGACAGGCAGCTCATTATCGATCACTATCATGTCAACCCCGACAATGTTGAAGTGGTGCACCCCTGTTTCTTTGCTGGCTGTGATGAATCGGTGCCTGATAACATGCACGAGATTTTGCGTGAAAAGTACCACCTGCCCGAGAAATTCATCCTCTACAAGGGCAGGATGGAGAAAGACGATAATATCAAGGAGGCCATGCAGCTGCTCCACGAGTTGCGCAACCGCAAGATATCGATTGTCCTGCTCGGTTACCGCACCGACTTCTTTGATAACATCATCAAGAACGATGCCCATGACCTGCACATCTTCCACCGCTTCAAGCAGCTGGATAAGGTGCATCATGCCGACCTCACCGCCGTCTGCAAGATGGCCCAGGCCGTGATTATACCCAACACCGACCGCATGCGTGATAACTACAAGATCATCAATGCGCAGCGCAGTGGTGCTCTCGTCATCTGCAAGGATTCGGCCAAGGCCCGTGAGTATGGCGGCGATGGTGTTATCTACTACGACTCCTTTGCCGACGGTGCCGAGAAATTAAGCGATGTTCTGGAGGACGAGAATAAGCGCGCTGCCATGATCAAGGCTGCTCGTGCCAATACCGAGAGGTTCACCAGCAAGATGCTTGCCGACGAGATGATTCACATCTATCGCTCGGTACTGATGCACCGACGTCTCTTTATCGAGTAATAAGAGAGAAACTAACCGTACTTTTTAGTCCCACTTTTTTACCGCTGGTCTGTGCCCCAGAGGAGTTTTTGTCGCAGCGTGCGGGCAAAATCATTGCCCTTGCACTGAACCACGCGTGCGCAGTAGGGGGCCCGCTGGATGCTCAATGATGAACCCGTGGGACACAGCGTCACCTCGCCATCAATACTCACTTCATAGTGCGTTGCCCGGGAGTGGGTGCGCACGACAATGTCACTGTCGTCACGCACGACGAGGGGGCGCATGGTCAACGAGTGGGGTGATATCGGCGATAGCACCAGGCATGATGTGGTTGGCTCCATAATGGGGCCGCCAACGCTCATGTTATAGGCCGTGGAGCCCGTGGGCGTGCTCACGATGAGGCCGTCTCCACGGTAGGTGGTGAGTTCATGGCCGCACAGGCGTGTCTCCATGTCGAGCATCGATGAGGTATCGTGGCGCAGGATGGCCACTTCGTTCAGCGCCCATGGGTGAGAAATCTCTGTCATGTCGCTCTCGACCTGGAGCATCGTGCGTTCCTCGATGCGGTAATTGCCTGCCAGCACGTCGTCAATTATGCCGCTTTTCTCGTCCAGGTTTCCTGCCGTGAGGTAGCCCAGGTGGCCCAGGTTCAGCCCCAGTATGGGCATCCCTTGGGGCGATACCCACATCGCTGTGGTGAGGAACGTGCCGTCGCCTCCCAGCGACAGGGCCATGTCGGCAGCGGGAACGTCGTTAGCGTCAAATGTGGGCTCGCCATTTATCCCCCTCGAGGACAGATGCCGGCTGTACTCACGCTCGATGGCTACTTCGATATCACGCTGGCGCAGGTATTGGAGCAGTCCCGCCACGTCGTCGAGATCGCCGCGATGATAGGTGTTACCGAATATCACAAGTCGTTTCATGACGGCAAATTTAGGACTTTTTGTTTGGATTCCAAGTTTTTATAGTCGGTTTTTGCATTGTGGCACTGAATTGTGCGGGCGTCATTGTGCCCAATCGGTGCTTTTCTCGCCGTTGAGCGTGTCGAGCAACTTGCGGGCCTTGGAGGGTCCGATGAGCGCGGCAACCTCTTGTTCGCTGGCCTCGCGGATGCGTTTCAGCGACTTGAAGTGCTTGAGCAGCTGTGTGCGGGTCTTGGGGCCGATGCCGGGCACTTCGTCAAGTGCGCTGTGCACTTGGCTCTTGCTGCGCTGCTTGCGGTGGAAGGTGATAGCAAACCGGTGAGCCTCATCGCGCAGGCGCTGAATCACGTGCAGCGTCTCGCTGTTCTTGTCGATGTACAGTGGCACACTGTCGCCTGGGAAATAAACCTCGTTCAAGCGCTTGGCAATGCCCACAACGCTGATCTGGTCATGCAGGCCGATGCTGTTAAGCGCTTCGATAGCCGATGTCACCTGACCCTTGCCGCCATCAACGATGAGTAGCTGAGGTAGCTCTTGCCCCTCCTGCACCAGGCGGCTATAGCGGCGAGTGATGACCTCGCGCATCGAGGCAAAATCATCGGCGCCATCTACGGTCTTGATGTTAAAGTGGCGGTATTCTTTCTTGGCTGGCTTGGCGTTGCGGAACACGACACACGACGCCACGGGGCTTGAACCGCTGATGTTACTGTTGTCAAAACACTCGATGTGCCGCGGCAGCGCCGGCAGCCGCATGTCGCGCTGAATGGTTGTCAGCGTGCGTGTGGTGCGTTGCTCGGGATTGAGCTTCTCCATCATGCGCAGGCGGTCGGTGCGCTTCTGGGTGGCATTCTTGACGGCTATATCCAGCAGTTTTTTCTTGTCGCCTCGCTGGGGAATGATAAAGGTCAGTCCCGTGAACTCTACATCGGGCGTGACGTTGACCATGACTTCGGTGACGTGGTCTCGGCGGTAGGTCTCGGCGAAGCGTTGATGCACCTCGGCAATGGCCATCGACATGATCTCGGCATCGCTCTCGTCTCGCGTTGACAGGCGGTATTCCAGTGTCAGGGACTGGACCACAGCCCCACCCCTCACGTGCATGAAGTTGACCCACGCGGCATCATCGTCGCGCAGCAGCCCGAACACGTCGATGTTGTGTATCGTCGGGCTGACGATTACCGAGCGCCGCCGCACGTGCTCTAGCAGCTTGTAGCGGCGCTTGACGGCCTCGGCCTCTTCAAACCGCAGCTCGCCTGCCAGTTGCTGCATCTGCTGCATGAGCAGGTCCATGAGCTGGTGGGTGTCGCCGTTGAGAATCTGGCGTATTTCGCCGATGTATTGACCGTATTGCTCTGGCGTCACCAGACCCTTGCAGCACCCTTCACAACGGTGGATGTGGTATTGCAGGCACAGGCGGTGCTTGTCGGCTTCGATTGTTTCACGTGAAACATTGAGCCGGCAGGTCCTTAACGGGTAAATCTGGCGTATGGTGTCGATGAGCACTTTGGCGACCTCCGAGCGCGGGTATGGGCCGTAATACTTGTCGCCCTTGGCTCGTGCGTCTCGGGTAATGTACACGCGCGGGTACAGCTCGCCCGAGACGCATATCCAGGGATAGCTCTTGTCGTCCTTGAGCAGCACGTTGTAGCGGGGCTGGTACTCCTTGATGAGGGCGTTCTCGAGGTCGAGGGCTTCTTCCTCGGTATTGACCACGGTGTACTCGAGGTCATGGATGTTGCGCACCAGCAGGGTGGTCCTCACCGACGTGTGCTCGCGGTTGAAATAGGAATGGACGCGGCGCTTCAGGTTCTTGGCCTTACCGACGTAGATGATGGTCCCCTCCCGATTGCGGTAGCGGTACACGCCAGGCTCATCGGGGAGCAACGATAATTTGAGTTTCAGGTTGTCGTTCATCACGTCGGGCTGCAATGGGGGTGGCTGATTCAGAATGTGAACAGCGAGGTCACTTCAACGTCGGGCGGGAACACGTCGCGACCGTGCAGGTCGGCCAGGTCACAGATGAAGTTGATGTAAACCTTCTTGGGATTCATCGACTTCACCAGCTCATATGCCGCCAGCATCGTACCGCCAGTGGCGAGCAGGTCGTCATGGATGACAACGATGTCGTCGGGCGTGATGGCGTCCTTGTGGATCTCGATGGTGTCGGTGCCATATTCCTTGGTGTATGACTTCTGGATGACTTCGGCTGGCAGCTTGCCAGGCTTGCGCAGGGGGACAAATCCTGCACCCAAGCGGGTGGCGAGGATGGCGCCGCCTATAAAGCCGCGTGCCTCGATACCCACAACGCGGGTAACGCCCTTGTCGCGGTACAGGTCGGCCATGGCGTCGGTCATGATCTGCAGGGCCTCGGGGTCCTTAAAAGCGGTGGTCAAATCCTTGAATTGAATGCCTGGAACAGGAAAATCAGGAATGTTACGCACCACGCTTTTTACTTTCTCTAATTGTTGCTTATTCATTGTAAATCAATATATTATGTTGTATTTGTTCCACGTGAAACAATTATCTGCCCAATAACACGAGCAGGATGTTGATGTCGCTGGGAGAGACACCGGGGATGCGGCTGGCCTGACCGATGGTCTCGGGGTCAATGGTCTGGAGCTTTTGGCGCGCTTCGGTGGAAATCTGACGTATCTGGGAGTAGTCAAGCTTCCCCTTGAGTGTGACGTTGTCCAGTCGTGCCACGCGGTCGGCAATCAGTGTCTCCCGCTCGATATAGCCGCGATACTTGATGGCAATCTCGGCGGCCTCGATGATCTCTTCTCTGCGTGCGGCCTCGATAGTGTCGATGTGATGACGCAATTCGGGCAACGCCTCAGACAGCATCTTGATGTTCAGTTGCGGCCGCAGCAGCAGGTCGTGCAGCCGCTGCCCTTGAGTCAGGGGCTGCATGCCGTTGGCTTCGAGCGTCGGGTTGATGACTGCGGCCTTGACGGTGAATTCGCGGCAGAATGCGGTTAGCTGCTCTATCTGTTTGCGCTTGGAGCACATGAGATTATAGCGCTCTTGGGTGGCAAGTCCCAGCTGGTAGCTTTTCTCGGTCAGTCTCATGTCGGCATCGTCCTGGCGCAGCAGGATGCGGTGCTCGGCGCGCGAGGTGAACATGCGGTAGGGCTCATCGACGCCACAGGTCACCAGGTCGTCAATCAGCACGCCGATGTAGGCCTCGTTGCGTCCCAGTGTGAACGCATCGCGGCCTGCGACGCGCTGGTGGGCGTTGATGCCGGCAATGAGCCCCTGCCCTGCCGCTTCCTCATATCCTGTCGTGCCGTTGACCTGGCCGGCGAGGAACAGGTTCTTGATGACCTTGGATTCAAGCGTGTGGTAGAGCTGTGTCGGGTCAAAATAGTCATACTCGATGGCATATCCGGGACGCAGTGCGTGCACATCTCGCAGGGCGGGAATGTGGCGCAATGCCTCGATTTGCACATCCCAGGGCAGTGATGACGAGAAACCGTTGAGGTACATCTCGTGGGTGCCGGCACCCTCGGGCTCGATAAAGAGCTGGTGGGATGTCTTGTCGGCAAAGGTCACGATCTTGGTCTCGATACTGGGGCAGTAACGGGGACCGATGCTGGTGATTTGACCATTATAGAGCGGTGACAACGGCAACCCTTTGCGCAGGACGTCGTGCACCTGCTCGTTGGTATGGACAATCCAGCAGGGGCGTTGCGGCAGCTTGGAGTTGATGCCCGGCAGGTAGGAGAAATGATGGAAATCATGCTCGCCTTCCTGCTTGATGCATTGCGAGAAGTCGATGGTGCGCTCGTCCAGGCGTGGCGGCGTGCCCGTTTTCATCCTGCCCGTGGTCACCCCCAGCGCGGCGAGCTGTTCGGTGATGCCTGTGGCGGGTGGCTCGGCCACGCGGCCGCCAGGCGTCTTCACGGTGCCCACATGCATCAATCCGTTGAGAAATGTGCCTGCCGTGAGCACAACGGCCTGGGCCGTGAATTCCATCCCAAGGGCTGTTTTTACCCCCTTCACTACCCCACCCTCAACGATGAGTTGGTTAACCGAATCCTGCCACATGAACAGGTTGTCTGTGTTCTCGAGAATCTGCCGCCATTCAAGTATGAACTGCTGGCGGTCACTCTGTGATCGGGGGCTCCACATCGCCGGGCCCTTGCTGCGGTTGAGCATCCTGAACTGGATGCTGCTGCGGTCGGTGACAATGCCCATCTGGCCGCCCAGGGCGTCAATCTCGCGCACGATCTGCCCCTTGGCTATGCCGCCAACGGCGGGATTACAGCTCATCTGGGCGATCTTGTTCATGTCTATGGTGATGAGCAGTGTGCGGGATCCCAGTCGGGCCGACGCGCATGCTGCCTCGCAACCGGCATGGCCGGCACCCACCACTATGACGTCATAGTCGTTTCTCATGATTCCTGGAAAACGTCGGCCGGAAGCACGGCCAGGGCTTCGTTCTCGTGCTGCTCCATGATTTCCCGCTCGCCGGGGCCCTTGTCGTTGATGCCGCACAGGTGTAGCACGCCGTGAATGATGACACGCATGAGCTCGGTCCGGTATGGAGTGCCGAGCATCTCAGCATTGCTGCGCACGGTATCCAGCGAGATGACCATGTCGCCGGCAATGTGCCGCGAGTTGGTGTAATCAAACGTGATGATGTCGGTGTAATAGTCATGACCCAAAAATTCGCGGTTTGTCTTCAGGATGTACTCGTCGTCACAGAAGACGTAGGTCAAGCATCCCACCCTCTGGTCATGTTGGCGGGCAACCTCGACAATCCAGTCCTGCACCGCCTTCTCGTTCAGGAGGGGCATCTCGGCTTGGCCTTGGGTCATGTAGTTGATTTCGGTCATTTCTATGTTGCTTTGAAAAACGGGAGACAAAGATAACACATATTTTTTATAAACAAGCATAAAATATCAAGATTTGACTGCCGCCTGGCCCCTCGATAGCTCTCGAGGCGCCCTGGTGATGTTTTTTCCCTGAAAACTCCCCCACCCGATTTTTCTGGAGATTTCTCTAGAATGCAAGAATGCGCTGTAAAACAGCCCAAAACGCAATTTTAACCCCGCGAGAATTCAATATTTCCCATCTTCCCGCCAATCGGCTTGGTTTTTTTGAAGAATTTTGGCATAATTTTTGCAGATTCTATGATAAAGTCTTACCTTTGGGGTTATCATATCTGATCTGTCCTCTTCGAGTGTCTTGACCGGCAATTAACATAACTAACTATAATAAATGACCTATTATGATCGAGTACTTCACATCCAACCTTTGGCTCATTTGGGTAATCATCTCTATTGTGTGCCTCATCCTGGAATTGTCTTCGGGCGATTTCTTCATCCTGTGCTTTGCTATTGGAGCCGCTATCGCTGCCGTCATTGCCGGCTGCGGACTGTCATTGACGTGGCAGATCGTGCTCTTTGCTCTTGTGTCTGCACTTAGCCTGTTGCTTGTGCGACCGACCCTCATCAAGAAACTTCACAAACCCCAGCGAGAGCGCCTCAGCAACGCCGAAGCCGTCATTGGTCAGATTGGCCGTGTGAGCGAGACTATCGAGGCTGGCGGCTATGGACGTGTTGCCATCGATGGCGACGACTGGAAGGCGCTCAGTGCCGATGGCGCTCTTATCGAGAAAGGCACCAGGGTGCGCGTCGTCATGATGGATAGCATCATTCTCACAGTCGAGCCTATCAACTAAGATCAATCAATTTAAAGCTTTTATATTATTATGTCACCGATTTCTATTTTTCTTATTGTCATCATTTTGCTGGCTCTGATTCTGGTCAAGAGTGCACTGGTCATTATTCCGCAGAGCGAGACCAAGATCATTGAGCGACTGGGCAAATACTACGCTACGCTCAAGCCCGGTATCAATCTCATCATACCGTTTATCGACAGACCCAAGACCATTATCGCCTATGAGCACGGTCGCTATCGCACGACCAATGCGATCGACCTGCGCGAGCAAGTCTATGACTTCGACAAGCAGAACGTGATTACCAAGGATAACGTCCTCACACAGATCAATGCCTTGCTCTATTTCCAGATTGTCGATCCCTTTAAGGCTGTTTACGAGATCAACAACCTGCCCAACGCTATCGAGAAGCTCACTCAGACAACGCTGCGTAACATCATCGGTGAACTCGAGCTCGACCAGACCCTCACCTCGCGAGACACCATCAATTCCAAGCTGCGCGCTGTGCTCGATGATGCGACCAACAAGTGGGGTATCAAGGTCAATCGTGTCGAGTTACAGGACATCCAGCCCCCTCAAACGGTGCTCCAGGCCATGGAGAAGCAGATGCAGGCCGAGCGCAACAAGCGCGCTACCATCTTGACCAGCGAAGGACAAAAACAGGCTGCCATACTCCAGTCCGAGGGTCAGAAGACGGCTCGCATCAATCAGGCCGAGGCCGACAAGCAGACCGAAATCCTGCGCGCCGAGGGCGAGGCTCAGGCACGCATCCGCAAAGCCGAGGCCGAGGCTATCGCCATCGACAAGATTACCCAGGCCGTGGGTCAAAGCACCAATCCCGCTAACTATCTGCTGGCTCAGAAGTATATCCAGATGCTCGACACTGTAGCCAGTGGAGACAAGACCAAGACGGTTTACCTGCCATATGAGGCCACTAACTTGCTTGGCTCCATTGGTGGCATCAAGGAACTGTTTGGCGGCGAGAATAAGGAGTAGGGTAGAGTGGGGGATTCTCCCACCGTTCAACCACATCTGTAGCGGATACACCATCATGCAATACCCCCCAATGAGTTGGATAAAACTCATTGGGGGGTACGCTGTATGCTAACGGCGCCTCATCTCATTCATGAAAACCCCTGCATGTCAATGATTAGAAGTGTTCACTCCTCCACTGTCCGGGAGTGATGTGCTCTTGCCCCTTAAAGGCGCTCATGAAGTGAGACTTGGATGAAAAACCCACCTGGTTAGCAATCTTGTCCAGTGATAGAGTAGGCGAGGACACAAGCAGCCGTTTGGCCTCCTCGATACGCAATCTGGTCAGCCAGGTGTTGAAGCTGCAACCATAGTGGTTGTTGATGTGCTGTGACAAGTAGGTGCGGTTGGTCGAGAACTGTTCTGCCACCTTGATCATCGTGACGCCGTGCTGGCAATAGGCCTTGCTGGCAATCCATCGTTTCACTTTTTCGTCCAGGTCGCCGAGCGTCGGCTCTATTGCCGTGGGTGCGGCTTGTGTGGTTTCCGCTTGGGCTTCTTCGGCGTCTGGTTGGTAGTCTATTATCAGGTTCACCAGTGCCACAAACAGATAGCCCCATGTCGCTAGCATAGCAAAGTTAAAATATGCCTTGCACTGGTCCAGCCACATCACCACGAGGGCGTAGGCTGTAGCGCATATCATGAGCAGGACAATGCACCTAGTCACGATCTTGATAGTCGATGCCCATGTCTCGGCATCGCTCCCGGCGGGTGTGTCCTGCTTCGACAGATTTTGGTAATTATAGATAAAAATAATGCTAACTCTCACTAACTCAAATAGATACAGTGACAATGATACAAACCTCACTATCTCGGCTACCTCGTTGTCAAGTGCTGCCGAGATCCACACCAGGGCCATGCACACGACAAATAGCGTGAGGGTCATCATCGATCTAGCACGACCTGCGCCGCTGTTTGCCGCCAGTGGTAATAAGGCGTTTTCTATAAATAGTGTAGACAGGTACAATGCGCTGATGTTCAGTGCGGTATCAATCTCAGGGACGGCCTTATTGGTTTGTAGTGCCAGTTGTATAGCTGTGCTCACGCCCACAATCAGCAGGACAATCGCTATCGAGAGTTTGACTTTGCGCAGGTGGGAGTGATGTTTCACTTTGGCGTTACCCATCAGCAGCAATGCGATTCCCAGGGTGAGCGTCTCGACAATGCTGAACAATTGTGAGTATTGATAAAGGGACAATGCCATGAATGATTAGATAATGCTGTCGCAAAATTAGGTAAAAGTGACATGATTAACAAATTTTATTGAATTTTTACCACCAGGTAGTCAAAATACTCGCTATTTGTAGTAATTTTGAAGCACAATTTTTGTTCAACTTTATGAATACCGATTTTGATATAGAATATGCGTTGGTTCTGACGGGGTGGGTAGTTGCAATTGTGCTGGGCATTGTGATGCTCGTGATCGACGCTCCCCGCAGTCCCCATCGTTCCTATTATGTCAAGGGCAAGAATACATGTGCATTATCCTTCTTGATTTTTGGTGGCGAGATGCTGTTCCAGTGGCTCATTCGATTCTACCTGGATGTTCACGACGCGGTCCTCTCGGTGTCGGTCTATTTGTTTGCCTTTGCTGCCGCTACGTTGATGTTTGCTACAGGATTCTGCGAGATGCTGGCTCCCAGGGTTATGGATCGCCGCCAGCGACGCATCGCGTTGTTGACCCTGGCCGTCTATATGGTTTTTCTGCTGGTTAATTGGCTGTTTGTCAATGGCAAACTTCAAGTCTATGGAGTGCTCTCAGCCAGCGCGATGCTGTTCTTGCTCTCGTTGATACAGCTATATAAGTGTGTCAAGATTTACCGCATCGCGATCAACAACCTGCGCACCTATTACTCCGATTTTGTCGAGGATCTCATGTACTGGATGCCTGGCGTTGGTGTTGGCATCACGCTGTTCCTCATTTCAGCGCCCATCACCTGTTTCTGCTCCAAGATTGTTGGCATTTATCAGCTCGCCCTCGGCATTATCATGTTTATCTACACCTTTGTCAGCATCATGAATTTCTCCTTCCGTTACAGTGCGGTAGCCCCTGCGCTGCATCACGATGTCGAGACCGATGATGCTGTCGTGGACTCCCGTGCGGGCAATCACACCACGAGCCTGAGTGCTTCCTTGCAGGAGGTCATGCAGGACAAGGAGCGGCGATGGCGCGAGAATGGCGGATATCGCGCCTCTGGACTCACTATCGAGCAGGCCGCGCGCGACATGGGCACCAACCGCAGCTATCTCTCCCGTTACCTCAACGAGGTCAAGAACGTTACCTTCTATGAGTGGGTATCGCTCATGCGCATCCAGGAGGCTCAGCAGCTCATGGCTGCCAGCGGTACCTCGATGACGATGGAGCAAATCGCAGCGCGGGTCGGCTTCTCTTCCTACTCGACTTTTTCCAGCACGTTTAAAAAAATAGTCGGCATTTCCCCAAATCGGTGGCGCAATAGCCAGTAATCGTTGGTTTTTTGTTTTATTCTTAAAAATGCGATTTCATCGGCTTATTTTGGTGTTTTTGCGGTGCAAAATCGTCAAAAAATTTAGTACACAACAATAAATAGCCGCCACCAGTTTGAAAACCTCTTGATTTTTTCAGATTATTTGTAACTTTGCAGTGCAGATAATAACAATTTTGTGTTGTCTGCGCGGCAAAAAAAGTTTGAGACTTTAAGTTTTATGAATAATTCTTTGGCAAGAAAAGAAGAAATGTGCATTAATAATACGAGGACTAATAAAAAGTGAAAGTAGTATCCTATAAGAAAAGTGTTATTTGACTTACTGAGCGATTAACCATCGCTTATCAGTATTGATTTAAGCAAGGATGTTCAGCTGGCCTGTGAAGGTGGGCTGAATTTTTTTGTGCCTTATAGTGGTTTTTATCCCAAAAAGGTTGTAACTTCGTGCCGTCGCTGGCGATGATCTCCAGTGAGGCTTAACTGTTTAACCGATGATTAACGTTTTTCATATAGTTTCAAACAAGCACTGGACTGGTGCCGAGCAGTACACCTATGACCTCGTGGCCCTGCTGCGCAATAACCCCGACTTTTATGTCGAGGTGGTGTGCCGCAAGCATCCCAATGTCCTCAAGCAATACCGCCGGCTGGAGATTCCTATCTCCATCCTCCCGCTCAAGGGCGTGACCGACATCGACTCGCCCGTGCGTTTTGCGCGACTGTTGCGGCACGGCAGCAACATCATCCATGTGCACAGCTTCAGGGACGCCTTCATGGCGGTGATGGCGCGTCGCATCAGTGAAAACCGTGACACGCGGGTGGTGGTGAGCGTACACGGCGTTTACAAGCCCAAGAGCAACTACATGTACACCAAGCTCTACAAGTCGATCGACCGCTTCATTTTCTCGTCACAGATGGCTCGTGACGCCTTTGTGGGCAAGGCCAAGAAGCCCTATGCCGACCGCGCAGTGGTCATCCGCGACAGTGTGTGTGACAGCCAGCTCGGCACTCAAGTGCCCGAATTGCGCCGCGAACTTAACCTCGACAGTCACCAAGCCTTGATTATGTATCACGGCAAGCTCACTGCCGACAAGGGACTCGACGTGCTCCTGAGCGCCTTGACCCGCATTGACACGTCCAGGTACCACCTGGTCGTCATCGGCGACGGACAAGCCAAGTACAAGGCGCGCATCAAGGGATTTATCGTCTCTAACGGCCTTGTCAACAACGTCTCGCTGCTCGGTTTCCGCGACAACATCCTCGAGTACTTGCGGCAGGCCGACTTTGGCGTCTTGCCGTCGGTCACTCCCGAGGCGCTCGGCATTGCCAACCTCGAGTACATGATGGCCGGTAAGGCACACATCTGCACCAACAATGGCGCGCAGCCCGAGTATGTCGTCAATGGCGAGAATGGCCTGCTTGTGCCTCCGGGCGACGTCGATGCTCTGGCCGATGCCATCAACCTGCTCATCAACGACAGCGCTGCCCGCTCACGCATGGGCACCAAGGCACAGCATGACTTTAACACCAATCTCGATTACCCCGGCTTCTACAAGAAGATGACCGACCTCTACCGCCAGCTACTCGAGACCGATCCCGTCGTGGACGTCTCTCGCGACTCGAGCGGAACCGTTGATTGATATACCTTGGATTCTGTCAGTTGGGGTTATCAATTCAGCGACCATAGCGAGCTGTAATGGTCAAAAAAACTCTAGGGTGGGGCAAAAAATAACGTCACGATGCGCTTTTTTAGCAGAAAATGGCTAAATTTGCCACTGTATAGTTTTTTTATAATCAAAATAGTAAACTTTTAATCGTTGTTGCAGCCTATGAAATATTATATCGCAGAAAACGGGCAGCAGGCAGGCCCCTTTGAGCCTAGCGAATTGCTTGCCCACGGTTTGACCGTAAATTCGCTCGTGTGGTGCGAGGGTATGGCCTCTTGGACATCGGCCAGCCAGGTGCCCGAGTTGATGGCATTGCTGTCGGGACAGACATTTAACCCCGGCAATGTGGACATGCAGTTACCCCAAGTGCCGCCCATGGGTCAGCCATTGCCCCAGGCGCCGCCCTTCGGCAGCGGACAGCAGCAACCTGCTCCCTATGGCCAACCCTATGGCCAGGGCACGACCAATCAGCCCTATGCCCAGCCGCAATATGGCCCCAGCAACAATCAGCAGGGCCGTCAAGTGATGCCCAAGACGTGGTTCACCGAGTGTGTCATCGTCACCATCCTGTCGGCACTGTGCTGCTGCAACCCGTTGGGCCTCCTGTCGGGTATCTACTCGGTCTTCAAGGCCAACAGTTCCAAGAACAAGTATGCACGGGGTGATGTCCAGGGCTCGACAGCCGATGGCGCCACAGCCAAGAAGTGGATGATCATCACTATCGTCATTGGCCTCGTGTGGTCCTGCATCCAAGCCTACCGCATTGTTACCGATCCCGCCTTCTTGCAGCAGATACAGGAAGGAGCCGTCGGGTCGCTGTACGGCTTTTGACCACGGTTGACTGACTAGCTCTTCCCTCTCACAACCAGCCACACGCCCGTGAAGATGAGTGCCGCGGCAGCGGCATGCATCCATTGTGGCGTCGCTAGACCCATAGCCATGCTGGCCACTACGGCGACAAACGGCTGCACATAGTTATACACGCTCACCGTCGTGGGCAACAGCCGCCGCTGGGACCACACCACCAGCAGGAAGGTCAAGAAGGTTGCGCCCGCCACGATATAGGTGATTTCGCTCGCGGTCTTCAGGCTCATGCCGCTCCAGTCAATCTGCACGATGTGGGGCAGCACCACGGGCAGTATCATCAGGCTGGCAAACGTGAACGTCCATTTGTTGAACGTGTAGGCGTCATACTTGCGTATCACGCTCGAGTAGTGCGTCAGGTAGAACGCATACCCCACCTGCGAGACCAGGATGAGCAGGTCGCCCCGGTAGTCGGTAGGCCGTCCGTCACCTGCTGTGGTGCGCAGGATCAGCAGCACCGCTCCCGTGAAGCCCATGATGATGCCCAGCGCCCGTCGTGGCGTGATGCGCTCGTGCAGCAGTATCGACGACAGGATGAGCGTGAAAATGGGCATCGTCGTCAACTCGATGGTAGCGTTGATGGGCGAGGTGTAGCTCAGTCCCACGATATAGCCGCCCTGGGCCAGCGCAAAGCCAAAGAACCCCGCGCCCGCCACCTTGACCATGTCGCGGCGCTCGATGTGCTGCTGCGGCACCACCAGCGACCCGAGCCAGAAGAGTATTGCCGCCCCCATGACACGAAATGCCACCAGTTGCGGGCCCGTGATGCCTCCACGGGTCAGCACGTCCTTAGAGAACGTCGCCATCAGCCCGAACAGCACCATCGCCAGCAGCATCGCCACGTGCGCCCGCCAGTCCTTATTGAGGTTTTCCATGTTTCATGAGCTGCATCTTGCGGTCGCGGTTGACGGCGATGACTCCCTTGACCTGGTTGAAGTGGTCGATGGCTTGGTGGATGTCCTTGCCGCCGGGAAGCCGGATGGCAACCGCATGGATGTTGTTGTAGCGGTAGATGACCTCGGCACCACATGCCTCAATGGCCTTGTCAAGATGTGCTGTGCCCACCTCGGTATCATAGCTGATGATGAGCGTGTTGGGCGAGAACATCTCATCCTCGGGGTCAGGCAATGCGGGCAGGCTGTCATCGGTCACGCTGCGCGACTCGATGCTGTCGTTGACGATTTGCGGGGTCGTGATCATCGATTGGTTAACAGTAACCTGGGAGTCTGGTTGAGAAGAATTGCAACTGCCGGCAAGCATGAGGCTTGCCAGCAGCGCAATCGTTATCAATATATTCATTGTGAAAGACTTACTTCATGAACTTGGCAAAGTCCACCTTGCGCATGTCGCCGTCGTGCAGCAGCGCGCTGTGCATGGCCAGCGCAATGTCGGGGTGCATCATCACGTGACCCTTCTTGGCCAGGCTCAGGTACTCGCGCAGTATGGGGCGATAGACGGGATGAGCGGCCTTCTCAATGATCTCGTGGGCGCTCTGAATGGGATCCTTGCCACGCAGGTCGGCGATACCCTGGTCGGTGATGATGATGTCCACCGAGTGCGGGTTGTGGTCAGGATAGGAAACCATGGGCACGATGGTGCTGATGCAGTCGTCCTTCTTGATCGACGGGCACAGGAAGATGCTGGTGTAGGCATTGCGGGTGAAGTCGCCCGAGCCGCCCACGCCGTTCATCAGGCGCGTGCCGCTGACGTGGGTCGAGTTGATGTGGCCATAGATGTCGGCCTCGATGGCGGTGTTCATCGTGATGACGCCCAGACGGCGAACCACCTCGGGGTTGTTGCTGATCTCGCTGGGACGCATGAGCACCTTGCCGTGCAGGGCCTCGCCCTTCTCAAAGAACTCGGTCATCGCACCGCTCGAGAACGTCATCGAGCACGTGCTGGCAAACTTGCACTTGCCGCTCTCGAGCAGCTCGAGAACGCTGTCCTGGATCACCTCGGTGTACATCTCAAACGGCGGTATCTCGTCGCTCTTGTCCAGCGCGTCGAGCACGGCGTTGGCGATGTTGCCCACACCACTCTGCAGCGGCAGGAACTCCTTGGGGATGCGGCCTGCCTTGAGCTCTGCTACCAGGAAGGCACACACGTTGTGGCCGATGGCGGCCGTCACGTCGTCAACGGGAGTAAAGGCGCCCTCCTTGCTGATGGGCAGCGACGTCTTGACGACGCCCAGCACCTTCTTGGGGTCAACATGGGCCGTGGGTGTGCCCACGCGGTCATGAGGAGTGTAGATGGGAATCTCGCGGCGGTAGGGCGGGTCATTGGGGGTATACACATCGTGCATGCCGCGGATGCTCTCGGGTATCTGGTCGTTGACCTCGACGATGACCTTGTCGGCCATCTTGAGCCACGTGGCGGTGTTACCCATCGACGTGCCCAGCACGAGCTCGCCGTCGTCGGTGATGCTCTGAGCCTCGACAATGGCGATATCCATCTTGCCATAGAAGCCGTAGCGGAACTCCTGCGCCAGCTCGCTCAGGTGGCGGTCATTGTAGTGGATGGCACCACCGTTGATGGCCTTGCGCATGTCGGGATGAGACTGGTAGGGGGTGCGGAAGTTCAGTGCGTCGGCGCGGGTCAACTCGCCATCGATGTGGTCGCTCGTCGATGCGCCACTGAACAGGTTGATCTTGAATTCGCGTCCTGCCTCGTGCTCACGCTTGGCGCGCTCGGCGATAGCCACTGGCACTGCTTGAGGACAACCGGGTGATGTGAAACCCGAAACACCCACTGTGAAGCCATTTTGTACAAATTCGGCGGCTTCCTCGGCCGAAATAATCGGATAAATCATTCTTTTAGTTTTTGGTCCTTAGTCTTTATGTTAATCAAGCAACTTTAACAACGTTGAACAACACAGAACGACACTGTTGTCATCATAATAGACATTGAACTGTTGTTCTAGTTGTTGTTTTTTGTCGTTACAGTTGGTTGACATGTTAGTTAGTTGTTGAGTTTGGCGCGAATTGCGGCTGTGGCCTCCTCGTGGCCAGGCTTCTCGAGCAGGGCAAACATGTTCTTCTTGTAGGCCTCGACACCCGGCTGGTCAAACGGGTTCACGCCCAGCATGTAGCCGCTCACGCCGCAAGCCTTCTCAAAGAAGTAGATCAGCTGACCCAGGTAGCGCTCGTTGACCGTCGGCATGGTGATCAGGATGTTGGGCACGCCGCCGTCAACGTGGGCCAGCCGGGTTCCCAGCTCGGCCATCTTGTTGACGTAGTCCACATTCTTGCCAGCGATGTAGTTCAAGCCGTCCAGGTCCTTCTCGTCGCTGGGGATGATGACTTCGTGCTGCTGGTCGCCCACGCTGAGCACGGTCTCAAACAGCGTGCGCTCGCCGTCCTGGATCATCTGCCCCATGCTGTGCAGGTCAGTCGTGAAGTCAACGCTGGCCGGGAAGATGCCCTTGTGGCCCTTGCCCTCGCTCTCGCCGTAGAGCTGTTTCCACCACTCGGCGATGTAGTGCAGGCGGGGGGTGAAGTTGGCCAGCACCTCAATTTTCTTGCCCTTCTGGTACAGGGCATTGCGCGTGATGGCATACTCCAGCACCTGCTCGTCGTCGCCCTGCTCGATCTCGACAGCGCCTGCCACCAGGGCACGGATGTCAAATCCTGCCACGGCGATGGGCAGCAGCCCCACTGGCGTGAGCACCGAGAAACGGCCGCCCACGTCATCGGGGATGACATAGGTGGCATATCCCTCGTCGCTCGCCAGCTGGCGCAACGCTCCGCGGCGGGCGTCGGTCACGGCGATGATGTTGCGGCGAGCAAATTCCTTCCCCTCCTGCTTCTCGAGCAGGTCCTTGAAAATGCGGAAGGCGATGCCTGGCTCGGTCGTCGTCCCCGACTTGGAGATAACGATGATGCCAAACTTGTGACCGCGCACCAGGTCAATCATGTCATACAGGTAATCCTCGCCGATGTTGCTGCCGGCAAACAGCACCTTGGGGCCATTGCTGGCCTTGTAGGCGGCAAAATGGTCGCTCAATGACTCGATAACGGCCTTGGCACCCAGGTAGCTGCCGCCGATGCCGATGCTGATCACATACTCGCACTCGCTGCGCAGCTGCGCAGCGCTCTGCTCGATAGCCTCGAACTGTGCCGCGTCGCTGCTGCTGGGCAGGTGTAGCCAACCCAGGAAGTCGTTGCCAGCGCCGCTACCGCTCTCAAGCGTCTGCTTGGCGGCAAGGGCAAGCTCGCGCAGGGCCTGTGTTTCCACCCCTTGAAGGGCGTATTTGCTGATGACTTGAATTCTCTCGTTCATAATCGTAATTCTATGATGTTTGGTGTATTTGTTGTCTCCTTAACCCGGAAATATGAGTTCATCTCAGATTTCCTTGGTGTAGGCCCGGCGGCGCTTGTGCTGCTCGCGCTCGAAGTATTCCCACTGCTTGAGCACCTTGCTGTTGGCTTCCAGCTCGCGGTTGCTCTCGGCATACTTGTAGCCGTTCTGGTTGAAGTGGGGTATCAGGTCGGTGAACAGCAGTGAGTTCACACCCTTGTTCTGGTACTCGGGTTTGACGGCAATGAGCATCAGGTCCACCACGTCGTTGTGCTTGAAGGCATGCAGCAGGTGTTTCCAGCCCATGGGGAAGATGCGTCCGCGGCTCTTGATGAGCGCCCTGGCCATCGAGGGGATCGAGATGCCCACGGCGATGAGCTCGCGGGTGGTCTTGTCCACAACCATCGACAGGTCATTCAATGGCAGGAAGGGCAGGTACATCTTGATGTAATGGTTGATCTGCTTGTCTGACAATGGTGAGTAGCCAAAGATGTTGTCATAGGCCACATTGATTAACTTGAAGATGGCATCACCATAGTCTGCCACCAGTTGCTTGCGGCTGGTGTAGTGCAGGTTCTCCAGGTTGTTGCGCTCGGCCACAATGTTGGAGATGCGCACCATTTTCTCGGGGATGTCCTTGGGGATGGTGATGAGCAGTTCAATCCAGTCGGCATCCTTGACAAAGCCCAGTCGCTCGATGTGCTTGGGATAGTAGGCATAGTTGTAGATGCCGCCGCTCGTGCCCACGCGGTCAAAGCCCTCGACGAGCATGCCCTCGGGGTCCATGTCGGTAAAGCTCAACGGGCCGGTCAAGTGCTCCATGCCTTTGCTCTTGCTCCAGCGGGTAACGGCATCGATCAGGGCATCGGCGACCTCGGCGTCGTCAATAAAGTCGATGTAGCCAAACCGGGCCTCCTTCTTGCCCGAGCGCTCGTTGACCACCCGGTTGATGATCCCGGCGATGCGGCCCACGATCTCGCCGTCGCGATAGGCCAGGTAATATACCGCCTCACAGAAGTCAAAGGCCGGGTTCTTGTCGGGCCTCAGGCTGTTCACCTCATCGGTAACCAGCGGGGGCACGTAGCACTTGCTGTCGCGGTACAGCACGTCGATGGGGTAGTGCACAAACTTGAGCAGGTTGCGCTTCGTTGGTTGGATCTCTCTGATTTCTACAGCCATAATATTGCTTGTTTTTAACCCGCATACACGACGTTATTCAGCCACCACAGCAGGGCAAGAAGCCCTACCAGGATCAGGTTCAGTTTAGTAAAGAACCGTGCATAGTACCGTCGCTCGGGTGTCATGATTATTTTCTTTTCAGTGGGTCGATTGATAGCTATAACCTATTGCTTAATTCGCGCTCTTGGCTCGGTCATGCACCAGGTCATAGGTGATGGAGCCGTTAGGCGACTTGATGACCACATGGTTGTCGCCGCCAAAGCTGATGCCCGACGCGGCCCCGTTCTTGCCGCCATAGATGGTAAAGTACTTGCGGGTGCTCTTGTTGAAGCCCACTACCGACCCCTTAGTGTCCAGAAAGACCAGGTAATGGTCATTCTCGAGCTTCTCCTTGATTTCCTTCATGTTGATGATGGGCTTGTCATACTGTGTGGGCTTCATCTTCACTTCCTCGCCCTCCTTGAGCTTGTCCATGTTCTCGGCATTGTCGTGAGCCCACTTGGCGTCGGCATTCTCCTCGCCAGCAAGGGCTTTCTCCTCTTCTTCCCTGGCCTTGGCTTCCTCCTCGGCGTCTATCTCCTCCTGGGTCGCTACCCTGATGGCGCCGATGTTGGCGGCCTCTTGTTGCAAGAAGCGGCGCTCACTGCTGTTGGTGCTCTCCAGCGGGCCGCGGCTATAGACATACTGGCGACCATCGGTGCGGGAGCGTATCTGGCCGTCATAGGTCAACGTGTTCAGTTTCTTTCCCTCCACGTCATACAAGCACAGCGTCACGCGACCGTTATTGCCCTCGCCGGCTCCCTTCAGGTGGTTCAGGAAGGCGAAATACAGGTACTGCTTGCCATCGAGTTTCACGGCACGGGGCACATACATAGCATCGGCGATGAGCGAGCTGTTGTCCATGATGATGCTGCGGCCGTCATAGTATTTGTTTTGGCCCAACTCGGTCTTCCACCCTCCGCCATCACGCGTCAGGTTATAGACCTTGATGAACGGTCGGTCGGTGTCGTCCTTGTATGTCACACCCACGATGCGCTCGGGCGTGTCGGGGTCGGTGCTCTCAAAGCGCACGGCGCACCCCGTGTATGCCTTGTCGTCGGTCATGCCGTTGCGGCTCAACTCGGCGGTGAGCACGGCCATCGGGTCCTGGCTGTCGTCGGCGATGACGGCAACGCTGTCGGCACGGGCGGCATCACGGTCGTTCTCGCGGTTGTTGCAGTGGCGCATCAGGCTCAGCAGGCCGATGATCACCACGGCAACCACGATGCCAATGATCAAGTTGCGGTCAAAGTGGGAACGCCCGCCTCCATTATCGTCATCGTCGTCATCGTCATCGTCGTCGATTTCGGGCTCAACGGGTTTGGGCTGCTGCCAGGCGTTGGCCTTGCGCTGGGCGGCGCGTTGCTCGTTATAGGTCACCCCCTGTTGTTGGGGACGACTAGCGGGACGGGGTGGCTGTTGGGGCTCCTCGCGTGCAAGGCTCATCGCGTTGTCTACCGCCTTGCCGCAATGGGGGCAGAACACCGACGTCGCTGGCATGGGCTCGTGGCAGTAGCTGCACGTGATTTCTTTACTCATCTGGTGGCCACAATGGTTACAGAAAGCCGATCCCTCGGGAACTTCATGTCCGCAATGTTGACATTTCATAGTCGTAGTCTTTTTAGCGTTGATTAAACTTCGTTTAATTTCAAGCTACAAAAGTACCTATTTTACACAAAACAGCGGCCCATTTACCCTAAAAAAATGATTAAAGCCAGCAACTCAATCCCATCAATCGCCCAAATTGGCCAACCAGAATCTGTCTCGCGGCTCTCCATCGCCCTTTTGGCCGGCCCTCATGCGTGTCCTTCGATTCGCCGACCAGGGGGGCTTTTTCTATACTTTGGTTCCGAGCGCTTTGGCTGTGCGTGCAGCCAGCCGGGCATTATTGAGCACCAGTTGGATGTTACTCTCCAGGCTCTCGCCGCCAGTGAGGTCTTTCACCTTGGCCAGCAGGAAGGGGGTCGTCTCCTTGCCACGGATTCCCAGACGGTTAGCCTCGTCGATGGCCTCGTCGATGGCCTGGTTGATCACCTCGGCTGGCATCGAGTACTGCTCGGGGATGGGATTGGTAACGAGCATGCCGCCCTTGAGGCCCATCTCCAGCTTGGCCCTGAAGGCTGCGGCCAGTTCTTCGGGAGTGTCAATGCGGTAATCCACCTTGTAGCCGCTGTGGCGGGTGTAGAAGGCCGGCAACTCGTCGGTGCCATACCCTATCACGGGAACACCCTTCGTCTCCAGGTATTCGAGCGTCAGCCCCAGGTCGAGTATCGACTTGGCCCCGGCACAGATGACCATAACGGGCGTCATCGACAGTTCCTCGAGGTCGGCACTGATGTCCATTGTCGTTTCGGCACCGCGATGCACGCCGCCGATGCCGCCGGTAGCAAACACCTTAATGCCCGCCATCGCTGCGATAATCATGGTTGTTGTCACGGTGGTGGCTCCATCCTGGCCACGGGCGATGAGCACGGGCAGGTCACGACGCGATGCCTTGGTTACGGCCTGGCCTTTCTTGCCCAGATACTCGATTTCATCGGGTGTACAGCCTGCCTTGAGCTTGCCGCCGATGATGGCGATGGTGGCGGGAACGGCGCCGCCCTCACGGATGGTTTGCTCGACCTTCAGGGCGGTTTCCACATTCTGGGGGTAGGGCATGCCGTGGGAGATGATGGTAGACTCGAGGGCGACTACGGGACGTCCCTCGTCGAGTGCTTGCTGCACTTCGGGCGAAATGGATAGGTATTTGTTCATAATTCTTTTATTGTAGATATTGATTGATGTCGGGATTCACGGTCTGCTGCGAGAGCAGGGTGGCATGGGCGGCCTTCAGGCCCGTGGTGGCGCACTCGGGAAATGGCGCCTGACCAAGCCAGGCATGAACCACGCCGGCAATGAAGGCGTCTCCTGCCCCGGTGGTGTTGATCACACGGGTGGGGATGGCATGATAGTGCTGCTGGCTCCTGCCGTCGCTGCAATACACGCCGTCGCTGCCCAGCGTGATGTATACCTGCTCGACACCCAGTGCGAGGAGCCGTTCGGCGGCTTCCTGGGCGCTATCGAGATGGGTTACCGACTGGGCCTCCATGAGGTTGAGTTTCAGGGCGTGCAGGTGGTGGCTCCAGCTCTGTTGCAGAGCCTTGATGACGCGGGGTGCCTTGGCGGTGCTCACGGTATCGACAAACAGTGGAGCCGTGTTACAGTGGTCGATGAGGTAGATCAGCGACTCCATCGGGATGTTGGTGTCGGCTACAACTGCTGCCGAGGCGTTAATTACATCGATGCGCGACTCTAGAAAGCTGGGCGTGAGGTGGTTGACGATGTCGGTGTCGGCAACGGCGGCAATCATGTCGCCTGTCTGGTCGTTGACACACAGGTACAGGCCGTTGCGCAGGCCATCGCGGCGCTCGCTCAGCGACAGGTCCAGACCGATGGTCTCGCACTCACGATGGCACATCTCGCCGAACGAATCGCCACCAAACAGGCTCACAAACTTCACCTCGTGATCCATCAACCGCAGGTTGTGGGCTATGTTGCGCGCCACGCCGCCGCACCCTAGGACCACATGCCCTGGTACCGAGTCGGCGGGGACAAACGGCGCCGTCAATGCTGCCGAGATGTCCATGTTCACGCCACCGATGACTGTAATGTATTGATTCATTTCATGAATAGTGGAATTCAAGGTCATTTAACCCCGATCGTCATGCAAAGGTAACGATTATTTTGTGATTTTGTGGCAATGGAGATACAGGAATTACAATTCTGACACCGCCAGGTGTGCCTCTACAAGCTGATACAGTGGCCCGTACTGCTGGTATATTCGATTGACTATCACGAGAATGGGCAACCGTTGCTGCTATCGGTATCGCACCATTAGCCCCACGCGATGTCGCAAGGGGCTATGCTTTCTCGTCATGATGTTGTAAGACAAGATGAATAGAGATAAAAATTGTCTTTCTTGCCTTCCTCAATAATAATATTGCCTATTGGTTGCCGACCGAAAAATTCGGTGAAATTAGGCGGTTTGGCCATTTATTTGAGTCTGCTTTTTACTTTCTTTTTCTTGTGGAGTGGTTGCAGTTGGCGAGGAAGACGGCGGTGAGGAGGATGCCATAGAGGACGGCGATGAGAGAGGCCTCGGCACCGAAGGCTCCGCCAGTGATGATGTCGGGGCCGCTGGTGTGCATCTCGAGCAGGCTACCGCCGGCCGTGGTTCCCGACACGGCCGCGCCATAGACGTTGCCTTGAGTGAAGTTCCAGGCCCAGTGGATGCCGATGGGCAGCCACAGCGACCTCGACCACTTGTAGGCCGCGCCTAGCATCAAGCCGGCCTCGATGGCGATGGCCAGCGACGACCACCAGGTAGCGCTGTCGTTGGTGATATGCACGAGGCCGAACAGCAATGCCGACACAATCAGTGCCGCCCAGGTGTTCCAGCGCTCGTCTATCTGCCTGAAGATGATGCCCCTGAAGATCATTTCCTCGCCCACGCCCACGGTGAGGAAAACCAGCAGCCAGTAGGCGATTTCTTCCCATTCGGTGCCCAGCATGTTGACTGTGGCACAGCCCATGGCCACGATGGTGCTCACGACAAGCGTCATGTAGACAAAGCCCACAATCAGTCCCAGCATTGTGTGGGGCACCAGTTTGCCCAGGCCCAGGTCACGGGGCCAGTGCCCCTCCATCAGCTTCACTCCTAGGGCATACAACCCCAGGACGACTGCCACGGCGATGGTGATGGCCACGGGATGCAGGTTATTGTCGGCTAGTGCCAGCATTTGCAGCAGGCCGTAGCCGATAAACCCCAGGAAGACCGAAGCGATAAGTATCAGTATCCATTTCCACAGCGGGCGTTTCTTGACGGGAGGGGTTATTGCATTCATCATCGCAGTAAAAAAATATCGTGATCTCGGTACAAAGGTACGGATTATTTCCTACATTTGCACTAATGGAAATGCATGAATTACATTTCGGGCATCGCCGGGTGTGCCTCTATCGGTTGGTAGATGGAAGTGTACCGTTGGCCTATTCGATTGACTATCACGAGAATGGACAGTTGTTGCTGGAGGCCTGCAAGCAAGTGGGCATCAGCGGGTTTAACCTGGTGACCATCAGCGGATTGCACTGGAACCAGGAACTGTCGCCGTGGCCCGTCGGGACGGTGGTATCAAAAGACGACAACTTTGCGGGCGAGGCGCCGCAGTGGCTACCCATTCTAACCGACGAGGTGGTACCCCAGGTCGAGCGGCTGCTCGACGCACCACCCGCTTGCCGCGTGTTGGCTGGTTACTCCCTGGCGGGCCTGTTTGCCGTGTGGACGGCCTATCAGACCGACATCTTCACGCGCATCCTCTCGGCATCGGGGTCGATGTGGTATCCTGGCTGGCTGGAATATGCCTGCCAGCATGAGCTCGCGGCTCCGCTCCAGGGTGTCTATCTCTCGGTGGGCGACAAGGAGAGCACTTCGCGCAACGCCGTCCTTCAGACTGTGGGCGACCGCACTTCACAATTGGCCCACATGTTGGCTAGCCGCGGCGTCAACGCCAAGTTTGAGCTCAATCCCGGCAACCACTTCAAGAATCCTCCCTTGCGCGTCGCCAAGGGCATCAAGTTTCTTTTAACCCTCTAGCTGACAGGCAATCAGCCCAGGCAATCTGTGCCGTTACGCGAGCAGTGTCGTTAAAAACTGGATTCTAAGCACCTCAAACTGGAAACTTTTTTGTACCTTTGCGCCTCCAAAACTCAAGAGTCCTTCCACTAGATGCGCAAGCAAGACAACTACACCTTCCTGACAACGGCGCCAGTGCGACGTGTGATTCCCGCTATGGCGGTACCCACTGTCGTCAGTATGCTTGTCACGAGCATCTACAATCTGGTTGACACCTACTTTGTGGGACTCATCAACACCCAGGCCACCGCTGCCGTGGGCGTGGCCTTCCCCTTGATGGCGATTATCCAGTCGATTGGCTTCCTTTTTGGCCAGGGCTCGGGCACCTATATGTCACGGCACCTGGGAGCGCGGCGTTTCGACGAGGCACGCCAGATGGCCGCCACGTCATTCGTGGGCAGTGTCCTTTGCGGACTGGTCATCATGGTGCTGGGCTTGATATTTCTCGAGCCTTTGTCGATTGCCCTGGGCTCTACACCCACCATCCTGCCCTACACGATGCAGTTCATGGGCGTGATTCTGCTGGGTGCTCCGCTTATGGCCGCCTCGATGGTCATCAACAACCAGATGCGCTTTCAAGGCAACGCCACCCAGGCCATGTATGGAATGATCTCGGGAGCGGTGCTCAACGTGGTGCTGGTGCCCCTGTTCATGTTCACCTTCGGCTTGGGCATCTTGGGCACCGCCATCGGCACGGTAGTGAGCCAGTTGTTCGGCTTCATTGTGTTATGGGTGATGTCGCGCCGGGGCGAGAACATCCCCATCAAGTTCTCGTTGGCTTCCAGCAAGTGGCATTACCAGCAGGAAATACTCAAGGGGGGCACCCCATCGCTCACGCGACAGGCCTTGGCCAGCATTGCAACCCTGATGCTCAATGTGGCGGCAGGGGCCTATGGCGACGCGGCCATCGCGGGCATGTCGATTGTCTCTAGGCTAGCATTCATCATCTTTGCCATCATCATCGGGGTGGGGCAGGGCTATCAGCCATTCTGTGGCTTCAACTATGGTGCCGGCTTGCACAAGCGTCTGCTACGCGGCTTCTATTTCACCATTCTGCTCGACATGGCCGTCTTGATGCTGTTATGCGGGCCGACCTACGTCTTCGCCGAGCAGCTGGTCGATATCCTGCGTGACGACCCCGACGTCGTCGCCGTGGGCGCCGTTGCCCTGCGCTGGCAGCTCGTTGCTCTACCCATGGCTGCCGTCGTCACCGTCTGCAACATGACGTTGCAGACCAGTGGACACAGCCTGTCGGCCAACGTGCTTGCTGCTGCTCGCAATGGCATCTTCTTTATTCCCTTGATTCTGATTTTGCCTCATTTCCTGGGACTCAAGGGTGTCGAGATATGTCAAGCCGTTTGTGACGTGCTTGCCTTCATCCTCGCTGTCCCCTTGATCATCCACTTCTTCCGCTCACTGCGTCACCGCCACTAATGCCGATAAGTTGGACGCATTCATCAACGCCGGTCACCCTAGCGCTTTCCAGTGATATTATTCCACAACCATTGCTGCAGTAATGATAGCGGGATGATGACGATATAGTATAATCCAAGTAGCACCCACGATTATAACGTGCATGTCGCCATTGCAATAGCCAATATATGATTCTGTATGTTATCCGAGCAGAAGGGTCTTTAGTGTGGGTGTGGGTTAGTACTGCTCATTCTCATTCGGGAAATCCCCGCTCTTGACGTCGCTGATGTAGTTGCCAACGCTATCGATGATCTGTTCTCCCAGGTTGTTGTAAACGCGCAGGAACTTCGGCTTGAACTCACGGTTCAGCCCCAACATGTCGTGCAACACCAGCACCTGGCCGCTGCATGCGCCCCCGCCACCAATGCCGATGGTCGGCACGTTGATCGATTGGGTCACCTTGGCGGCCAGCATGGCGGGTATCTTCTCCAGCACGATGGCAAAGCACCCTATCTCGGCAAGCACCTTGGCGTCGGCCAGCAGGCGCGTTGCCTCGGCCTCGTCCTGGGCACGGGTGGAGTAGGTGCCAAACTTGTTGATAGACTGTGGTGTCAGGCCCAGGTGTCCCATCACGGGGATTCCGGCACGCAGGATCATCTCGATGGCTGCACGCATCTCGCGTCCTCCCTCAAGCTTCACGCCGTCGGCGCCTGTTTCCTGCATGATTCTCACGGCATTGCGTTGTGCCTCGATCGGGTCGCCCTGATAGGTGCCGAAGGGCATGTCCACAATCACCATCGCGCGCTTGACGGCGCGCACAACAGTACGGCCATACACTATCATGTCATCAATGGTGATGGGGATGGTCGTCGCGTTGCCCTGCATGACGTTGCTGGCGCTATCGCCCACCAGGATGATGTCGATTCCTGCCTGGTCTACTAGGGTAGCCATGGTGTAGTCATAGGCGGTGATCATTGCGATTTTCTCGTCGGCAAGACGCATATCGGCAATGCGTTTGGTTGTGACCTTGCGTGGGTCTGATACTGTATAGGTTGACATGTCGTTGCTGTAATAATAATTTAATATGGTTTTAAGTGGCTGCAAATGTACACGTTTGACTGCAAAACACAAAATTTTATGTTACGATTAAACCAAAAAAACATTAAATCATCTAATATTTCGGTTTTTATTGCTATTTTTGTCGCAGAAAAATTTTTTATATAAACATATTAATAAATAGATTATTATGAAGAAATTCTTATTATCTCTCGTTCTTATGGCATTTGCTGCTACCACAATGACCGCCCAGACTGCTACCCAGCCCGTGGCCCAAGTCAAGAAAGAATGCTGCAAGGACAAGAAAATGGATGGCAAGAAGTGTGACAAACCCGCCGACCAGCAGTGCCCCGACTGCAAGCAGGCCAACGCCCAGAAGCAGGAGTGCAAGAAGGCTGCCGGCCAGAAGTGTGACAAGGCCGCTATGAAGCACGAGTGCAAGAAGGCCGACGGTAAGCATTGTGACAAGGCAGCCGCTATGAAGCAGTGCGACAAGGATGGCCAGAAGTGTGACAAGCCCGAAATGAAGCAGTGCAATAAGGCCGCCATGAAGCATGAGTGCAAGGACCACAAGGATGGACAACCCTGCACCAAGCCGGCCGACCAGCAGTGCCCCGACTGCAAGCAGGCTGCCAAGAAGAATTAATCTAGGCCCCCGTCAAGCCTATGGCCAGGAGATGATTCCTGAGCCGTCAAATTCCCTGTTTCATCATCGAGATGAGGCCGGGAATTTTTTTTCAGCATGATTGATTATGATAGCAATCGGGCATGGTTCAAGCTCTTCTCATTTTTAGATTGATTTAGATTTATTGTCCCGTATTGATTGTTCAAGATGTTTATTAATAGGCAATTAACGCCACCATCAATCTAGATTTTCATTTAGGGGCATTGCTCATGTCACAGCGTCAGCATAACTTTGTAACATATCAACATAATTATTTTTTTGATTAAAAAAACTGTTACAATGAAGAGATTTTCGACTTTTTTACTCAGCTTTGCCGCCATGGTGCTGGTTTCCAGCGCATGGGCAGGCATCGCTCGGGCCCAGGACGGCCTGCGCTTATCGCTCGATAATCCGCAGGTAACCCAGGATTTTGACGGCATGTGGAATGGCTCTGCGGCCACCCTCGACATGCCTCAGGACTGGCGCGTCGAGCGACAGATGGGTGCGGCTCGAACGGTTGGTAGCTATGCCGCCGCTTCGACCTCGGTCATGTACACGGGCGGAACAAGCCTGGCCAGCAATGCCTCCAACGGCACATGGAACTTTGTTTCCAGCAGTGACCCTAGCGATTGCTCGGTGGGCGGACTGTCCACTACCGTGAGCAATGGAACACGCTGCATCAATGTGATGACGCGCCTCCACAACGATGATGGCGAGGCCATCACCAAGCTCACCCTGAACTATGACATCGAGAAGTACCGCGACGGCGACAATGCCGCTGGTTTTGCCGTGCAGCTCTATGTCTCGACCGATGGCGAGACATGGACCAGCGCGGGAACCGATTTCTACAACTTTTTCGCCCCCGATGCCGCTACCCAGGGTGCAGCGGTCGTGCCCATCAGCTCGACTGCCGTGGCTGGCAAGCAGCTCAAGGTGGATGTCGCTCCTGGCGACGACTTGTTCCTGGCATGGAACATCAGTGTGGCCAGTGGCAGCAGCCCCAACAAGGCGATGGGCCTCTCGATCGACAATGTGACCATCGATGCCACGTTTGCGTCCCAGGACCAGTCGTGCTACATTTATGTCGAGGACGTGACCAAGTGGAGCGCTCTCTACATGGCCGATGGCGCTGGTCAGGCCACCGCTCCCTCGAGCAGTGCCGTCATCAACGGTGTGACCTACAAGGTGTGGGCAATCGGCATGGATGGAGCCGACCACACGCTCGCGTTCACCGACAACGGTGGCAACAACCTGACCACTACGGTCAATGCCAACAGTGACCATTACCTGTGCCTCACTGCCGACGAGGTTACCGTAATTGCCGATCCCGAGACCTACACGGGCTATGTCGACCCCTCTCGTCCGCCGTTTGTCGCTTCTGGCATCTACCTGCGTGGCGAGGTGAACAGCTGGGGCGCCACGGCCGACTGGGAGTTCAGCGACGAGGGCAGCGGCAACTATGTGCTCTATGACAAGACCCTGAGTGGCCAGTTCAAGGTGGCCGACTCGGGTTGGACCAGCGCCTGCAACTACGGCAGCAACGGCTCGAGCATCGTGATGGGCACCCCCTATAGCCTCGTGTTGGGCACCAACGACAATATCTCCTGCGGTAGCAATAGCTACTACTGCTCGCGCATCATCCTCACCATCGAGGGCGGAACGGCCACGTTGCTGCTCGAGGCCAACGATGATGACACGGGCCTGACGGCAATCTATGTCATTGGCGACAACAATGGTTGGAACTACATGGACGCCTCGGGCAAGCTCGACCTGGTGCAGGGTAAGACCTTCAAGGGTCAGGTGACAATGCCTGCCGTGGGCGACGGCTTCAGCCACTGGCGCATCTATCAGCGCCTGGGCATGGGCGGCGTCTGGGGTGCCGAGGGCGACCTCACGGGTGATAATACCCACGGCACGCTCATCAAGGGTGCTACTGGCAAGGTATCGACAGCGCCCGGCACCTATGACGTGACCTTTAACCTGGCCACGGGCGAGTACAGCCTGGAACTGGCCGCCTCCACCCCCACAACGATGACGCTGCAGCCTGCCGACGTCGTGCTTGTGCCGCAGTTGCCCGAGCAGGTCAAGGTGCTATCGCTCAACAACTCGTTGATTTACTATAACGATCAGGATGCCGTGTTCGATGGCATTGCTGCCGCCATGGGCAAGGATGCCGACTGGACCAAGCACACCCTGCTCGGCAAGTCGCTCAAGACCCACTGGGATGAGGGCGACGGCGTGGCCGAGGATGGTAATCCTGGAGCCAAGATGCTCGTGCGCAGCGAGGCTTGGAGCCACATCATCCTGCAAGAGCAGAGCTCGCTGCCCCGCACCGACGTGGAGACCTTCCGCGCCAATGTCAAGCGCTGGGTGGACTACATCCGTGACTACTGCCCCAACCCCAACGCCATCATCATCGTGCCCGTGAACTGGGCCTACAGCGGCGACTGGGAGAACTACACGGCTTTCAATGCTACCTTTGTCAAGAACTACCAGGATGTGGCTCGTGACCTGGGTGTGACCCTGTGCCCCGTGGGCTTGGCCTATCAGGAGGTCTATGACCTCGAGGGCAGCGAGGGCACGCTCACGTGGTTCCTCGACGACCGTCATCCCACGCTCAAGGCGACCTACATGGCCGCAGCCATGGAGTATGGTCTCATCTATGGCGAGGATCCCTTGACGATCACATGGGCTCCTGCTGCCCTGAGCAGCGACGATGCTGCTGCCATGCGTGGTTATGCCAGCCGTGCCTTGAACGGATTCACCAACTATGTGGACCACACGGCCGGCCAGATTCACTACACGGTTACCGTGCGCGACCAGTTCGGCATGGTGGTCGAGGCTCCCGAGCCCGTGGTGATGACCCTGAGCGGCGGTGGTGACATCGACGCCAACTTCGTTTTCACCAGCAATGGCGACAATGGTGATTATACCGTGACGGCTGTGACAGGTAACTTCACCCAGTCGGGCAACATCACGGTTGCCAGTGCGTTGACCGAGGTGGTTACCTATCCCGCCATCGAGTTAAATGAGACTGCCTTGAGCGCCAGCCAGGACTTCGATGTGATGGGTGACCTGGCAACAGCCTCGTTGCCCCAGGCATGGCGCATCGATCGCATTCTCACCGCTCCTCGCACTGTGGGCCGCTATGACATGGCCGACGACAAAACGATGTATAGCGGTGGCGTCAGCCTGCCCAGCAATGCCAAGAATGGCACGTGGAACTTCGGCGACAATGCTGGCAACGACCGTGCCCTGGGTGGTATCTCAACGGGTGTCGATGGTGGAACACGATGCACCAACGTCTATGCCCACCTGCTCAACACGGGCAAGAAGGACATCCAGAACGTCAACATCAGCTACAATGTTGAGAAGTACCGCAAGGGTAACAATAGTGCTGGTTTTGCTGTACAGCTCTATTACTCTATCGATGGCCGCAACTGGACCAGTGCCGGCAACGACTTCTACACCTATTTCGCTCCCGATAGCGAGACGGCTGGCTATGAGACCGCTCCTGGCGAGACGGTTGCTGTCAACGCCGTGCTTCCCACCGTGCTATCACGCGGTTGCGACCTCTATCTGGCATGGAACATCAGCGTGGCTAGTGGCTCCGCTGCCCAGGGGGCCATGGCTCTGGGAATCGACGACTTCGCCATCAGTGGCGAGCTGCCCAAGATTCCCGCCAGCCAGCACTATATCTTTGTCGACGACCAGACGGGTTGGGATGCCCTGGGACTGTATGCATGGGGCGATAGTGAACTCTTTGGTGCTTGGCCTGGCCAGGCCAGTGTGGGTGACTCCATTGTGGGGGATAACTCCTACAAGGTATTCCTGCTCGACACCAACAGTGGCAACTATCACTTGATCTTCAACAACTGGAATAATGGCCAGCAGTTGCCCGACTACGACATCGTGGCCAACCGCGACTACTTCTTTGTCATCACCAGCAGTCAGGTAACCCAGTTCGAGGTCGATCTCGACGCTGTTGAACTCATTGTCGATGCCACCCCCGCAATCGTGTTGCGTGACAATGTGGTCTCCTATCCGGGTGCGATCACTGTCTATAACACCAGTGGACAGATGATCTGTTCGGGCAAGGACAACGTGAACCTGCAGCACCTGTCCCGTGGCATTTACATCGTCAGGGGCAGCAACGGTGGTCACGTCCAGACCATCAAGATCGCCATCAATCAATAACAGATTGAGGGGATACCTATCCAATGGCCGCACCCATCTCCCCATGATGGCGTGCGGCCATTTCCTCTATCCTGACGGCAAATCAAGCGAATTAAACAATCGTGTTGTTATCCACATTGTGACCCGCCGGAGCATCAGTTGCGTCTGAGCAGGTCGAAGGCCTGCACAAGGCCGCTGGCCTCAACGAGGACCAATAACGTCAGCATCAAAACAAATCTTAAATCGAGAGAAGATGTGAAATGTTGAAAATCAACTATGTACATAATCGATAATTCAGTTGTCTATTATTTGATTGTGAGTTTTGCAACAACCTTCCCCCTGACATAGCAAGCCCCTTCACGCCTAATCACCATAACAGCATTGATGCCGAAGTGTTTATGCAACCATGCTGATTTTTCCCGAGCACCCTAATAGAAATAATTCGACGACCTCGAAATACGAGTATCTGCCCCCCTAGTTAGGGCGTTAATCGGCGTCATCTGTGGTTTTTTTTTGAAATGGAGAAGATAATACCATTTCCAAAATTGTGTTAACGCCTTGGCCACGTAACCAAATTGTCGTAATTTCGCAGATTAAAACAAATCCAAGGCACGACTCTGCGATGAAAATAGGTAACATAGATTTGGGCGAACGACCCGTGATGCTGGCTCCCATGGAGGATGTCACCGACCAGTCTTTCAGGCTCATCTGCCGCGAGCAGGGTGCCGACATGGTCTATACCGAGTTTGTCAGCGCCGACGCCCTCGTTCGCAGTATCGAGCGCTCGTTCCAGAAGATGGCCATTGCCCCTGGCGAGCGACCTGCGGCAATTCAGATCTACGGCCGATTCAAGGACGCCATGGTCGAGGCAGCTCGCATCGCAGCTACTGCACATCCCGACTTCATCGACATCAATTGGGGATGCCCGGTTAAGAAAATAGCCGGCAAGGGCGCTGGTGCGGGCATGTTGCGCAATGTGCCGCTGTTGCTCGAGATCACCCGTGCCGTGGTCGATGCCGTTGACCTGCCCGTTACCGTCAAGACGCGACTGGGGTGGGATCATGACAGCAAAATCATCGTCGACCTGGCCGAGCAGTTGCAGGATTGCGGTATCGCTGCACTGACCATTCATGGCCGCACCCGTTCCCAGATTTACAGCGGCGAGGCCGACTGGTCGCTTATCGGCGAGGTGAAAAATAACCCCCGCATGACGATTCCCATCATCGGCAACGGCGACGTGACAACGCCTCAACGCTTGAAGGAGTGCTTTGACCGCTACGGTGTGGATGGAGTGATGGTGGGGCGGGCCAGCATTGGAGCGCCATGGATCTTCCGCGAGATGAAGCAATACCTTCTCACGGGCGAGATTCCCGCCATCAGCAATCAGGAGAAGATGGCGCTCATACGCCGCCAGATTGCCGAGAGTATTGACCGTATCGATGAGTATCGCGGCATCCTGCACATTCGTCGTCACTTGGCGGCAACGCCATTGTTCAAGGGAATTCGCAACTTCCGCCCGCTGCGCATCGCCATGCTGCAGGCCAACACCCGCGACGAGCTTGAAGCCATTCTCGACCACATCGAGAACGACATTTTACCCAATATGGAAATTCAAAACACATTAGAAGAGATAGAGACATGAAACGAGGATTTCTGACTATTATGCTGCTGGCTCTTGTGGCTACTGCCAGCATGGCCCAGGTGAAGCGACACGTGTTCAAGGTGGGTAATTTTACCCATCTCTCGCTCATCGATAATATCAACGTCAACTACCGGTGCAATCCCGATTCGGCGGGCTTGGCCGTTGTCTCTTGCACACAGGACATCGCCGACCATCTCATGTTCACGTTATCGACCAAGGGGCGATTGAGTATTCAGGTCGAGGACGAGTATGAGCGCACCGGCCAGCTACCCTCCATCACGATCTACTCGTCGGCGCTCGACGAGGCCGAGAACTCTGGCGACAGCACCTTGAGATTATCGGGGCTGCCGCCCATGAAGGCGTTCAAAGTGCGCCTCACCGACAATGGCAAGGTCATCGCTCGCGGCGTGCGCGCTTCCAAACTCGAGTTACAGATCCTCAGTGGTAAAGGTAAAATCATTGCCGACGGTTCTTGCGATGATTTGTCGTTGAGGCTGGTTGGCACGGGTGAAATCCAGGCCGACGGCGTAAGGGCGACCAACGTCTCATGTCGCATCATGGGAACGGGCTCGATAGGATGCGATGTCAATGAGGGTGAACTCAAGGTGAGCGGCAGCGGCACGGGCAAGGTCTATTACAAGGGCTCTCCCTCAAAGGTTACCGTGCGCAAACTCGGCACCATCAAGGCCATTCCCATGAAGTGAACTATCAACGGTTCAAGCGACGGTTATTCTTAGCGTCGTTATACTTGTTGCCGGTATAGGTGTTAGTAATGCCGGTGCCGAACTCGTTTTCCTCCTCCTCGTCTTCGCCGTTGGAGTTCTTATCCTGCTTTTTCTCGACTTTGTTCTTGGACTGCTCGGGCTTGTTGCGCTTGATTTCTTCGGGCTTTTGCAGGTCGAGTGCGGTCTCATAGATGTTCCAGTTCTCGTCCAGATCCCAATTGGCGCGCAGGCGCAGTCTCTTGGGGTAGTAATACACCTCCTCGGGCTGCAAGTGCTGGCTGTAGTTGCCGGTATCCCACTTGCCGTTGCCATTGCTGTCGATGGTTAAGCGCAGGTAGTAGGTGCCGGGATTGACATTGAGGATCTCAACGGCGCCGTTCTTGACCGGGACTGTCCGCACGATTTTCTCGCCCGAGGCCAGCAACTCAACAAATGCGCTGTCGCCGGCGTTGACTCTGAAGTAGAGATTGGCATACTCCTCCAGTCCCTTTACCTTCAGCTCCTTGATTAACTTGTCGTTGATCAACCCGTACACCGACACCACGGCGGCGCTGTCAATCGTCACCCGGTAGGTGGAATCGGGTCGCATGTTGACTGGTAGCCAGTAGCGCATGGGGTTATAGTCGTCGATGGGCGTGAATTGTGCCGTGTGTCCGCTGATGGGAACCCACACGGTGTCCCGTTTCATCTCGAGATGCACGCCACTGGGGTCAATCGAGGCAATCGGGGTATCAAATTTCAGGATGATGCTGTCGCCCACGTCGATGACTCCGCTCTTGGCCAAATCGATTTTCAACTTGGGCACTTCATCGGGATCGACGCGTTGCAGCTCCTTGATCTCTTCTAGTTCTCCCTCATCGAGCTCTTTGCCCTGGGCGGCGGCTTTCTCTTGCTTCTCGAGCAAGTGGGCAAGCCGCTTGGCGCGCTCTTCGCGCTCCTTGGCCTTCTTCTCTTCTTCCTTCACCTGGGCATTGGGCTTGCGGTAGCCAAATCTCACGGTGTCGGTTACCTGTTTCAGCAGGTCGGCACTATCGGTGCGCAGGTAGGTCATCGCCACGATAAGGGTGTCGGTCTTGATCATCGACGAGTCGGTAATCCAGTAGAATAGCGAGTCGTTGTCGGCGGTGCGTTCCACCCGGTACCAGTCGCGCTGGTGGGAAGCCGGGCGCAGCACCTCAAGCTCTGGCAACGTGTCATTGGGAGCGCCAAACAGCACGTGCAGCTTGTTGTCGGCTGGACGACTGGTCTGCCTCACGTAGTGCGAGCGGTACCCCTCGTTAAACATGCACAGCAACAGGTCGTTGGGCAGGAACTGGGTGTGGGTGGCAGTCATCACGGTATCTATCTTGCGGTCAAAGGTGAATACCGTGTCCTGGGACGTGTATTCGCTCGTCGTGGGCACGACAACCTGATCTAGAAATGCGATATCCTCGGTGCGCGCCATCCGGTAGTCGCCGTCAACATCGTTCAGGGCAAACAAGTGATACATGCCGGGCTTGAGGTTGCGGATGGTGAATTTGCCGCGGTCGTTCGTGCGGCTCACGCGCTCTAGGGGAATGCTGGTAAATGCTGTGTCATCAAGATTGCTGTGCAGGCCCACAATCACGTGCTGCATCGGCTCCAGGTCGTTGGCCCGCAGGACGATACCCGACACGGCCAGCGTGTCAATCTGCTCGCCTGTCGAGAAGGCGTACGTGTAACCGTCAAGCTGATTGCCCTCGTTGTTGTCCTCGATGGCGTTTGAGAAGTCGATGACATAGGTGGTGTTGTCCTGCAACGTGTCGCGGAACTCGATGGTCAGCTTCTTGCCAACGGTGCGGATCAGCGGCTGGGTGCGTGGGGCAGGGGAGACTATGACCTTCTTCTGCTGGTCCTTGAGGTTGACAATCTCGTCAAAGGTGATTTCTATCTTCTTGCCCTTGAAGTTGACCGTGCCGGCCTCGGGCGACATCTTTACCACTTGGGGTGGCGTGTAGTCACGCGGACCGCCCTCGGGCGCCCCGATGTTGGCACATGCCGCGAGCACCATAGCCACAGCCATAACCACCATCCAATATGTCAACCGTCTTCTCATCTGCTCATTTTTCGACCCACAAAGGTAGTGTTTTTATCCTTATCCCACAAATCCCTGTTTTTTTTGAGCAATGATTCGCATGAGCCCACTCTAGGGCCGACCCTTCAGCTTTATCATTGCCTTAAAGCTCCTCAGCTAAGCAAAAAAACACATGTTTAGCACGCTTTAATGGTGATTTCTGGGGGTGGGGGAGAACTTTTCTAGTGATTACGCGAGTTCAAACGACTCCAGGTCATTGGGGACCAGGACGGGACCCTTGTAGTAGCGCGATGCCTCGGCGCTGTAGGTGGCGGCGCGTGTCTCCAGGCTGGTGTCCTCGGTGTGATACAGTACCAGGTGTTTCACGCCCAGCTCCTGGGCCAGCATCCCGGCATCCAGGGCAGTGCTGTGGCTTTTCTCGTAGGGGTTGAACACAAAACGGTCCTTGTACAGGCAGAAGGCCTCACACATCAGCCAGTCGCAGCCTCGAGCATAGGGCTCGCTCTGCATGCTATAGGGCTCGTCTCCCAGGCATACCAGGCGTTGACCGTCGGGCAACTTGGCCTCAAAGCCATATTGCTTGGCCTTGGTCGACGCGATGTCAAAGAAGGTCAACCGCATGTCGTCCACATCCAGCTGCTCGCCATCGTGAACCTCGCGCAGGATGATCGTCTGCCCGATGGAGTCAAATATCTTGCGGGGTATCATCAGTTCGCCCATCGTGTACAGCGCTTGGCATACCTCGTCGTTACAGTATATCGTCAACGGACCCTTGTGCTTGCCCTTGAAGATCATCGGCGAGATCTTGCGCATCATCCAGATGGCTCCCAGGATGTGGTCGGTGTGGCAATGCGTGACAAACATGTGCCTGATGCTCTCAAAGGGGATCTTCGCCTTGATCAGCTGACTCAGGATGCCGTTTCCGCCGCCACCGTCAACGAGCAAGCCTCCCTTGGGGCTCTGAAGGTAGAAACACGTGTTGTAGCAGTTCACACACATGGCGTTGCCCGTCCCCAGCATGGTGACGCGTGAGGCTTTGTTGTCGATTGTGGCGCTCATCAAGACTTGACTTTAGGGAGTTCGATGCCGAATGTGGTTCCCTTGCCCACCTCCGACTCTTTGATATATATCTGTCCGTTATGGTATTCCTCGATAATGCGTTTCACCAGCGTCAACCCCAGTCCCCAACCTCGCTTTTTGGTGGTGAAGCCCGGTGTGAACACGTTCTTGAAGTTTTTCCGCGGGATACCTTTGCCTGTGTCCTTGACCAGGATGATGGCATTATTGGGACTGTCCTCGACGGTGATGTCAAGGCGACCCTCCCCGTCCATCGCGTCAACGGCGTTCTTGGTCAGGTTCTCCATCACCCAGGCAAACAGCGTCTGGCTCAGCATCACGCCGTTATTGGTCTGGTCATTGGTGTGGATATTCAGGCTCACGCGCTTCGGGATGCGGGCGCGCATGTACTCCAGGCTCGAGATGACCGCTTCGTTGATGGGAACCAGTTCCTTGTCGGGCATGGAGCCGATTTTTGAGAATCGGTCGGCGATGGTCGACAACCGCTTCACGTCCTTGTCCATGTCGGTGACGATACTCTGGTCAACGCCCATCGACTCGAGTAACTGCGTCCAAGCCATCAACGACGAGATGGGTGTGCCCAACTGGTGAGCGGTCTCCTTCGACAGGCCCACCCACACCTTGTTCTGCTCGGCACGCTTGATGCTCATCAGCGCAAAGTAGGCGATGGCAAAGAACAGTATGAGCACCGCCAGTTGGATATACGGGAAATAGGACAAGCGACGCAGCAGCGTCGAGTCCTCATAGTACAGATACTGCGTCGTGCTCTCGTCAATCTTGATGTCGATCTTGTTCTCGCTGTTCTTCAGGCGGTTGAGCTTCTTGTTCAGGAACTTGAGGTTGGTGGGAGATATCTCAAAGGCCAGACTGTCCTCGGGCTCGGGTAGGCGAAAGTTGCGGTGCAGCAAGATGTTGTCTTGGTCATCTACCAGCACAACGGGGATGTTGTGGTTCCCCTCGATGATGCTCAGCAAGAAGTCCACATCGGTTGCGCTCGACCCGTTCTCGCCTCCACTGCCCATGGTGGCCAGCTCCTGGGTCGCGTTGGCCCAGATCTCCATGCGTTCACGTTCCTGCACGGCCAGGTCTTTCACCAGGTTGTTCGAGATATACAGGAACAACGCCACCAGCACCAGCGAGATGGCCAGGAAGACCACTTTCCAGATGCGGCGGGAGTCATATATGTTTCGCAAGTTTGCCATGCCGCGCAAAGTTACAACTTTTTTATCGAATAATCACCCTCTCCCCACTTACTTATGTCTCTTGCCTTTTTACCGCCCTCTCAATCCACCGTGCCACGCTGTCCTCGCTATTCGCCCCAATGACCTCGCTGGCAATGGCCTTGACCTCGTCAAAGGCATTCGCCACGGCGACGCTATAGTCGGCCGCGCGCATCATCGCGATGTCATTGCTGTTGTCGCCAAAGACCACAACCCGTTCGGCTCCAATCTCCCGGGCCAGCTCGCCGATGGCTCCCGCCTTGCTCGTGCCGGCTCTGAAGATCTCCAGGTAACCCTCCCTCTCGTCAAAGATGTCGTGATACACCATCACCGAGCAGGTCGATACGCTCGCCCTCAGGTCGCTGGCAATAGCCTCGAGAACGGCAAACTTGTTCATCGAGAAGATCAGCAGAGCCTCGTCATCGCTGTGCCTGTAATCGGGGTCGTTCAGGTAGAATTTCTTGAGCGGCAGGTGGCGCCGTTCGTTCACAAATCGCTCTTCCTGGGCCGACAGGGGACCATAGTGATGGGTGTGAAGCATGCTCTCGCCATGGCGACGGTAGATAAAGGGGTGCACCCCGTGGCGCCCAAACACGTCGGCAACGGCTTCGACGGTCATCGCGTCGATGCCTCGCGTGTGCTCAAATCTTCCTGACGTCGGGTCCCACATCGCCGACCCTCCAATCACGATAAACGGCAGTCGACAGTCCACTTCCTGCATCAGCGGCACTACCGTGGCTGGCGTGCGCGCCGTGGCAACGGTGAACAGCCCGCCCAGCTCGCCGATGACGCGGTTCAGGGTCTCGACCGTCAGCCGCGACAACTGGGAATCTTCGCCCAGCAGCGTCCCGTCCAGGTCGCTGACAAACAGTGTCCTCTCCTTCTGCTTCATGGCTTTTTGTCGGTCCACAACTCCGAGATTTTGACCTCTTTCATGCCCGTCATGAAGGCGCCCCCAATGTGCTTGATGTGCTCCATTACCTGGGGATTGATTTTTTCATTGATGTGATGATAACTCCATGGCTTGCCATGGGAATTGAGTTTCTCGACCATCTTGCCTATCGTGATGTTGGCGATGTCCTCAAACGGGGCATAAGTCGCTTCATCGCTGTCCGAGTGATGCCTCTCTTCGAGTATCTTCACGGCACACAGGTCGTCAAGGATCGCCCCAATCAGGCGGCTGGGGATCCCGGTCTCCTGATTGAGCATCGTGGCGGTGTAGTGATCCTTGCCCTCGCCAAAGCGGCGGCAGATCAACCCCAGCAGCACAGCGCTGATCATCATGCGCTCGTTGTGCGACAGATCCTGGCTGTCGTTGTACAATGAATAGTAGTCATGATTCTGGCTCGTGTACGACAATAGGGCAAAAAACAGGATGATGTACCACGAGAATTGAACCCACAACATGAACAGCGGCAACGCCGCCAGCGATCCATAGATGGCATTGTAGCTCGATAGGAATATCTGCCCGTAAACGTATGCCCGTTGCAACAGTTCCATGAAGATGGCCGTCAGCACGGCGGGGACGATGGCATGTTTGAGCCGCACTCGCGTGTTGGGCACGTTGACAAACACCAGCGTGAACACCACGGTAATCACCACGATGGGGATGAGCTTGATGAGCGCTTGCAACAGCGGCGTCATGAAGGTGAAGAACCCCTCGCTGGTGATAAACGAACTCACCGCCAGGTGGATACCCGACACAATCACAATCGTGATGGGCACCAGGAAGAACATGCTCAGGTAGTTCATCACGCGTTGCGTGATCTGGCGAGTGCGCTTCACGTTCCAGATGTTGTTGAAGACGGTCTCGACATTATTGATCAGGCTCACTACCGAGTACAGCATCACCAGCACTCCAAAGCCGATAATCGCGCTGCTGCGGGCATTCGACAAGTAGGAATTGGCAAACTGGATGATATAGTTAGCCGCTTCGGGCTGACTGGAAAGCAAGCGCCTCACGCTCTCCTCGATGATCCCGCCATACCCAAAACCCCGAGCGATGGCAAAGAACAAGGCCACCAGCGGTACAATCGCCAGCACCGTGTTAAACGCCAGTGCGCCGGCATACTGGATAATGCCCTTATCCAGGAACTGGGTAAAGGCTAGCCACACCTTGCTCCAGGCTTTCTTCATGCCTGCAACCATGTTGGCCTTAACACTACCACCACGGGTCAAAAAGCTAGAGATACTCATATCGTGGGCAAAGGTAATCAAATCCCTCCATTCCACAAAATTCCCGCCCAACCGGCACCCAGCCCGGTACCCTGTTCCGCAACTTTGTCGTGGCCCCATCTTGACAACGCCTTAATAATTCACTATCTTTGCACCCCGGTGACACCGTTCACTAGGCGGCGATGCCATCGCGTCCCGGCTATAATTATCCACCTTTAATAACACCAAGAGAAACACCATGGAAATCAACTACTATCTCAAGCACAACGCCCAGGGCACCGACGAGTCCTGGCACAACTGTCAATTCACGAGCGAGGCCGACCTCTCTGCCTTCTCAGCCCAGCCCCTTGTCTCCATCAATGGGCAGGCCTATCTGCGCCAGCACCACGTCACTTACCTCACCGGCAAGGACACATGCCGCGCCCACCATTTCGCCAAGCACCTCGCCATTCAACTCCTCAACACACCATCAGATTCGTCCATTTCCTGCAAGGTCCTCTGGATTGACACCCTCCACAGCCCTCACGCCTGTGCCTCCATTTACCGCGAACTGATGGACCATGCCGCCGACAAGAATCAACTCCACTTCGTCTGTCTCGACGTTCTCGGTGACCAGCGCAACAACATCTATTGGCTCAACCGCCAGATCGAAGCGCTCGTCTATCAGTTCAAGCCGCAACTCGTCGTTATTGACGACATTGACCACTTCTTCCCCCACTGCGGCATCAGTTTCGCAACCGACTTCTGCCATTTCATTCGTGACGTCACCAACCATTCCCACACCGCTTTCCTCTGCATCGGCTACAACCACATGGGCAAGAACGCCTCTACCACTGGCAACATCGGCAAGTACCTCTTTCCTCAGGCCGACGACGTTTTCGCCCTATCTACCCAGCGCGGACTCACCACTGTGCGCCACGTCTGCGGCTACGACCTGCACCGTGACCCCGACGACACCGAGTTCCGTTTCACCATCGGCAGTGACAACCTCCCCCACAAGGCCGATTCTCCGGCCAATACTACTGCTACTCCCATCGACGATGCCACTCTTCAAGAGATTGTTAGCGACATCGTTACCCCAGGCCAGGACATCAACCCTCCAGACCTCATCCGTCAGATCTATGCACGTCATCGACAGCTCAGGCAGCAGATCCGCGACACAGCTCTTCTCAACCAGCTCTGTCGGCTCGGCCTCATCAATCCCGCAGCCACCCCAGTCGCTTGTGACGCGCCTCAACAATCACAGTAATTAACACTCTGTTAACACTTCCCCCTCACCTCTTCTAGCATCCTCTTCATTTGCAATTCCAGCCATTTTACATTACCTTTGTCACTTTAAAATGATTGACAAACGATGAAAAGGGTATTAATTGCGATTTTGACCATACTGTGCCTCGTGGGCACTACCATGGCGCGCGACAAGGTCAACAACGACTGGCAGCGGGCCATGCTGGCAGCCATCGACTCATTTCCCGAGCGTGGCGGCTACTACACTGGTGGGCGCCCCAACCAGCTCTTTGCCAAGACGACCTGGCAGGGACTGCATGACGCCTTCCAGATGGGGCCCGGCGATGAGCGCCCCAGGTTTGACCCCTTGCTGGCGCAACCGTCTTTCTGCTCAAGCGCGACCTATTCAGTATTGATCAAGGCATTGCTCATCTGGGACACCAGGCACCGCATCAAGCGCGAGGCGTGGATCAACATGAAGCCCTACGTCGGCATTGCCGATCAACTCAATCCCACTGGCATGGGGCAGGACGACGGCATGGGATTCTGGGGGCGGGCCAACGCCAACGGGCCTGGGCTCGGAGTGCTCATTCATGAACTGGGCGCGGGCTACAGTTTCACGGCCTTTCGCGGAGCATGCAGTGAGCGCAACCGCGAGACGCCTGGCGAACGATACCTCACCGACGCCGAGTGGTGCGCTCTCGACATCTGGGACAGGGCCGTGCCTGGCGACTTGATGAAAATATTCTGGAACCGCAATTCTAGCCGTGGCAGCGACAGCGGAGCCATCATCGGCTGCAACGATGACAAGGAGGCCGACCAGGAGGCTGGCCACAGCGTCATCTTTTTGGGGTGCCAGGGCGACACGGTCTCCTATTGGTCCTCCAACGGACCCGGCAAGCACCCTGAACTCATGGGCTACAGCATCGGCCATTGCCACAAGAACGACATCCAGCGCGTGGTCTTTACGCGCATCACGCGACCACAGCGCTTCAATAACGCACGAAAAATGGCGCCGACCGATGTCAACGCCTATCTCAGTGACCTCAATGGCAAGCGCCACAGCTCCACCGCCGAGATGCTACGCCAGTTGGGACTCTAGTTGTTAGTGCCGCTCGGGGTGTAGCCCACCTTTCCACTGCCGGCAATGTTCTTGGTCAGGTTCTTGACCGAGCCCTTAAGGTTCACATCGCCACTACCGGCAATATCAACCCTGGCTTTGTCGGCTTGGATATTCTGGCAGTTCACATTGCCACTGCCCGCAATATCGACTGTGAACGACTCACAGGTCATCGAGCCCAGGTTGATGTCTCCGCTGCCGGCAATATCGGCCGTTGCGCTCTGGATGGTTAATTGCCCGATCTCGATGTCGCCCGAGCCTGCAATTTCCATGTTGGCTTTCTGGCCGTCGACGGCGACCAGCAAGATCTTGCCGCTGCCTGCGATCTCGCTGCGCAGCGCGGTAACCTTGATGGGACGGCTTGCGGTAAACGCGCCCGAGCCTGCAATTTCAATACCATCGATGACAGGCGATGACACGTGGATTCTAACGGTCTCAAACTTCACCGTGGGCTTGTTCACGGCACGGCGGATGCGCAACTCGTTATCCTTGACATAGATGGTCATTTCCTTCATTGCCTGTTCACTGGCCTCGACATTCACGGTGTATTGATCGCCTTGCTCATACGTGACCTTGAACGCGCCGGCGATTTCTACTTTGTCAAACGGTTCCATGCTGGTCAGTTTACCGGCATCCGGCACTTGGGTGGGAGTGCTGTCCTTGTCACCGTTTCCCAGGTTTACGCTGATGCACGATGTCATCGTCATCGTTAGCACCACTGCCATTAGGCTCAACTTTAAGAATTTCTTCATTGTTTCGTGTAATTATAGAGTTTTGATATATTCTCAGTCATTAGACGTTCACCGGGTTTAAAAAGTTTCAAAAATCCAATTCTTTAACTTCTGTTAACTATTATTTGACAATCAATGATTCATATCATTACCGGTTTTTCAGTGTTCTCTGCTATCGTTTAGCAGGCCTCCTGGCGGATAAAGCCATGAATAATATTATCATGGTTCTTTCGGCATATTATGGTGAATGCTTCAATTTTTATGTAGTTTTTCTATGTGCTGCTGCGTCTAACGGGTAAAAACAATAAAAAAATAAACTACTATGAATACAACCGATAACAATAGCAACAAGCATAGCCTACAAGAGCTCAAACAACGTAAGCGAGCCCTTGAATTGAAACGGATTAAATGGAACAGAACACTCATCGCAATACTGTCTGTTCTGGTTGCTGTAGTCCTTTTTTCCGACCTCTTCTTGACTGGAGACGTCAAAACAAGGTTTGGGGGAGTCTTATCTATAATATATATTCCCTTTTTGGGATATGTTGCCGTAAAGGCCACCAAGTGGAATTGGGCAGTCAACGATGTGGACCGTGAAATCAAGAAGATCGAAGAGCAACAAACCGACATTCCTAACAAGAAAAAGCCGGCAAGTGGTTTCTTCTCAACACCCCATCACACGTGGGATGAGAAACTCGCCAAGGTTTTCGGGGTAATTGCCATCCTCATGATCTTCCTTTCTTTGGCGACTATCAATTTTTTAGGAGGTATCGACTTGATTCATTATGATTTTCCACGGTTGTTCAAGGCTAATTACTACTTGACTATGATGACTGCATTATGCCTAGGATGGTGCTCAATAAGGTATCGTTCAGATTTGAGCTTAATGAGCCGCATTTGCCTTTGGTCTGCTGTCATTCTATTCTTAGCTTGTTTGCCATTGCTTTACATGGAATATAAGATTGGCGGTTGGATATTGTTTTTAGCGTTTATCCTAAGCGTTATTGACATGTTCCGATTCGAGAAAGAAGTTTATTTCCTCAAGCTAGACGATACGGATAATTGATTCACGCAATGATAACCCAGTTCACACTAATGTCTATAGATAGTCAAAGGGTCGTTTAGGTTTCAAGCACCATCGATGATCCCCCGTTGGTGGCAATTGATAATCCGAGAGTTGAAGGCCCCCCCGCAACCCATAGGTACCAATCAGCCTAAGAGTCAAACTTTTTCCAGCAACATCCCATCAGAAAAACCAAAAAAGGCACCAAAACTCACCAAGTTTCAGCGCCTTACACTTAATTTCCAGTACCCAGAGCCGAGCTATCTAGGGCTTCCCACTACGGCCCATTATCGCCCACTAATGAATGATTAACAGGCAATAATAGTCTCTTCCCAAAAATATCAGTGAGCAATAGAAAGTCACATAAACATCAAAATGTTTTAGTAATGTTTTAGTAAAACCAGAACAGAGGTGGGCGGTTATCTTTCATCGTTCTCCTCCATATTCTTCCAATTATTATCGTATAATAATCACTGGATGTTTTTGAGCAAGACCGCGACAGGGCGTGTCCTTAAGCCGTGATATTCGGGGCAATGTTGAGACATACTCAATGTCTTGAGATACTAATCGATTCTAGCTTCGTTCAGCAATATTTATCTGATGCCTCTCTTCAACGACCTTGTAGCATTCTCAGGATCGCGAATCAGCCAATCCAATGTAATGAAAGCGCCGATGGCCTTCATCCCATAGTCACGTCTCAGTTCGGCAAATGAGTAGTCCTGAATCTTCATGTTCGGTTCTTTTCCAGAAGTGACCCAACTGTCGAAAGCTTTTCTGACTTTTGGTTGAAAATGTTCAATTTTCTCAATAGTCTTTTCAATCATATGGCTTGGGTAGCCGTTATCAATTAAAAGTTGTCGTAATATCTGCTTATCCATAAACTAGCTCTCCTTTTCTCATAACACTATCTGCAAAATAGTTTGCATCTTTTTCGATTTCTTGATTCTCGTATGCTTCAAAATCATCTTCTGGTCTGATGTAATTTTTAAAGTTATCTTTCCACACATCGATGATGTTCTGCTTGACTGTTACAGAATCTGGATTTTGAATACATCTATTCTGGAATGCATGTCGAGATTCATGTAGAATTGTGTTCATCAAGTCCCTGCAATCGTGGTTTTCAAGAAAACTTGAATTCAATTCCATCTTATTGGTTGCTGGATCATAACCACCTAGACTATTTTTGGGCATATCTGAAAAATCAAGTTTTGCATCAATACCCATTTGCTCTTTAACCTCATCATAGAAACTGGAGGCAATTTCACATCGTCCTTCAAGTCCCTTCTCGGCGAAATCCATATCCAAACCCTCACCAAAGAAGTTTTGAACAACTTCAATGCAGCCTTTCTTCATCTCAACATCGTTGATTACTTCATTATCAGCAGACGTTTCACTCCAAGGCAATTTGAATTCGCTGAAAGGGTTGAACGACTGAACCTCGGATGTCGTCGCTTTTGCAAATCCCTCTGGACGTTGATGGATTTCCCAATGCCCAGCGTTCAGATATGGACTGTTCGGCTTGAGTTCTATGCCGTGAATCGCAAACTGCTGCATAACCTGCCTCCTGCTTTTAGGATTAGTCATCAGATTGTACTGGTTAACACCCATCTGATGAATATTCATAGTGAGCCGTTCACCTTTTGGGATGATATTGCCATCCCCCAAGTACATTTGATTACGGGCAACAAGTTCAAATATAGCCATAATTATACATACTCTAAAGCAAAGTTCATTTCAGACTCATCTCCATCCATTGCAGAAATGAACTCATCATAATACTTGTTCATAAATGTATTTCCCTTTTCGGTAAACATCCTTGAATGCAAGGATACTGAGTCATCAACACCCATTTGGACAATCTCTTGTCCTTCTGCTGATAATAGGTTGTTTTTCTCACACCATGATAATATAAAAGAGAAATGGCGAAGAACTGCATCTTTGTTTTCTCCTGCATCTATGTGCCATGCGACTTTGTCATAAACAGATGTTTTCATATTATGCCCTCCTTTCTATGTGAGTAGTTAAGTGGTCAGGAAGCTTAGCCAAGGTACCGTCATAAGTGCGGACGAAATTACCGCCAGCTTCACGAATACGTTCCTCTTTGGCCATTTGTTGAGTTTTGTCCGCTGTTTCAGATGTTACCTCTATAGAGTCGACAACAGAATTGTCTTTTACAACAACAAAATCTATTCGCCGTCTTTCCCCCGATATGGGATCTTGAACAATCTCCCCATTTTCATTTCGAAGATATGCCTCGGAAATAATATCATATCCTTTAGATTCAGGATACTTTTTGTCTAGTTCTTGCTCAACTTCACACTCTCTACGACAACCAGCTTCTTTATTTGCCTTTCCCATCCCTTCATCTAAGTCACTTATGGAATCAGGAATAACATCAGATTGTTCAGTGATGATATCTGAATCATTGACTTCTTGGCAATCATCCAATGGTTCGTTCAACTCCTTATCGGATAGAATGTCAACATTTTTTGACAATTTTTCAAGTGGACATTCACCTTCATCTATGGCATCAAGATCTTCATTCAATTCACTAGATTCCAGGGGCTCATTCAAAACCTCGTCGGGCAGTAGCTGCTCGCCTTTAGACAACTCGGCGAGTGGAGATGTTGCTCCACCCCCGAGTTCTGTTCCTATTTCTGATAATATAAACGGATTCATCTCACGTGATTTTTAATGGATTTATACCAAGCAGAAAAAACTTGTTTCTGAGAGTCTTTTCCCTGTGTAGCGTGGTCTCGCATAAGACAGTGACTAGCAGGAAGCAAAAGAGGTTGGGGCAGTCCCTTTACGGCAGAACTAATCATCTCATACAGTTTGCTAGTCACTGATTCAAAGGACTTCAGCGTTCCAACCACTTTATTGACTTCACTTCTCAACCCTAAGATCTCGGTTACAAGCCAACCTAACTCAACAAAATGATTATTCTGCCAAAGCTTTAGTTGATGAGTTAGTTTAAACTCTTCAACAGCATTAAAGACAGCTATCTTGAGAACCGTAGCCATTGCAGAATTGCTTAGGTTTGAACTGATGAAATCAATATTCGGTTTGGGCGTAATCTTGGACTTAGTTCTCCCCATGAGCAATAATTTCAGGATTTCCAAAGTCAGTTTAGGGTCATTATCCGAATTCAGCCCATCGTCAGGGTGGAACGTAAACGGTGTCTCTTTGCCGTCATACTTGCCAATCTTGCATAAAACAGGCTCTTCCCAGTTGTTCTGGTAAACGACAGCAACACCTGTAGCAAGCTTAGCAATCTCGTCCACCTGATTATCCTTCATAGCAGAAGCCTTGCCTGCCACCTCGCGGTCGGTGGTCTCAGGTAATCGCATGATAATCTTGGTGTTCGTGTTGCGAATGGCAGAGATGTCAACAGCGCCAGGTGATTGGTCAACGATAACAAAACCTTCGCCATAGGTTCGCATTTCGGCGATGGCATTAGATATCATTTCAACCGATTTTCCGGCTACATTTGCACTTTCCATACTTTGCTCTTGTGAGGTGCGCTTGAGGATGTTGTGGGCCTCTTCAAGCACTGTAATATGTCGCAATGAACTATTATGTTTGATGCTACTATTAGCGCGATACTCACTAAGACGCATGACTAAGATACCCATAATGAGCGACTTGGTCTCTTGAGAGCCAATGCGACTTAAGTCAATAATGACATTGCCATCGAATAGAGTCTTATCACCGAGTTCGTTATGACAGAATATCTGTTTGCAGATACCATTGTTGAGCGACTTGACACGTGTTACAAGAGAACCTTGGTAATTGCTCTTTACCTCCTCAGAGTATGCTGAGTTGCTGATGACTAAAACCAAAGAATTTTGCAAATCAGCAAATGTCGGGAACAGTTCATTAGAATACTTGTTCACTGATGTATAGAGATTCCACCCACAATCCTCATAAGCATTGAGAATAGCCTCTTTGAGTACAGCAGGCATGGCTGCATACATCGGCCAGCATACATTAAAGATTTCAATCAGACGATCAATGTGTTCAAGAACGTGAACACCTTCTGGAAATCGGAACGGATTGATTCTTAACAAGTCTGTAACCATGGGATTCGTACCATAAACATTGGCAATTTCTCCGAACACATCCTTGTATTCGCCTTTAGCGGGCTCAACGATCAAAAACTTAAGATCAGGATTATTTTTTCTGATTTGGTCCAGAAGATAATAGACAGTATTGCTCTTGCCACAGCCAGTAGACCCAGTGATAAAGGTGTGCTGTGTCAGACTCTTCGTGTCTAGGAACACTTTATTTTCTTCATATGGCATTCCCTGGTCAACGATGCAACCAAGTTCAATCCCATAGTTTGCCAATATTCCACTTGTAAGAACCACTTCCTTGCCGAGTGAAACGTGTTCAACAACGGGGAAACCGGGTACAGATTTGCGGGGTAAGCCCATGAGCATGGCGACTTCCTTGCTGCTAAGCATTGAAGTGGCCAATAGCTGGGTCTCACTCATTAATACAGGGCTATTGTATTTGAATGTCGGATGTGTCAATGTGCCGACAGAGCTTATAATGTCAGCAAATTGATCATCATTATCCTGCCATGAATTAACAGCTGAGAATTCAACACCAGATTGCTCCCCCTGCATTATGGAGCGGAAAATCGCTGCACCGACCTCAGCTGTGGCTCTGTCTTGGCCGTATGAGAGGAAATAAGCTCCAGTGGACCACAAGCCGGTACTCTCACAAACCTCAAGTCTTTCCAGTTGTTTTTCAATTCGTTTTTGAACCTCTTGGATATGCTTGTCTTGGAGTGTTATCGTGAAATTCTTGGACGCCCCTACCTGTGAAGTAGTTCCATTTTGTTCATTGAAGCTTTCGGTTCGTCCTTTTGCCTCTGAATCACTGGAATTTGTAGTATGTGTGTCGCTTGAATTGGTGGTGTCCGATTCATTCTCAGCAACACTGTCACTTGTGCTCTTATTCTTGGTTTTTGCACCGACTGCACCACCGATAGCAGCAGCGCCACCAGCGGCCATCATTCCGATTCCAACAGGGCCACCAAGCACGAAGCCTGCAATCATCAGTGGCTGGGCTAGTTTTCCAGCTTTTCCCCAGAAATTCTCTTTGGACTCACCCTTAGTTTCAGTATGGGTTTTAGTTGTTCCTGTGGTGTGGCTTTTCCCTTCAGTGTGAGCATCACTTACTCCTTCGGTATGCGTATAGGTGAGCGTGTTTGAGATGCCTTTAGTTCGGCTGTAAGCGTTGGACAAGGATTCATTGGTAGAATATGCCAGCTGTTTGGTCGCCATCGCCGATATCTCTGAATAAATGGACTCATAGCCTGCGCGAATAGCAGCAATTTCTTCGGGCATAGTGTTAGAGGCCAAAATGATTGCAGTGTAATCTTTACCCTGCATGGCAGTAGCAAATTTCTCAATGCCTTGGATGAAGTTGTCGTTTGTGTATTCCCCTTTACTGTTTTTATAGGAGGGGATACCAACACAAGAGCTTATGCTGATGGCCTTTTGGATTCTTCCCTTCAACAATTCATCATGCGGTTTAGCTGTGGCATTAACACCTTGAATAGAGAAATCTTGAAGTTCAATCCCTGGGAACTGGCCTCGCAAGGAATCCCTTAATGCATCTGCAACAGATGAAGCACTTCTTTCATCATCGTCTTTGGAATTCTTAATGCCAAGATAAAAATCTGTGTGATTCTTGTGTCCGTCAACGATAAGGAAAACCGATGCGTTGCAATAAGTCATGGCACTGACGACGCTGACGAATTTGTCTGTAGCATATTCATCTTTCTCATAAACCATCTTATTAATCTTGAAGATGCGGATATTCTCGTCATCCTCATCATCGAGAACAGGCACTACATCCAGATTCCTTAGTTTCGTGAGATAGTGTTTCATCACAATGTCATCAACCAGATTCAAGGCACCTAATGATTGAGCCTGATACGTATCCAATTCCATCTGGTGAGCATTGGCCTGTTGGAGCAAATCAACCTGAATCTGTTGTGGTGCGGGTTGTGGTGCCAATGACTGTTCTTGATGTTGTTCCTCTATTTCGGGTTCCAACACTTCTTCTGGTTCTGAACTATGGTTCCCGTTGGAGAGAATCTCCATGTTCTTGTCATCATCATATATCGAACTCATTTCTTCAAGTCTTTATAGATCAAACAGCCTCCAATAATAACTCCAGCCGCACCAACTGATGCTAATACGGATGCTAGTACTATCTTAGCAGCAGCTGGCGCGATACAGAATCCGAGAGCAGTGATAGCCGCACTACCTGCTGCAATACCAACATATGCAGGATTGGGAGACGATGTGCTTTCGTTCTTTGTGTTTGCATTTGACTTTTCTCTGTTGGTATTTCTGTTTTGATCGCGTTCATTCAAGGGTGGCTGCGGAATCTGAGGTTGTCTTTGAGTCGGAGCCTTAGGTTTTTTCGGCTCAGTTTTTTCTAATATCTCGGCTTTAGCCTTTAGAACAACTTTTGCAACTTTCTCATAGTATTCTAACCTCTCTTTTGAGAAATTATAGTTCAGCTCACTCTTTACATGCGAAAGATAATTTTTATCCCAAGCTGACTCATCGGCGGTGCCAATGTCTTTGCCATCATAATCCTCATAGAGATTTGGCAACTTAGATGAGGCATAATCCAACATTTCGTGAAAACAATCGCCTCTGGGATCTAACATTAACTCATTAGCGATCATCAAACGGACGGTGATCATATCACCACTATCAACTGTATTTTTGAATTTCGTTGTCATAGTTTAAAAATTTATGATGTTATTAACTCGTTTCTGTATTCCGTTCATCCACTTTAGATTAGCTTCCTTTTCAGCAATCTCAGACGCTTTCAACATTTCTTCTGTTTCTGTTCTGGATAGTTCTTTAAGTTTGTTGTCAAGAATAGTATTGATTTCCTTGAGATTGTCACTGAGGTAGTTGTTTAAGCGTTCCATCTCCCCATTAAGGTGGGACAAAGCAGACTTTTCAATGTTAACGAGAGAGTTTTGAATTGGCGTCAAGTAATCATCTGCTACCTTCTGCATAAGAACATAATCTTCTCTCTCGTATTTGGCCACTTTCTCTTGATAAGTGCGAGTCTCATAATGATCCCCCTCATTAAACCATGTCCATGGTTTGTACCACTTTCTCGTACTTTCGACAAATACGCGTTTCTGTTTAGTCACATAATAGCTTTTATCAATCATCTTGGTTTCTGTTGCAGAATTGATTATTGATCCAAGGTCGGCCAGTTTGCTGGATACAAGTTGAGCAGGGTTGAATGTCAAGCCCTTAGAGTCTATGTTTATATTCAACTCACTCAAATACTTCTTGTACTCCTCAATCGTCTTACTCACCTTGTTTTTATACGCCGTATCAAGTATTTTTTGAATTTCAATCTTGATCTGAATAGGCAGAGATTCAGCTTGCTGTTGTAAATCGCGAGCTTTTGCTAAAGCCTCATTCTTTTTGATTTTTTGAGATGAACTATACTGCATCAATATCTTGTCAATAATAGCATAAGTTGATTTAATATAGTTCCGAATTTTTTCTTCAGCGTCTGCCATATCAACCTTGTCTAAGTTGACTTTTTGGGCCATCTTAGCAGATTCTATGTTTGTTCGGATCTTAACTATCTGCTTGTCCAATTGGGCCTTCTTGTTCTTGTCTTTCCTGATATCCTCCTCGAGTTTTGCTACAGCAGCTAATTCGTCAAGCGTTGAGTTAAAGGCATCAACCAAATCACGAACTTTAGTAGCTCGGGCGTACTTATTGACATACATACTGATTGCTTGCTCAATGGACACTATGCCAGAATGTATTTCAACATTACTTGATTCTGGCTTAATTGAGAGCAACTTGTCAATTTTATGGTGAACACTCTGGGGTAAGTGATTAAAATTATAATATTGCTCATAACACATTACTGAATATTTCTTTGACTTTCTTTCAAATGCCCATAACTCGTCGGCTTCAGGGTCATCTGTTCTATATTGAAGAGTGGGGAGTGAAGCTGCAGGGAACACATTGGGATCATAAATGCCCCGTTCTTTTAGTCCTTCCACTGCATTATTGAGAGCGTTTTGAATACATGTCATCCCTTCATCATCCTCACTTGGTTTAAAGTCATCCATACGATTGACTACAAACAGAAATCTATCACGAGACTTCTTGCCTCCTTCTTTCATTTGGTCACACACGTAGTCAAGGAATATTTTTTCGTCATTGATGCCTAATTGAGCGCCATTCATCACATAAAGTACAAGAGATTTGTCTGAATTGGCAATCATTTGATAGGTCATTTCTTCGTGGTGTTTATTCCTTGAGTTATTGGGTCCCGGAGTGTCAACCAACACGAGGCGCATACCAGTAGATTTAACAAAAGGTATATTACCTCGAAGTTCAACCATGGTCACCTTCGGGTCGCTGTTAAGCATTTTCATATCCTTTAATGTGACCTTGTCAAATGAGTGTAGTTTTTGCCCATCTAGACCAAATGCTACAGCTGAGAAATCATCTTGATCAGTGTCAACGATTTTTACAATTGTAGCCGTTGTGGCCTCATTTGCAGCAGGCATCAGCTTTCTTCCCAATAAAGCATTGATTAATGTTGATTTGCCAGAACTCATTGTGGCAACGACATTGACTTCGAATAGGGCATTTTTTGCTTTTTCAAAGGCATGGATAATTTTTTTATCTTTAAGTTCTTTTACTGGTCCAGCTTGAATGTCCTTAAAGATTTTGGTGATTTCTGCTTCAACATCAGCATTATCTGCTTTTTTGTTCAGACGGCATTCCGCTTTTACTTTGTCTTTAACGGCATCAAAAGCCATTTCAACATCTTCAAAGTCAGCCTGTGTACCGGTGAATTCAATTGTGATGTTTTGATCGCCATATTCTTTAAGAAGAATATCAGGGATTTGTTCTATCCATTCCTGAAGTCGCTTGTTGCCGACATTCAAGGAACTATTCTTTTTCGGATGCTTGCCATCAACTGTAATTTCAGTTGTCAGCAAATAAGGATTGTACTTGATTGAAACTTTCTTCATAAATGCAGTATATTATTAATGATTGTTTCTAATTGATGGATGCCAGTAGCATCTAACGGATTTGTGGATTCAGCCTCACTAATATAAGCTTGAAGATCAAAATAATTTCTGCTGAATTTGATTGAAAGTTGATCATACTCAAAACGATCGTCATCATTCAATGTGTTTTTTCCCAGTTTAAAAAATAGTGATGCCTTGGCCGAGACAGGAACTATTATGGGATTGCTGAACTTCATACGTTTTAGATGGGACTTGAAATCTCCTATTATCTTTTTTATGGAATCTTCAGATTCTTTCATTCGATCCAACTGATTGATGGCAAAAAAAATAGGCTTCTGTGTATTTAGATGGATGTAGTTCAGAAGTATTTCTTCATCAGTCGTTCCCATGTATCGGCCATCAGCAACATAGAGTATAGCGTCATAGTGATTTGATTTGATAAAATCTTCCGTAGTTTTGCGATGCTCGGGATGATCAACATTGTTGTATCCCGGGGTGTCGATTACGCAGATTGCACGATCATTCAGTGATGAATTAAAACGTAAAGACGCACTAGTAAAATCATCGCTACTGGTCGATTCAATCTCAGGGTGAAATGAGGACTGATTACTATGCGTGATAATACCTTCTTTGTTATATCTATTATTGTACAGCATACATATTCTGCTGGTGCATACTGTGGTCTTAGTCCGATTCAAGCGATAACCCACAAGAGCATTGATCAGAGTGGATTTGCCAGCGCTCATATTGGCAACAACCAAAAGTTTCTTGGGTTTTCTATTTGCCCAATGATTGTTAGCCAATCTATGTTTGAAAAGGGCCCGCGGTATTCTCTTACATTCGGTCTCACTTAAAAAGACACTATCTACATCTTTTGAAGCTTTCTTGGCAAAATAGGGGACAATGTCTTGAAAATAGGCCGCCAGTTTTTTTAACTGTGATGCATTATATTTTTCTGTTAAATAATAACAGTCGAAGAAAAACTCATATTTCAGTCGAAGAAGTTTCCACTTAACACGAAACAACGAGAGGGCTGATTTGATTGCACTCTTGTCAGACTTATATGATGAACTGTGACAGTCACCGGATATCGAAAATGCCCACTGCTCAAACAAAAGACGCATAAATCCATCGCCTTTAGCCACATCATAAAGCGCTGCACCCAACCCATCAAGATAATGTGTAATGATGGGCTGAGGTAGAGAGCTGACAGGGTGGTTATCAATTCGATAAATGTACCCCAATCGCTTTTCTACTTCAGATTGGTCAAGATGAGAGCTACTCATAAACGAGGCGCTTCAAGCTATAGAAGAGAGTTCAAGTTAGAAGCTATTTTTCGCTTTGTTTCTTGAGGGCTTCCTTAACGTCTTCCTTGATGGCATTGACCACATCCTTGCCGTCTTGAGCTGTCTCGGCTAAACTTTTGATTCTTTTAACCGGACTTTCCATGCTATCACGTTCTAATTGTTCCTTGATCACCTTTTTTGTTTTGTCTAACATAGGTCTTAGTCTTGTTGTCTGCCGACGGCTCCCGAGCATCGACGGATAGGTATTAAGTATTATGTCATGGGCATAAAAAAGAAGCGCGGGAGTCTGTACTTGTTACTGTTTGTAGCGTCAAGTAAGCGCCTTTTCTTATGTCGTGTGTTCCCTGCCATGCACCCACTAGCATCAGTGATGCGGACTTCTGACAAAGAACAACCGCAAATATACACATTTTTCAATTACAATGTCCATTTTCGTAGCATATTTTTATCCGAAGGCTTCAAATCACTTAATTATGCTACAATTGGGCCGCAAAAAAGAACCAAACTGTTTTTGCGAGGATTTGTATTATACTTGTTGGGATTTATGCAAGTGAAAAAGAAAAATGTTTTAGTAAAATAAAAAATTAAGACGCCGTATATATTTGATATACAGCGCCTTAAGTGCTTACTTGGTACCCAGAGCCGGGGTCGAACCGGCACGGGTGTTACCCCATTGGTGTTTGAGACCAACGCGTCTACCGATTCCGCCATCTGGGCGTTAAGCGGGTGCAAAGGTAAATGATTTTTTTGAATTAGCGTCAAAAAATCGGATATTTTTTACTGACTTGGATGATTTTGAGGCTAATTGATATGGGTTATTGGGGTCACTTTATTAATTTTGCGGCCAAAAGAAGAGATTTGTAATGGAAAATAATCATGTGGAGAATCCTTTTGCCCGGACTGAGCTGATGCTGGGAAGCGAGGCTATGGAGCGGTTGGCTCAGTGCCGTGTGGCGATATTTGGCATCGGCGGCGTGGGTGGATATGTGGTCGAGGCGCTGGCTCGTAGCGGCGTCGGGGCACTTGATCTGGTTGATGACGACACGGTGAGCGTGTCGAACATCAACCGCCAGATTTTTGCCCTTCACAGCACGATTGGCCGTGCCAAGGTTGATGTCGCTGCTGAGCGGGTGCGTGACATCAATCCGAGGTGCAAGGTGACGGTTCACAGGATGTTTTACTTGCCTGAGAATGCCGATGAAATCGATCTTTCTTGTTTTGATTATGTGGTTGACAGTCTGGATACCATTACAGCCAAAATGGAGATTGCGCGGCGTTGCCTGAGGATGGGTGTGACGCACATCTGCTCGATGGGGGCGGCTTACAAGATGGACCCGATGGCTTTTCGTGTGGCCGATTTTGACTCGACGCGCATCGACCCGCTGGCTCGGATGTTGCGCAAGCTGCTGCACCGCGAGGGCATTCACCACTTCAAGTGCGTATATAGCGAGGAGGAACCGCGCTGGAATCCCGATGTGCCCGTGTATGTTGACGGCAAGAAACAGCCCGGCAGCAACGCGTTTGTTCCCGCTGCTGCCGGCTTGCTCATTGCCCGCGAAGTGATTGTGGACTTGACGCGGGGGCTGACTGCCTACTAATGAATCTGCTGTTATCTCCTTTTCTTGCTCTTGGAGCTTTTGCCTGATGATTTGGATTTGCTCGACTTGCCGGATTTTTTGTTTTTCTCGGCCGCGGCGGCTTGCTTGGCTTCGGCCTTGGTGGGAATCTTGATTTTCTCACCGGCCTTGATTTTGTTGCCGTTCTCGATACCGTTGGCACGCTCGAGGTCCTTGACCGAAACTCCGGTCTTCTCGGCAATCTTGGTGAGCGACTCACCCTTCTGCACGGTTACCTCGGAGGGCTGTGCGGGCTTGGATGATTTCTTGTGCCGGCGCTTCTTGGATGAATTGCGAGCCGACTCTTCCTTCTTGCTGGATTTATAGTTATTGTCGTTGTACTTGGCATTGCGTGAACGCCAGTTGCTGGAGTTGCGTTTTGATGCGGCTTGGCGTGCACTCTGATCGTCAGAGCGGTTGGTGGATGATTTCGCTGTGGCTGTAGATTGCTTGGAGCTGTTCTCCTTGTCGGCATTGGCGGTATAGGAGCCCTTGTAGGGGGCCTTGTTGGCTGCCTCTCGCTCGATGTTCTTTACCTCATCGAACTGCGCTTGCTCGTTCTGCTGGTCGGCCATCGCCATTTGCTCGCTAGAAATATCGGTTTGCACATTGTTATTATCGGCAAAGTCCTCATTGTCGGCGCTTGCGTTATTATAACTGGGGGCTTTTACCTTGAGGTTATCGCCACGGCGAATGCGCTCACTGCTCATGTTGTTCATCTGCATGAGCTCATTTTTGGTCATATCATACTTGTCGGCAATGCTGGCCAAGGTCTCGCCACGACCCACCTTGTGGTTGATGGTGCGTATCTCGTTATGGTTGCTCTTGCCCGAGAGGTATTCCTCGGCGGTCATGACTTGTCCTCCAGGTTCGACGACGTCGCGATGGGCATACAGGTCATCCCTGTAACTGTCGATGCTGTCCAGACTCATGATGAAACTCACCACTTGCTGTGACGGCAGCACGAGTGTGTAGGGGTGATTGTCACCAGGGATAACGTCGGCACGGAATTGCGGATTGAAGGTGCGGATTGCCTCGATGGGCATATTGATTACCTGAGCGATTTGGGCGAAATGGATGCGGCGGTCAACGGTCACGGTATCGGTGATGAGGGGCTTGCTGGCGAGCGTTGGGCTGATGTTGTGCTGCTTGTAGTAGGTCATCGCATAATTGGCGGCGATAAAAGCGGGCACATAGCCGCGGGTCTCGCGGGGCAGGTACTCATAGATATCCCAGAAATCGCCACTCCCGCCGTTGCGGTGCAGGGCTTTGTTGACATTGCCGGGACCGCAGTTATAGGCGGCGATGGCTAGTGACCAGTCGTTATAGATCTGGTACAGGTTCTTGAGGTACTTGGCGGCCATTGCGCTCGAGCGGTAGGGGTCGCGGCGCTCATCGACCAGTGAGTTGACCTCAAGCCCCAAGCCCTTGCCGGTGCCTATCATGAATTGCCACAGGCCGGCGGCGCCCACTCTAGAGACGGCGTTCGGGTCGAGGGCGCTCTCGACGATGGGCAGGTACTTGAGCTCCAACGGTAGCCCTTCCTTCTCAAGCGCTTGCTCAAAGATGGGCATGTAGTACAAGCTCATGCCTAGCATCTCCTCGACCAGCGTTCGGCAGCGATAGACGTATCGCTCGATGTGCTTGCGCACCACCTGGTTATAGGGCATCTCGATAACCGACGGTATTGCGGCAAGGCGACGGATGTAGGTCTCCTCGCTCACCTCGCCGTTAGACTTGTTCTCGACCTCGGCATCAAGGACGGTATAATTCTGCAAGTACCAGTTGGTCATGAGCTTGTGCACGTCGGTATCAAAACTCTCGGGAAAGACGATGTCATCGTCGGTTATGGAGTTCTTGAGCGTGAGGATGTTGTTTTTGTCACGCGGGGCGGCCAGCAGGGTAATGGATGCCAGCGCCGTTGCGAGAATTAATGTCAGTAGTCGATGTTTTGTCATATTGTCATGTCGTTTTTTTTCGATGTTCAGAAATTGATGGCACACTGGATTCCCAGCGAGGGTAAGCGCGCGGGCGTGTAGCTGTTGTCGATGGCGGTGGGGGAGACATCCAGCGACAGGTCAGGCGAGATGTCAAAGTGGGCCAACGAGGCGTCCACATAGGCATCCACGATATTGATCAAGTACACGCCCACCATAGCGATGACGCATATCTCGCGATATCGCCGGTAGTAGTCGCGTTTATTCTTCATGATCTTTTGCAGCCAGGCCTTGTCCAGGTCACTCTCCTCGATCGTCGGCGGGAAGAAATCCATATAGCTGCGGGTGTCGGGATCATCGTCCATGACGTCGCGATAGGCCTTGGAGTAATCCTTGTACATGCGGTTATTCCACGACGCGCCATAACTTAGTCCCACAAATGCTCCCACGACGATGGGCAGTTTCCAGTAGCGGCGGTTGTAAATCTGTCCCAAGCCAGGGCACAGGGCCGACATCCACAATGCCCGCTGTGGATCGGGATTAAAAGTGCGCACCTTGCCTAGGGTGGGCGACGCGGTACTGTCCATAAGAATCTCCACACCCTCAATTCCCTTGATGGAGTCGATGGAAGCGAAGGTGATGGTATCGCCCGATGCGTTAACCACGCGCACCGCGCTGTTTTGTCCTGCTACAGTGGTGTCGGCCACTGTCACGGCACGGCGCACATGATGGTTGGCTGCGGGGACCTTGACCGATACCGTAGTGTCACTGACCGTGCCGGCCAGTATATCTTGAGCGACGCTGCTTCCATGCCAGCACAGGCACAGTAGCAGCGCGCAAGCGAGCCGTTGCCATGTCAAGCGATATGTGATCGACTGTTGCACCGTGTATATTTTTTCTACTAGGCTTCCTTCAGATGATCAAAGATGCGTATGATTTTCTCAAGCTGCTCCTCGTTGGTAAAGGGGAATGTGATTTTTCCCTTTCCCGACTGGTCACAAGAGAACTTCACGGGCACGCCAAAAGTCGAAGCCAAATGCTTCTGCAGAATCTGGTAATCATTCACATTGACCGTCCTAGCGCCCAAACCTGCCGCTTCATGCTCGCTAGCTGCCTGCTGCATCTGCTTGGCACGCTGCTCCACCTGGCGAACGGACAGCCCCTTCTTGATGGTTTCATTATATAGCCTCAACTGCAGCTTGGGGTCATCGAGCGACAACAGGGCGCGGGCATGCCCCATGTCCAGGGCATGGTCGTGCAGGCCTAGCTGAACCTCGGCGGGCAATTTGAGCAGTCGCAGGAAGTTGGCGATGGTGGCGCGTTTCTTGCCGATGCGCTCGCTCAACCGCTCCTGAGTGAGGTGATACTGGTCAATCAGTTTGCGAAAGGTGAGTGCGATCTCGATGGCGTTGAGGTCCTCGCGCTGGATGTTCTCGATAAGAGCCATCTCGGTCACTTCGCTGTCGTTGGCCGTGCGGATGTAGGCCGGCACAGTATCCAGACCCGCCAACAGCGAGGCGCGATAACGGCGCTCGCCCGAGATGATCTGATACTCGTTCTCGCCCATGCTGCGCAGCGTCAATGGCTGAATGATGCCCAGCTCACGGATGCTGCTTGCTAACTCCTCGAGAGCGTCCTCATCAAAGTTCTGGCGGGGTTGGTCGGGGTTGGGAGTAATCTGGCTGATGGGTATTTCGTTGATAGCCGATGATCCACCCGTCTGGATGTTATCCATCGAGATGAGCGAGTCTAGGCCTTTGCCCAATGCACTGCGTTTCATATTCTTGTTGTTATTGATAGTTACTGACTGGTTGTTATTTCTTCTTGCTGCGGTCAATTATTTCCTGGGCAAGCTGGATGTGGCTGATGGAGCCACGGCAAGTCGGGTCATACAGGATGACCGGCAGGCCATGGCTAGGAGCCTCGCTGATGCGGATATTGCGTGGAATCACCGTGTTGAACACCATCTCGCCGAAGTGGCCCTTGAGTTCTTCAAAAATCTCATTGGCAAGTCTCAAGCGGGCGTCATACATGGTGAGCAGGAAGCCCTCGATGCGCAGGGCGGCATTCAGTTTACCCTTGATGATGCGTATCGTATTAAGCAACTTGCTGATACCCTCCAGGGCAAAATACTCGGCCTGGACGGGAATGATGACGCTGTCGGCAGCGGTGAGAGCGTTAACGGTAATCAGTCCCAATGAGGGGCTGCAATCGATGATGATGAAGTCATAATTGTCCTGGACCGTGGCAATGGCCTCCTTGAGCACGCGTTCACGACCATTCTTCTCGACAAGTTCCAACTCGGCACCGACCAGATCGATGCGCGATCCCAGCAACTGCAAGCCATCCACACAAGTGTCTACCGTGGCACTGTGCATGGGGTAATCATCGACCAGACACTCATAGATGGTCGAGGACATGTCCTTGGGCTCGATGCCCAGTCCCGACGTGGCGTTGGCCTGGGGGTCGGCGTCGATGAGCAGCACCCGCTGTCCACTGGTGGCTAGTGCCGCCGACAGGTTGATTGAGGTGGTCGTTTTGCCCACCCCGCCCTTTTGATTGGCTATCGCTATTATCTTTCCCATTGATTGGTGTAATTATCGAAATTGTTTCACGGGTGCAAAGAAACATTTTTTTAGTCAAAAAACCGCTAAAAACTCCGTTAAAATGGATGAATTGTTCAAAACTAACGCTAATTGTTGATAACTCGTGGAACAGTCTCTATTTGGCCAATCCGGCCCAACAGAAGCAGGCCCAAGTGCTGACAGCTGAGAGGAAAAGTGACCGCATCGTCTCGACGCAGTCACCAATTGTAAACCTTAAAACATCTTTTCCAACGGATCTCAATAAATACGAAAAATAATATGATCCGCAAAAAACAATAGTTTTTTCCCTTAATATAGGTAGTACAAAAGTAATACTTTTTTGATGATTAACATTCCAATTGAATATAAAACTGTTTCAAATTGCAACATTTAACCTTTGTTTTGACTGAAATGCGGAAAAAAACTGTAAATTTGCAGGCTTTTTTTTATGAATGCGTTTTCAGGAGGAGAGCAAGAAGCATGTTTCTGACTCATCTTGGCATCGGTTTAGATTAACAAAAAACTTAAAACTAAAACATAAACAAGTAAATGAAAAAATTCTTCCTTTTCATTGCGATGTTGGCAGCAATGGCCAACATGCAATCGTTAGCCAACCCAGCTATTCGAGGCTCGGTTCCAATGCCTCAGCCTGATGGCACCATGGTATCAATCTGTCTCGTGGGAGACGAGTTCTATCACTTTAATACTACCGCCGACGGTTACACCGTGATGCGCAACGAGGCCGGCGCCTTTGTGTATGCCCAGCGCGAAGGCAGGAACCTGGTTCCTACCCAGGTGATTGCCCACAACGAGGGTCAACGTAGTGCCGCCGAGCTCGCCCTGCTCGCGACAACTCCCAAGCGTTTGGTCGATGAACTGTCGGTAGAAGAGGCCAACGTCAGACGTGTCAAGCGTAATGTGGATCTCTCGAATTTTGATCTTGAGAACTTCCGCGGTCTCGTAATCCTTATTGATTTTGCGGACAAGAAGTTTGCCACCGAGGATCCCCAGGCATTTTATACCGAGATGTTCAGTGCCGAGAATTTCACGGGTTTCCATGATCCCATTACCGACCGCGACGTGAGCTGCCTGGGCAGCGTGCGCGACTACTTCAACGAGCAGTCCAACGGAGCCTTCAAGCCGCCCTTTGACGTCTATGGCCCCTACACGTCGACCAGAAAGGCCAGTGAATGTGACAACTACTCCCAGTCGATATTCTCCTCGGCGTTGAAAAAGGCCAATGCCGACGTTGACTTCAGCCGCTATGACAACAACGGCGACGGCAGGGTGGACATGGTCTATTTCCTGGTCGCCGGTTACTCGGCAGCATCCAACGGCTCAGAGACGGGCTACCTGTGGCCCCATGCGTCTAATCTGTACTACTATGCCATTGTCTACGATGGCAAGAGGATGGACCGCTATGCCAGCTCGACCGAGCTGTATGGTTGGGAGAATACCCCCTCGACTGTAACGGTTGAGGGAATTGGCACCGTGGCCCACGAGTTCAGCCACGTGCTGGGCTTGCCCGACTTCTATGACACCGATTACGGTAGCAGCGGCGGTGAGAGCCATCATCCTGGAGGTTGGGACGTGATGGCAGGAGGCGGCGACTACAACTATGGTCGCACGCCCGCTGGCTACACGCTGTATGAGCGCTATGCCCTGGGATGGGCTCACCCCAAGACCATTACCCAGTCCGGTAACTACGCGATGGAGGCCGTAAACGTGTCTAATGACGGCTACATCCTGCGTTCTCCCGTGAGCAACGAGTTCTTCACTATCGAGAACAGGCAGCGCACCCGCTGGGATGCCTACATCCCCGGCCACGGCATGATTGTCACTCGTGTTGACAGCACCAACCTGGGCGTGTGGAGCAACAACAAGGTAAACTGCAATCCCAGCCACAACTATTTTGAGATGCTGCGTGCCGGCAACACATCAAGTGGCGACAATGCCAGTGACGCATTTCCCGGCACAATGGGCATCCCCATGATCACCAACGAGAGCCTGCCTAACCTCAGAACCTGGGATGGTTCGGCTAACAGCTTCAATATCGTTGACATCAACGAGAAGGACGGCATCATCAGCTTCAAGGTGGTCGATAACAACTCGCAGCTGAAGCTTGTCGAGGACTTTGAGGGCATGACAGCCAACGGCAGCACCACCGACCAGAACGTAGAGGGCAAGTTTGCCAACTGGTCGTTCAACAAGGCTGGTGTGCGTTCTCCTGGAGAAGGCAAGGCCGATGGCACCAACAGCGTGATGATGAAACTCCCGAGCCAGTTCTATACAGTCACCCCCATTAATTACAATACCAACATGGCCACGTTGACGATTTTCAATACGGGAGCATACGTCGCCAAGTACTCACTCGATTATTCTACCGATGGCGGAGAGACCTGGACCAGGGCCTTGACAAGCGCCGGTAACGCGTCGGTTGACGTTCCCGCAAGGACCAGCTCTATCGGCTACTGGCCGTTGAAGATCAGCAGCAAGAAGTCGGCATTGTACCGCATTTCCCAGGTGGGTGGCAACAAGAACGCCTCGACCTATGTTGACAACTTCACGCTCTACGATACCGAGAATGTCGATTACTTGTTTGGCGATGTGAACGGCGACGGCGAGGTGAACATTATGGACATCAATGCGATCATCAACATCATCCTGGGAGGAAATGTGGATGACGACACAAGGGCTAGAGCCGACCTGACAGCTGACGGTGAGGTGACCATCAGCGACATCAACGTCCTTGTCTCTATCCTGATCCAGTAGCGTCGAGCCAATAGAGAGAGTAAAAAAGATTGTACAATGTCAATGAAATATTATAACGTAAAGCTATGAAGAAAAGTGTAATGCTATTGATTATGGGATTGCTGTGCCTGAACATGCTGGCAATCCCTGCCGATCCCACACCCATGAGGGTGACCCAACCCGACGGTTCGACGATAACCGTTGCGCTGCATGGTGACGAGTTTTTCCACTTCACAACCACTCTTGACGGCTACACAGTCGTCAAGAATGGTGCTGGATACTACACCTATGCCCAACTCGACGGCGACCGCATTGTCGCCAGCGACCGCATCGCTCGTGACATGTCACAGCGCAGCGCAGCCGACATGGCTGCACTGGCCTCCATTCCCAAGCGCCTGACCAGTCGGTCGATGTCGCAGTCGGCCACCCAGATGGTCAATCGTCGCAATAGCGCTATGCGTCGTGTGGGTGCCGACGGAGAGATGGACTATGACAACTTTCGTGGCCTGATTATTCTCATCAACTATACCGACAAGAAATTCTCGATGAGCAATCCCGGCAGCTTCTATGACGACATGGTTAATACCCATGACTACAGGGGCTACACGCTGAACGGCCGCCACGTTAGCATGACCGGTAGCGTTCGCGACTATTTCTACGACAACTCGGCTCATGTTTTCGACCCGGTGTTTGACGTTGTTGGCCCTGTTGACGTGAACTATGAGTGCACGGCTCCTAAGGGCAGTTCGGCAGCCGATGGCGTGTTTAATGCCGCTCTGAATGCTGTTGATCCCATTGTGGACTTCAGTGACTATGACAGCGACGGCGATGGCTATGTGGACATGGTGTTCTTTTTGGTAGCAGGTTACTCGGCCAACTATAGTGGCAATAACGATTCCTACCTGTGGCCTCACATGTTCTACCTGTACTATTCGCCCTGGCGCGACGGCGTGGGATTCGGCCTGTATGCCTGCTCGACCGAGATTGCCGGCTGGGAGAACTACTACTCTGACGTGAACGGCATCGGTACCTTCTGCCACGAGTTTGGACATGTGCTGGGACTTCCCGACCTATATGACACCGACTATAGCGGCACTGGCGGTGAGAGCCGCAATCCCGGACAATGGTCGATCATGGCAGGCGGCAGCGGCAACAACTTTGGCCGCGATCCCGTGGGATACAGCTTGTATGAGCGATACGCCCTGGGATTTACCTATCCCGAGCTGATTGATCACAACGGACAATATCAATTGGAGGCACTTGACGAGAGTAACCGGGGCTTGAGGCTGAACACGCCCAATGCTGCCGAGTACTTCTTGATCGAGAACCGCCAGGCCGGCAAGTGGGACCACAACCTGCCCGGTCACGGCATGATGGTTGCCCGCGTTGACTCGGTCAACCCGCAGATCTGGTTGCGCAACGAGGTGAACTGCAACCCCAACCACATGTACTATGAGTTGTTGCGGGCCAGCTACAAGGGCGAGGACAGCTCCTATGACCCGTTCCCTGGTAGCGGCGGTGTGACCACGATTACCAATTTCACCAACCCGAGCCTGAAGACCTGGGACGGCAGCTTCAACGAGTACATGATCAACAATATCGTTGAGCGTAGCAATGTCATCACGTTTAACGTCGAATCTGACCAGACCATGCAGAGCGTCATTGAGGACTTTGAGTCGATGCCGACCACAACCGACGCCAATGCCAAGGGCGTTGATGGTCTGTACTGCAAGTGGGACTTTGTGAAATGCGCCATCGAGAGCTATACCAACAAGAATGGCAATCAGGACCAAGGCGTTGCCATGAAGAAGCCAAGCCAGGTGACCTCATCGGCCCCGTTGACCATTAAGCCCTACATGATCAACTTCTCGGTTTACAATCCCACCTCACTGAATGCCACCATCAAGATGTCCTACTCGCTTGATAAGGGCCAATCGTGGTTTGCGCCTGCCGGTGGCACCATCATCGTCGAGAGCATGCAGCAAGCGTCGGCATCGGTCAACCTGCCTACCGAGGCTCCCATCATGCTGCGCTTTAATCAGACGAACGGTCATAGCAAGCATAGCTGCTACCTCGATGACGTGAAGCTGTATTACAGCGAGGAATGGGAGATCGTCGAGGTGATTGGTGACGTGAATGGCGATGGCGAGGTGAGCATTACCGATATCAATACTTCTATCGAGATTATCCTGGGTAGTATCACCGATGGAGCCATGGTCGAGCGTGCCGACATCAATGGTGATGGCGAGGTAAGCATTTCCGACATCAACGCATTGTTGAATATTATCCTCACGGCCAACTAACTGCCTAATTAATAGTAGAATTCAAACAATGGGAGTCCTCGACGCGGATTCCCATTATTTGAATAATACCTACCGAAAACAGTTAACTAATAATAACAATTTTTTGCAAAATAAATTTGCGGGGGTGGAAAAACTGGCGTACCTTTGCAGCAAAGTTGGAAATATTAATACTATTCATCCTAAATAAGCACCGCGTTGTGAAACGGGGTGTTTATTTTGTATCTGTGTCTGGTAAAAGTGAAAACACATTTTTTCTCCTTGCAAAACACGAGTGTGGACAACAAGGAACATGGTAGATAGTGGACTGTCGGAGTGCTTGTCAAGCGGTAGCGGTGTTTTTTTAGGGGCTGGTGGGATGGAATTTTAGAAAAAAACTGTTATCTTTGCGCTATCAACTAATATTCATTCGCTTCTAGAACTAAATTATCTCTAATTATTATGTTAAGGAAAATCCGCATAACGCTGGCAGCTATCATGATGGTTATGGTGACGCTGCTGTTTCTTGACGTGAGCGGTGTGCTGCATCACTACTTGGGATGGACGGTGCGCATTCAATTCCTGCCAGCCTTGCTGGCGTTGAATGTGGTTGTTATCGTTGGGCTGGTGCTGCTGACGCTCATCTTTGGCCGCATTTATTGTTCGGTGATCTGTCCGTTGGGCATCTTCCAGGATATCGTGTCCTGGATTCACGGTAAGCGTGCTAAGAATCGCTTCACAGCCAGTGGCGAGAAACGCTGGCTGCGCTATGGCGTGCTGGCACTGTTTGTCGCAGCCTTAATTGCCGGCATCCACTCACTTGTGGCCCTGCTGGCCCCCTATAGCAGCTATGGCCGCATGGTGACCAATTTGCTGCTGCCCATTTATCAGTGGTGTAACAACGGGCTGGCCGCTCTTGCCGCTCGTGTCGATAGTTATGCTTTCTATGGGGTTGACGTGTGGATGAAGAGTTTGCCCACATTCTTGATTGCTCTGGTGACGTTTATTGTGATCGTCGTGCTGGCGTGGCGCGGCGGCCGCACTTATTGCAATACCATCTGTCCCGTGGGTACGATATTGGCCCAGTTGGCCCGCTTCTCGTGGCTCAAGGTCTATTTTGATGCCGACAAGTGCCGCTCGTGCAGCCTGTGTACCAAGAATTGCAAGGCCTCGTGCATCGACTTCAAGACCCGCAAGGTGGACTACACGCGTTGTGTGACCTGTGGCAACTGCCTGGAGAAGTGCAACTTCGGTGCGCTGCATTACGGCCACCCCAAGGCCGCTGCCGCTCCCGTGCAACCTGCTGCCGGCGACAAGCCCGCTACCGATGAGGTGCGCCGTGCCTTCCTCGTTGGCGCTGCAGTTGTGGGTGCTGACGTCGCTCTGGCCCAGGCATCCAAGAAGGTGGACGGTGGCCTGGCCGTCATCGAGGACAAGGTGCCCGCCAAGCGCTCGACACCGCTGACGCCCCCGGGCTCGGTGAGCGCGCGGAACTTTGCCCAGCACTGCACCGCTTGCCAGCTGTGTGTGGCCAAGTGCCCCAATGGCGTGTTGCGTCCCTCTACCGACCCGATGCGCCTGATGCAGCCCGAGCTCAGCTTTGAGCGCGGAGCCTGCCGTCCCGAGTGTGTCGAGTGCTCCACTGTGTGTCCCACTGGTGCCATCAAGCCCATCACCGTGGCCGATAAGTCCTCGATCATGATTGGGCACGCCGTGTGGGTCAAGGCCAACTGCGTTATTACCACCGACGGCGTCTCCTGTGGCAACTGTGCCCGTCATTGTCCCGCTGGCGCCATCATGATGGTACCCAGCGACCCGCAGGACGACATGTCGCCCATGGTGCCCGCCGTCAACAGTGCGATGTGCATCGGCTGCGGCACGTGTGAGTATGTGTGCCCGGCTAGGCCGTTCAGTGCAATCTATGTCGAGGGGCATGAGATGCACAGTGAGATTTAACCTCTGGTTTCTTTTTTATCATTTCTACCGATATGAACCACAACAAGCATAACAATAATAATGGCGGCAAGAAACTGAGCCGTCGAACGTTTCTCAAGGCTCTCGGCCTGGGAACTGCTACCGTCGCGACACCTGCAATCGTGAGCTGTGCCACCGATGGCGGGCGCCAAGCGCCGGCCCAGGAACCGCCCGTGGGCAAGATGACCTATCGCGAGAATCCCAAGACCCATGAGAAGGTCTCTATTCTGGGCTATGGCATGATGCGCCTGCCCGCGACCAACGGCAAGCCCTTCGGCCGCGACAATGATGCAGAAATCGACCAGGAGATGGTCAACAAGCAGATCGATTATGCCATCGAGCACGGTGTGAACTACTTTGACACGTCGCCCGCCTACAGTCGCGGCCTGAGCGAGCGCGCCACGGGCATCGCCCTGAGCCGCCACAAGCGCGACGAGTATTTCATTGCCACCAAGCTATCTAATTTCGCTCCCGAGACCCAGACGCGTGAGGCGAGCATCGAGATGTTCCAGAACTCGCTCAAGGAGCTACAGGTCGATTACATCGACTACCTGCTGCTGCACTCCATCGGTGGCGGCACTGGCGAGGAGGCTATGGAGCTGTTCAGGCAACGGTACATCTACAACGGCATCCTTGACTACCTGCTGGAGCAGCGCGAGAAGGGCGTGATACGCAACCTGGGGTTTTCCTATCACGGCGAGATTGCCGTGTTTGATTACCTGCTGGCCAACCATGACAAGTATCACTGGGACTTCGTTCAGATCGAGCTCAACTACCTCGACTGGCGGCATGCCAAGGACTTCAACGAGGAGAACACCAATGCCGAGTACCTCTATGCCGAGCTCGACAAGCGTGCCATCCCCGCCGTGATCATGGAGCCGCTGCTGGGAGGCCGCCTGGCCTCGCTGCCGCAGCCACTGGCCCGCAAGATCCTGGCGCGTGACCCCGAGCGCACGATGGCCTCGTGGGCATTTCGCTATGCCGGCTCGTTCCCGCGCGTGTTGACGGTGCTGAGCGGCATGACCTACATGGAGCACTTGAAGGAGAACCTGTGCACCTATTGTCCGCTCGAGCCGCTCACCGACGAGGAGAAGGACTTCCTCTATGGCATTGCCGACGAGATTGTGGGTTACAATACCATCCCCTGCAACGATTGCAAGTATTGCATGCCGTGCCCCTATGGCATCGACATTCCCGGCGTGCTCACCCACTACAACAAGTGCATTGCCGAGGGTAACCTCACCCGTGACCGCAACGATCCCGACTATGCCCGTGCCCGTCGTGCCTTCCTCGTGGGCTATGACCGCAGTGTGCCGCGCCTGCGTCAGGCCGACCACTGCATCGGCTGTGGCAAGTGTGTGGAGCATTGCCCGCAGCGCATCGACATTCCCAAGGAGATGCAACGTGTCAACAACTACGTCGAGGCCCTCAAGCAGGGTATCGACCGTGGGTTAGATGCCTAAACTTGAGGTAGCATGACGCTGGTTGACGTTTTGTTGATATTGATAGTGCTCGGTGGCGTGGTGCTGGGCTACCGAAAGGGCTTCATCGGCCAGTTGTCGTCGCTGGTCTCGTGGGTTGTTGCCATCGTGCTGTGCTACAAGAGCGGAGACCTGATCGAGAGCATTTTCCTGTCTGTTGTGCCCAGCGCGTCACAGTGGCCATTGTCGAGCATCACGGTCAAGACGGTATCGATGGCATTTGCTTTCCTGCTGGTGATGCTGGTGGTGAGACTTGTCATGCGTCTGTTCAACAAGGGGCTAAAGGCGGTTAACCTGGGCTTTCTCGACCGCATGGGGGGTTCGTTGCTATTCATGTTCAAGTATGCATTTGTGCTCAGCATCGGGCTAAACCTGCTCTATGCCATCAATCCCGACATGGATACCTTTGGCACCATGCACATGATGGACAACAAGCCCTATGAGATGACGCTGGACCTGATGCCGCGTGTACTGGGCAGCGACAAGATGCCGAGTGACTCGCTCAAGCTCTATCGCGACATGATTGAGCCGGTTCCAGTAGATTCTGTCTGGCAGTCAACATCGGCAAATGAAGCGAATTTCACGAACTGAGCCTTTGGGCCAAATAATTCGTGAAATTCGCTTGATGAGTCTTTTAATTGGGGCTGGTGTCAGTCTTGGGGGAGCAGGATGTCGTCAATCCAGCCGTCCTTACGGAATCGGCACAGGTCCACATAGGCGTCGATGCCGGGGATGATGCCCGTCTCACTGTATTGCCAGATGGTGTATTCGCCCTCCCAGTTGATCTCGGGTTCCTCGTTGGAGTAGCGCCCGATGTACAGGTGGTAATTATTGAAGTGGGGCGTCAGGTTCTTGTTATAGAATCCCATTGTGCTGTAAATCATGGGTTGGACGCCATAATAATCCTTGACCAACTCGCAGAATTTGTCCACGCTGTCGATGAGCTGGCTGCGTGACCAGTTGCCGCGCACCTCCACGTCGAGCATCGGTATCAGGTCCTGAACGGGCTTGAGGGCATACTTGGAGAAATTCTCAAACTGCTCGTCGATCGTCGAGGTGGACGTGAGGTAATGGTAGCTGCCGACGAGCAGCCCGTAGCGTCGAGCCTGTGTGATGTTGTGCGGGTAGTGTGGGGAGCGGTAGGTAGCCCCCTCGGTGGCCTTGATATAGACAAAGCGGATGTCCTTGTCGCTGCTCACCTTGTCCCAATCGATAAAACCCTGGTAACTGGAAATGTCGATGCCGTCATAGCTGGCTCCCTGGTTGCGCGGTGGCACCAAGCGCTTGCCTGCGGCCTTGTCGGTCGAGGTGTTGCACGCCATGAGCATCGCCATTGCCAGCCAGATAGCGAGCAATGGCGTTATGCGGGCATGCGTCACTCGTTTAATCATTGTCGGCCGAACTTTTGTTGATTTTGCGGCCCTTCAGACGGGCGTTGCGGATGCTGTCGTTGCGTTGCGACTGGGTGAGCTTTGACGATGAGCTGTTCAGCAGGCTGGCCGATTTCTTGGTCGAGGTTTTGTTGCTGGCTTTCTGCTTGGCTTTCTCCTCGCGTGCCTTTTGGGCTGCAGCCTTGCGCTTAGCCTTATCTTCGGCCTCCTTCTTGGCTGCGGCTTCACGTGCTTGCTGTTGAGCTTTCTCCTTCTTCAGGTGCTCGGCTTTTTCTTTGGCCTTTCTGTCGGCTTCGGCCTTTTTCTTGGCCTCTTCCTCGGCTATTTTCTTGTTACGTTCTTTGGCTTTTTTCTCTTTGTCTGCTTTGCGCTTGGCCTCTTCCTGCTGTTTCTTGGACAGTTTGGGCGCTTCTTTGGGTTTCTCCTCGGTCATGTTGACGGTCGAGGGCTTTTCCTTGTAGTCAACGGCATCCTTGACGCTACCCTTGCGCTGCGCGTGCTTGCCGGGCCGGTAGATGATGTCGTTGATCGAGCAGTCCTTGTTGAAGCGGCTCATGTCGACCAGGCCGTTATTGCCCTTGACGGCGGGCTTGAAGGCGCCGTTGTCGGCAAACTGCCACAGGATCCACTTGTAGCCGATGTTGGGTTGTGCTGAGCTATACTTGGCGATAAACAAGGGGTAATGGGCAAACGCGCGTCCCAAGTTGGATGTGAAAAACTTCTCGCTGGTGTATATCAGCGGTTTGCAGCCGTAGTAGTCCTCGAGCAGGTCGGCAAACACCTTGAGGCTGTCGCGCAGCTGCTGGGCACTCCATGGCCTGAGGTTCTCCACATCGATGACGGGTATCAAGTCCTGCTCATCGCGCTTGGCGATATTGATGAAGTTGCGGAACTGGGTAGTCGCGCTACTCTTGGTGGACAAGAAATGATAGCTGCCCACCTTGAAGCCGTTTTTCCTGGCGTTGCGGATGTTTTCCCTATAGCGTGGGTCAACATAGTCTGAGCCCTCGGTGGCCTTGATATAGACAAACTTGATCTTGGGGTTCTCCTTGAGTTCCTGCCAGTTGATGACGCCCTGGTGCTTGGACACGTCGATGCCGTCAAACTGCACCTTGTCGGGGTTCGACGCTACGGTTTGTCTGGCCTTGGGCTTGGGTTGAGCCGGCTTGGCGGTGGTGTCGGCCTTGGGGGTCGTTTCTTCTTTCTTGGCGGGTGTGGGCCGGTCATTGTCCTTTTTATCGTCGGCCTTGTTATCCTTGTTATTATTATTGTCCTGGTTGTCGTTTTTCTTGTTGGCTGTCGTGGATTTGTCGTCTTTTTTGTCTCGTCTCACGCGTTCACGGGTGGGCTTGGTGATGTCCACGGCATTCTGGGGCTCAGCGGCACCGATGGCGGGCTGCAAAGCGAACATGATGGTTATCAGTAAGGAATATATTGTGGTCCTGTACATACCTGTTATTACCATTGCTTAAAGATGTTTTCAGAGTAAAGTTGGCTGCAAAGGTAAAAAAAAAACCTCAATCGCTTTTACTATAAAAGCAAAAGTTTGTCAAAATCGCGGGGTAATTTTAATCGTGGTAATACAACAACCAAATCATTACCTCCTTTTTGGCGGGGGGCAGAATGAGTGTTTTTTATGGGTGGGCGTCTTGGCGGGGCTCATGTTAGGTAAATCATCACCATTGTCCCAATTTTTGTTGAAAAAAGTGAAAAATGTGGGCCTTGTACGGGGTTATCGCCAAAAATCACTATCTTTGTAGGTTAATCGATTATTAACTATGATCATTTAATAGCGAGATATGGCAAAACGTAGTGGATTACAATCGTTGAAACAGGAACGTCGTGAATACCACGACAGGGTCATCAACTTCTTTAACGAGCAGGGCGAGGCACCGTTCAACTACAAGCAGGTATCGGCAGCCGTTGGGGCCAACACGCCCAAGCGTCGCACGCTCATCGTCGAGGTCCTGGACCAGCTCGCCGTGGACGGCTTCCTGGTGCAGGTGGGTCCTGGCAGCTACAAGGCCGTGGGCCGCTCGTCGGTTGCCGAGGGCGTCTTCATTCGCCGCAGCAACGGCAAGAACAGCGTCGATACCGCCAGCGACGATGGCCAGCCCATCATGGTGGCCGAGCGCAACTCGATGCATGCCCTGAACGGCGACCGCGTGCTGGTGCACATAAGCGCCGCGCGCCACGGCATGGAACCCGAGGCCGAGGTCGTGAAAATCCTCGAGCGCAAGCCGCAGGTGTTTGTCGGCACGCTACAAGTGATGAAATACTTTGCCCAGCTGGCTACCGACAGCAAGTTCCTGGCCACCGACATCTTCATCCCGCTGGATAAGCTCTCGGGCGGCAGGACGGGCGACAAGGCGGTCGTCAAGATCGTCGATTGGCCCGAGGACGCCAACTCGCCCATCGGCGAGGTCGTTGACGTGCTGGGCGTCGCCGGCGAGAACAATGCCGAGATTCATGCCATCCTGGCCGAGTTCGGCCTGCCCTACAAGTACCCCGACAATGTGACCCAGGCCGCCGAGGCCCTGGACGCAGGCATCACGCCCGAGGAGATTGCCCGCCGCCGCGACATGCGCGACGTGACGACGTTTACCATCGACCCTGCCGACGCCAAGGACTTTGACGACGCCCTGTCTATCCAGCGCCTCAAGAACGGAAATTGGGAAATAGGCGTTCACATCGCCGACGTGAGCCACTATGTCACGCCGGGGTCGATAATCGACAAGGAAGCCTATGAACGCGCCACATCGGTCTATCTGGTGGACCGCACGATACCCATGTTGCCCGAGAAGTTGTGCAACAACATCTGCTCGCTGCGCCCCCACGAGGACAAGCTCACCCACTCGGTGGTCATGGAGATGGACGCCGAGGCCCATGTGAAGAAATACAAGATTTGCCACACGGTCACCAATAGTGACAGGCGCTTCTCCTATGAGGAGGCGCAGCACATCCTCGAGACCGGCAAGGGCGACCTGGCCGACGAGCTCGCCGTGCTCAACGAGATGGCCAAGCAGCTGAGGAAGCGCCGCTTTGAGGAGGGGGGCTCGGTGTCGTTCAACCGCGAGGAGATCAAGTTTGACATCGACGAGACGGGCAAGCCCACCGCCGTGCACGTGCATGAGTCGCAGGATGCCAACAAACTCATCGAGGAGTTCATGCTGCTGGCCAACTGCAAGGTAGCCGAGCACATCGGCAAGGTGCCCAAGAACAAGACCGCCAAGGCTTTTGTCTATCGCATCCACGACCAGCCCGATCTGGACAAGCTGCAGAACTTTGCCGACATAGCGGCCCACTTCGGCTACAAGGTGCGCACCAAGGGCTCGGGCCGCGACATCAACAAGTCGATCAACAAGATGCTCGAGCAGGCCAAGGGCAAACCCGAGGAGGAGATGCTCGCCATCCTTGCCATCCGCTCGATGGCCAAGGCCATCTATAGCGCGACCAACATCGGCCACTACGGCCTGGCATTTGACTACTACACCCACTTCACTTCACCCATCCGCCGTTATCCCGACTTGACGGTTCACCGCCTGCTCGACAAGTATGCTGCCGGCGAGAAGAGCGCCGATCCCGTCAAGCTCGAGGACCAGTGCAAGCACATGAGCGCCCAGGAGCAGCTCGCCGCTAATGCCGAGCGCGCCTCGATCAAGTACAAGGAGGTGGAATTCATGGGACAGCGCTTGGGCGGCGTGTTCACGGGCCACATCTCGGGCGTGACCGAGTGGGGCCTGTATGTCGAGCTCGACGAGACCCACTGCGAGGGTCTGGTGGGCATTCGTGGCCTCGACGATGACTTCTATGAGTTTGACGAGAAGAACTACTGCATCCGCGGCCGCCGCCGTGGCAAGGTGTACAGCCTGGGCGATCCCATCACCATCCAGGTGGCCCGTGCCGACCTGATCAAGAAACAGCTCGATTTTGTCCTCGTGGATAAGGAAAATCCTGCCAACTCCCACCGCATCGACCGCGAGCCCATCACCGAGCAGAACAGCCGTAGCACCAGTGGCCGCATGTCGCGTGACGAGCGCAAGCGCCAGCAGTATGAGGGCAGCAGCGCCTCGCGCCGCCAGAAGCGTGGCGCCCGCGGCAACAGCACTCGCCGCCAGGCCAAGGAGGCCAAATCCCGGCGATCCAGCAAATCAGGCAAATCCAATAAGTCTAACCGCCGCCGATGACCCATACTTCCCAACACTGGGTAAAACTCGAGACGCTGGGCTGTAAGCTCAACTTCTCTGAGACCGCTACCATGCAGTCACTGCTGGCCGAGCATGGCATCTTGCCCGTAGCCCCGGGCGAGGTGCCCGACGTGTGTGTGGTGAACACTTGCAGCGTGACCGCCCTGGCCGACAGCAAGTGCCGTCAGCACATCCGTCACCTCATCCGCCAGTTCCCTGACGCTCTGATGGTGGTCACGGGCTGCTATGCCCAGCTCAAGGGTAAAGAGATTGCCGAGATCGAGGGGGTTGACATCGTGCTGGGCAGCGAGCACAAGGCCGACATCGCCCGATATGTGCTGCAGTGGTTCGAGGACCGGCAGCAGCAGCTGGCGGTGACGCCATCGCTCGACATACGCTCGTTCTCGCCGTCATGTGACCGCGGCGACCGCACCCGCTACTGGCTCAAGGTGCAGGACGGCTGTGACTACTGGTGCAGCTATTGCACGATACCCGCCGCGCGCGGGCGTAGCCGCAGCGGCACTATCGCCGACCTGACGGCCCAGGCCCGCCAAGTGGCCGCCGACGGAGGTAAGGAGGTTGTCATCACGGGCGTGAACATCGGCGACTTTGGCAAGAACACGGGCGAGAAATTCCTGGATCTGCTGAGGTCTCTCGATGAAATCGAGGGCATCGAGCGTTACCGCATCTCGTCGATCGAGCCCGACCTGTTGACCGACGACATCATCGACTGGTGTGCCCGCTCACGGGCCTTTATGCCCCACTTCCACATCCCGTTGCAGAGTGGCAGTGACCCGGTGCTCAAGCTCATGCGCCGTCACTACGACCGCCAGCTGTTTGCCGACAAGGTGGCGCGCTGCCGCGAGTTGATGCCCGACTGCTTCATCGGTGTGGACGTGATGGTGGGCACCCGCGGCGAGACGCCCGAGCTGTTTGAGGACAGCTACAGCTTCATCGCCGGGCTGGAGGTGCAGCACCTGCACGTGTTCCCCTACAGCGAGCGCCCCGGCACCATGGCCCTGCGCATCCCCTATATCGTCACCCAGCAGGACAAGCAGGAGCGTGCCGCCCGCATGATTGCCCTGAGCGACAGGAAGCAGGCCGAGTTCACGCGCCGCTACCTGGGCACCGTGCGCCCCGTGCTGCTCGAGCATGGCCACGGCAAGGGCATGATGCACGGCTTCACCGACAACTACATCCGCGTCAATGTCGAGCCCGACATGAGCCTTGCCAACCACATCGTGGACGTGAAACTACTGTCCCTCAACGACGACCTGAGCGTCGATGCTGAGGTGGTTAAAGATACTGAACATCAATGAAAAAAGTTGCTGTCATCATTCTTAACTGGAACGGCACCGCGTTGTTGCGCCGATATCTGCCAACGGTCATCGAGGGCACCGATGACGCCGTTGCCGACGTCATTGTCGCCGACAACGGCAGCACCGACGAGAGCCTGCGGGTGCTCGAGCAGGAGTTCCCCCAGGTCAAGGTGCTACCCCTGGGAGAGAACCACGGCTTTGCCCAGGGCTATAACCTGGCTATCGGGCAGACGATGTACCCCTACACGGTGCTGCTCAACAACGACGTGCGCACTCCCCGCGGCTGGCTCAACCCTCTGCTGGACTACATGGAGGCTCACCCTGGCGTGGGCGCCGTGATGCCCAAGTTGCTCCACGATCGCGAGGATGGCAAGGCGATGTTTGAGTATGCGGGCGCCGCTGGCGGCTACATCGACTGCCATGGCTACCCCTACTGCCGCGGGCGCATTTTTGAGTATGTCGAGCCCGACAGCGGCCAGTATGACGACGGGCCCAAGAGCGTCTTTTGGGCCACTGGCGCCTGCCTGATGGTGCGTAGCCGGCTCTATCAAGACGTGGGCGGGCTGGACAAGGATTTTTTTGCCCACATGGAGGAGATTGACCTGTGCTGGCGCATCCGCCTGGCGGGTAACGAACTGATGATGGTTCCCTCGAGCCGGGTCTATCACCTGGGCGGGGGCAGCCTGCCCCAGGGCAACCCCAGGAAGACCTACCTCAACTTTCGCAACAACCTGCTGCTCTTGCACAAGAACCTGCCCGCCGACGAGGGCCGCAAGCTGCTGTTCGTCCGCCGGCTGATGGACACTCTGGCCTGGTGCATGGCTGTAGCCAAGTTCCACTTTGGCGACGCGTGGGCCATCGTGCGCGCCCACCGCGACTTTCGCAAGATGAGGGGCCGTTACACCTGCCAGCCCACGGTCAACCTGCTGCGTGAGCTACCCGAGGAGCGCGTCAACATCGTGACAGCCCACTACCTGCGCGGCGTGAAACGCTTCGCTCAACTGATGATACAATAACCTCACTTAAAGCCCCTAAAAAAAGAAAGAGAAACAATGAAGAAGCTTGGATTTGGATTAATGCGATTGCCGCTGGTCAACCCCGATGACCAGACGAGCATCGACATCGAGCGCTTTAAGCAGATGGTGGACGTGTACATGGAGCGCGGCTTCACCTACTTTGACACCGCCTACCCCTATCACGGTGGCGCCAGCGAGCGCGCCCTGCGCCAGGCCGTGGTCGAGCGCTATCCCCGCGAGTCGTTCACCGTCACGAGCAAGATGCCCGTGTGGGCCATCAACGAGGAAGCCGACCTGGAGCGCATCTTCAACGAGCAGCTCGAGAAATGCGGCGTTGACTATTTTGACTACTACTGGCTGCACGCCCTCAACCACGAGCGCGTCGCTGCCATGGAGCGCATCGACGGCTGGTCATTCATTGCCCGCAAGAGGGACGAGGGCCGCATCCGCCACATCGGCTTCTCATTCCACGACGACTCGGCTTTGCTGGCGCGCATCCTGCAGGAGCACCCCGAGGCCGAATTTGTTCAGCTCCAGATCAACTATCTGGACTGGGACAGCCCCGCCATCGAGGCGCGCGCGTGCTATGAGCTCTGTGTCAAGCACGGCAAGCCCGTCATCGTCATGGAGCCCGTCAAGGGCGGCTCGCTCGCCCGCGTGCCCGATGCCATCGACCGCTTGTTCAAGCAGTATAACCCCGACGCCAGCCCAGCCTCGTGGGCGATACGCTACTGTGCCTCGCTGCCCGGCGTGATGACCGTGCTTAGCGGCATGAGCACCATCGAGCAGCTCGAGGACAATACCTCCTACATGCAGGACTTCAAGCCCCTCAACGCCGACGAGCAGGCGATCATCGCCCGCGCCACCCGGGTCATCAGCGACAGCATCGCTGTGCCCTGTACCGCCTGCCACTACTGTAGCGGCGGCTGCCCGCAGCACATCGCCATCCCCGAGTACTTCAACCTCTACAACATGGTGAAGCAGTTCGGAGACCAGCGCAGCAATGCCAAGCTCTACTATGACCTGCTCTCGCGCAACCACGGTCGCGCCAGCGACTGCATCGAGTGCGGACAGTGCCAGGACCAGTGCCCGCAGCACATCGCCATCATCGACAGCCTCAAGCTTGTCGCCCAGGAGTTTGAGTGAGCCAGCCCCACCTAACCCTCGCGGGACCAACTGCCCAATCTTAGCCCTGGCAAAACACTCATTGCCAAGGAACAGCACAAATCACTGCCCGCGGGCTTTTAAGGCCTGCGGGCAGTCGTTTTCCCCTCGGGTTAGGGCGGTTAGGGT
>CAMJJG010000003.1 GCA_946406035.1 uncultured Prevotellaceae bacterium
ACTCGTTATACTCCTTGCGCCAGTTGTGCTGCCACTCGTAACCAGCCATGATGTCGAAGTGATGCTTCTCGTTGAAGTCCTTGTAGTACTGGGCATAGGTGCTCAGCTGCAAGTTCTCCTTGGACTGGGTGTAGCGGCTGTTGTTGCCATAGTAGTTTGAGGTGTTGGAGATGTTGGCACTGTTGTTGTGGCCATGGCCGCCAGTGAAGTCGCCACCCAGGGTGAGGTGGAGTCTCAAGTCCTCAAAACCATGGATCTTGTAGTCGATGTCGGCACTGCCGATGAATGAATGTGACCAACCCGTGTTGTCGTGGTTGTCGAGCATAGCTACGGGGTTGTAGGGGGCGTTGCCGTTCTTGGAGTAGCCACCCCAACCGGGATCGGTGGTGTTGACCTGCAACCAGTCAAAGTAGCCGCCTACACAGGCATACATCGGGTCGTTGGAGCGAACGGGCTGAGTGGGGTCCATGCGCACGGCATTACCCACGGCGCCGGTGTCGGCCCAACGCGACTTGGTCCACGCCAGTTTACCATTGAGGTTCAATGTCAAGTGGTCGTCAAACAACGAGGGATTCAAGTTCAAGGCCGTGGTTACACGCTTGAAGTCAGAGGTCTTGAGGATACCCTGTTGATCGGTATAGCCCACAGACACGCGATAGGGCAGGATATTGGTTACCGAGCCGGCCAGCGTCAGGTTGTGGTCATGACTCAACGCGGTGCGGTAAATCTCATTCTGCCAGTCGGTGTTGGCGTCACCCAGCAATGACAGGGCCGTCTCTTCACGGGTATCGCCGGCAAAAATATCCTTAACAAATGCGCGATACTCGTCACCGTTCATCACGTCGATGGTCTTTTTCTTCTTGCTCCAGGTCACACTACCGTTATAGGCCACTTGAGGGGCCTGGCCGCGACGGCCTTTCTTGGTGGTGATGATGATGACACCGTTAGAACCGCGGCTACCATAGATGGCGGTGGCCGATGCGTCCTTCAACACGTTGAAGCTCTCGATGTCCTGGGGGTTAACCAGCGACAGGGGGTTGGAAAGACCGCTCACGCCGTTGTTGTCCATGGCGATACCATCAATCACAATCAGGGGGTTGTTGCTGGCGTTCAACGACGAGCCGCCACGAATGCGGATCGTTGCACCGCCACCGGGGCTACCGTCGCCGCTGGTCACGCTCACACCGGCAATCTTACCGCCGAGCATGTCCTGGGCGCTAACAACGACACCCTTGTTCTTGGCGTCGGGCTTGAGAGCCGTTACCGAACCGGTCAAGTCGTTTTTCTTGACAACACCATAACCGATGACCACCAGATTTTCAAGCATCTGAGTGCTCTCGGCAAGGGTGATAACCATGTCACTGGCTGCCGTGACCTCGTGGGTCTCGTAGCCGATAGACGAGATTTGGAGCTTGGCGCCCTGGGGCACGCCATCCAGGGTGAACAGACCGTCAAAGTCGGTCACCGTACCCTGCTGGCTGCCAACGACACGAACACTCGCGCCGATGACGGGTTCGCCGGTAGCATCCTTAACAACGCCATTCACAGTAATCTGTGCATAGGCTCCCAGTGACAGGAACAGTCCCATCACGAGGGTGAGAATCCTAAACGGAATTCTGATGTTTACCTGCTTCATTTTTTAATTTTTAAAGTTAATATTATGTTGGTAATTAATTAGTTATCATTACGTCGGCCTCATGGGGTTAGTGCGGTGTTGCTCTACTTCCTGGTCGCAAAAGCCCCCTTCTAAGGCAATTAAAACAAGGCAAAAATAGGAATTATCATTTTAATCTTCTTTTTTTATAATGTTAAAATTTCTTTTAAATACGTGCAATCGTTTGCGTAGATGGATTGTTTGTAGTAACTTCGCCGCATCATACCGCAAGGGCGCAATTAATCAACATACACCAACTCAAGTAGAAAGATATGGATGACAGCCAGCAGTTGACGATGAAGGACATAGCCCGAGAACTGGGCGTGTCGGTGGCAACGGTGTCGCGTGCCTTGAGCGATAGTCCCAGCATCTCGCGTGAGCGGCGCAAGGCCATTCAGCAGTTCGCTCGCGAGCACAATTATTTCCCCAACGTGATTGCCGAGCAGTTGCGTCACAGCCGTCGCAACCCGTCGCGCGCCATCGGAGTCATTGTGCCCGAACTGGTGCATTACTACTTTTCGTCGATCCTCGATGGCATCGAGGCCGAGGCCTCGGCACGCGGCTACCACATTATTGTCGCCAAGAGCAACGAGAGCTATGAGCGCGAAGTGAGCATCTGTGAGGCGATGCTCAAGAACAAGGTGTGTGGCATCATCGTTTCCCAGGCCAAGGATACGGAGCGCTATGACCACTTTGAGCACCTCGAGGCCGCCGGCGTGCCGCTGGTGTTCTATGACCGCATCTGCCCGGCCATCAACGCCAGCAGGGTGGTGGTGGATGACTACATGGGCACGATGAATGCCGTCTCCCATCTGGCTGAGACAGGCTGTAAGCGCATCGCCTTCTATGGCGCTCCAATGAGCATGGAGATTGCCAAAAACCGCTTCAACGGTTACCGAGATGCTCTGTATAAGCACGGCCTGACGCTCGACAAGGCGCTGGTGCGCATCTGTGACAATCGTGCCGACGCCGAGCGCATCACCCCGGCGATGATGCGTATGGAAAACCCGCCTGATGCCTTTTTTGCCGTCAACGACGAGACGGCCATCGGCATCTTGTCGGTAGTCAAGCGTTTGGGTTATGTCGTTCCCGACGAGGTCAGCATCTGTGGCTTTACCAATGGTTTCCGCGCCACGGTGTGCGACCCGATGCTCACAACCGTCGAGCAGCGCGGCACCCAGGTGGGCAAGGAGGCTGCCGACATCCTCATCGGCCTGGTCGAGGGTACCCTGCCGCGTGGCCATGCCGAGAAGCGCATTGTCAAGACGCGACTCGTCGTGCGCGGGACGACCCGCACGATATAGGATATAGAAGAAGGGGTGTTGATGATATAGTTGTTGATCGGCATAACCCAGCTGGGCTGTAACCGATTACACTCTATTTTTGACTGATTATATGCCTATTGATGATAAGCATAAGCGAAGTGTCGATGAATTAGCGTAATTGGCGATAAAGATTACCGTGTTTTCTCAAAGCTTTTGGGCCGGTATCTACAGCCATTTCCCCTGTTGAATGGTTGCCGCCAGTCGGTTTTTGGTCAAAAATACTTAAAAATTTGGTGGGGTGCGGATTATTGTGTAACTTTGTGAGTTGAAAAATGCTTCTAATACAAGACAAACAAGTTAAACCTTATAATAATGAGAAAATTACTGTTAGGTGACGAGGCTATCGCCCAGGGTGCGCTTGACGCAGGTTTGAGCGGTGTTTATGCCTATCCCGGTACTCCCTCGACCGAGATCACGGAGTACATTCAGAATTCCAAGTTAGCGGCTGAGCGTAATGTTCATCGCCGCTGGTGTTGTAACGAAAAGACGGCTATGGAGGCTGCTCTGGGCATGTCCTTCATGGGCAAGCGTGCCCTGGTCTGCATGAAGCATGTGGGCCTGAACGTGTGTGCCGACCCGTTTGTCAATTCTGGCATGACTGGCGTCAACGGCGGTCTGGTGGTCCTTGTGGCCGACGACCCGTCGATGCACTCCTCCCAGGACGAGCAGGATAGCCGCTTCTATGGCAAGTTTGCCATGATTCCCACGCTGGAGCCCAGCACTCAGCAAGAGGCCTATGACATGATGGAGAAGGCCTATGAGCTCAGCGAGCAGGTGTGCCTGCCGGTGCTCATGCGCGTGACCACTCGCATGGCCCACAGCCGTGCCGTTGTCGAGGTCAAGGAGACCCCGCGCGCCGAGAACGAGCTCAACTATGACGCCAAGGCCAGCCACTGGGTACTGCTCCCTGGCAACGCCATCAAGCGCAACATCACCGTTACCGGCCAGCAGGCTGAGCTCGAGCAGCGTGCTGTAGAGAGCGAGTACAACAAGTACATCGATGCCAGCGACCACTCGCTGGGCGTTATCGCCTCGGGTATCGCTTATAATTACTTGATGGAGTGCTACCCCGACGGTTGCCCCTATCCCGTGTTGAAGATCAGCCAGTACCCCATGCCCAAGGAACTCATCGGTCGCATGACCGCCGAGTGTGATGCAGTCCTCATTGCCGAGGAGGGTCAACCCTTTATCGAGGACCTCGTGCGTGGCGTGATGCCCGGTAATGCCGTGATCAAGGGTCGCCTCACCGGCGAGCTGCCCCGCACCGGTGAACTCAGCCCCGACGCGCTCAAGCGTGCGCTGGGCGTTGAGGTGCGCGAGGGCTATGACAGCTGCGAGGATGTGGCCCCGCGTCCCCCCGCATTGTGCCAGGGTTGCGGTCACCGCGACGTTTACACTGCCCTGAACGAGGTGCTCAAGGATTATCCCAACGCCCGCGTGTTTGGCGATATCGGTTGCTACACCCTGGGCTTCATGCCGCCGTTCAAGGCCATCCACTCGTGTGTTGACATGGGTGCCAGCATCACCATGGCCAAGGGTGCCAGCGATGCCGGCCAGTGGCCCGCGGTTGCCATCATCGGTGACTCTACCTTTACCCACTCGGGCATGACGGGTCTGCTCGATGCCATCAACGAGAACGCCAACATCACCGTCATCATCAGCGACAACCTCACCACCGGCATGACCGGCGGTCAGGACTCGGCAGGCACTGGCAAGTTCGAGGCCATCTGCCGTGGCTTGGGACTGCCCGAGGAGCACCTGCGTGTGGTCGTTCCCCTGCCCAAGAATATGCCCGAGATCACGCAGATGCTGCGTGAGGAGATCGAGTATCGCGGCACCAGCGTGATCATCCCGCGCCGCGAGTGCATGCAAACATTACAACGTCATCTCAAACAAAAGAAAGCACAGGAGGCAAAGAAATGAAGACTGATATCATCCTTTGCGGCGTGGGAGGCCAAGGTATCCTCTCCATCGCAACCGTCATCGGCGAGGCAGCCATGCACGAGAACCTTTATATCAAGCAGGCCGAGGTGCACGGCATGTCACAGCGTGGCGGCGACGTGCAGTCTAACCTGCGCATCAGCAGCAACCCCATCAGCAGCGACCTGATTGCCCTCGGTTCGGCCGACGTCATCATCTCGATGGAGCCGATGGAGGCCCTGCGCTATCTGCCCTTCCTGAACAAGGAGGGTTGGATCATCACTTCGAGCAAACCCTTTGTCAACATCCCCAACTATCCCGATGTGGACAAGGTGATGGCCGACCTGAACAAGGTCAAGAACGTCATCATCCTCGATATCGAGCAGCTGGCCCAGGATAATGGCATTGCCCGCTCGGCCAACGTTATCCTGCTCGGTGCTGCCCAGAAGGCTCTGGGCATCGAGTATGAAAAACTCGAGAACGCCATCCGCCGCGTCTTTGGGCGCAAGGGCGATGCCGTCGTTGACGCCAACCTCAAGGCGCTTGCCATCGGAAAGGAGGCCCAGCGATGAAGCCCACACCCATTAGCCGCGAGATCATCGACCGCGCGATTGAAGAGTATGGCATCATCGACTATGCCAACGCCACCATCCGTGAGGTGAAAGCCATCGCCGAGCGCGCCGAGCGCGAGTCGGGTCAGGAGTTCATCAAGATGGAGATGGGTATCCCGGGCCTGCCCGCTGCCCAGATTGGCGTCGACGCACAGATCAAGGCCCTGCAGAACGGCTGCGCCCGCCTGTATCCCGCGCTGCCTGGCGAGCCTATGATCAAGGAGGCCACTTCACGCTTCATCAAGGCGTTTATCGACGTGGACGTGCCCGCCGAGTGCTGTGTGCCCACCGTCGGCTCGATGCAGGGTACCTTTGCCTCGTTGCTCACCATCACCCAGAGCAACAAGAAGAAGAACAAGGCCTTGTTCATCGACCCCGGTTTCCCCGTGCAGAAGCTCCAGCTCGAGATCCAGGATGTCCCCTACGAGACATTTGACATCTATGAGTTCCGTGGCCCCAAGCTGCGCGAGAAGCTCGAGGAATACATGAGCAAGGGCGACGTGTGCTGCCTGATCTACAGCAACCCCAACAACCCTGCTTGGATCTGCTTGACCGAGGACGAGTTGAAGGACATCGGTGAGCTGGCTACCAAGTATGACGTCATCGTGCTTGAGGACCTGGCCTACTTTGCCATGGACTTCCGCATCGACCTGAGCAAGCCCTTTGAGCCGCCGTTCCAGCCCACCGTGGCCAAGTATACCGACAACTACATCATGCACATCAGTGGCAGCAAGGCCTTCTCCTATGCTGGTGAGCGCATCGCGATGACCTGCATCAGCCCGGCCATCTTCAACCGCCACTATCCCGACCTGTCGGCACGCTACGACGGCCTGCCCTTCGGCAAGGTGTTCATCACCCGCACCCTGTATGCCCTGTCATCAGGCACGAGCCACAGCGCCCAGTATGCCCTGGCAGCCATCATGGATGCCGCCAGCAATGGCGAGTATCACTTCCGTGACGACGTTATCGTCTATGGCGAGCGCGCCCACAAGTTGAAGGAGATCTTCACGCGTCACAACTTCCGCATCGTTTACAGCATGGACATGGACAAGCCCATCGCCGACGGTTTCTACTTCACCATCGGTTATGGCAACATGACCAGCGGCGAGTTGGCCCGCGAGTTGATGTACTACGGCGTGAGCGCCATCTGCCTGGCCACTACCGGTTCTTGGCAGCAGGGATTGCGCGTGTGCACCTCGTTCATCCAGGATCACCAGTACGACATCCTCGACAAGCGCATGGCCATCTTTGCCGAGAACAACCCGATCGACTAAGATGATAGGTTAAGAAACTGTATCTTTTAAAGAGAATACACGCACAATACATGCGGGAGAGTCACCACCCAATCGACTCTCCCGCATACTTTTTATGAAAGAAAGTTTTTTTTTGTATTTTTGCACTCGTTATATCACCAAAAGTTTTTTTGCTATGGACATCAATAGACGTGAATTCCTGCGCCGACTGGGCATTGCCACAGGTTCTGCGGCGGCGTTGGCGGCCCTGGAACCGTTTACCGCCCTGGCTGGCGCTGCTAGTAGTCATCAATCTCCGGCCAGTGCTCCCGACCAGACGGCACGCATGACCTACCGTGTGCAGCGTGGCACGGGCGAGCAGGTGTCGCTGCTGGGCTTCGGCATGATGCGACTGCCTCGCGATAATCAAGAATTGGTTAATCAACTGGTGGACTATGCCATTGCCCACGGCGTGAACTACTTTGACACCGCGCCCATGTATGGTGGCGGCCTCAACGAGGGTATCACTGGCGCCGCCTTGAGCCGTCATCCCCGCGAGAAATACTATGTGGCCACCAAGATGTCGAACTACAACGAGCGCTTGTGGGTGCTTGACGAGGCCAAGAAGATGTATGAGAACTCTTTCAAGGCCCTGCAGGTGGACTACATCGACTACTACTTGATGCATGGAGTGGGGCAGGGTGGAATGGAGAACCTGAACCGCCGCTTCATCGACAACGGACTGCTCGACTTCCTCGTCGGGGAGCGCGAGGCCGGACGAATCCGTCACCTGGGATTCTCCTATCATGGCGACGTGGAGGTCTTTGACTGGCTCATCGACCACAACGACAAGTATCACTGGGACTTCGTGCAGATACAGATGAATTTCCTGGATTGGCGCCATGCCTCGCTCAACAAGGATGGCTGGAAACAGGACGCCGATGCCGAGTACCTCTATAACAAACTCGAGAAAGCGGGCATCCAGGTGGTCGTGATGGAGCCCCTGCGCGGCGGATCGCTGGCCAAGATGGCCGACGAGTATGCCAGCCAGTTGAGGTCCATGCGTCCCGATGCCCTGCCTGCCGAGTGGGCCTTCCGCTGGGTGGGTTCCCATCCCAACATCTTGACCACGTTGAGCGGCATGAACCAGATGGAGCACCTGGAGCAGAACGTGCGCACCCACTCGCCTCTCGACCCGTGCACCGACGCCGAGAATGCACTGCTCGAGAAAATCGCTGATGGCATGGCCGGCGTTCCCGTGATACCCTGCACGGCCTGTGAGTACTGCATGCCGTGCCCCTATGGCGTGGATATTCCGGGCAACTTCGCTTTCTATAACGAGGCCATCAATGAACACACTCTGCCCTTGCCCGTTCCCACCGCAGCCGACTATGCCGAGCGCAAGGAGCGCTTCCTCACCGGCTATCTCAAGGCCTTGCCTGCCGATGCCCGGGCCAACCAGTGTGTCGATTGCGAGGCCTGCCTGTCCAAGTGCCCGCAGCAGATACGCATCCCCAACCAGATGAGCCGCATCGTCCAACTCCTGCGCAAGTCCTGACGACAATTCCCTGGAATAGAAGACAAGAAGGACAATAATTGATTGATAATAAATAAATTGTCCTTCTTGTCTTCCGTGTCTTCAAAAACAGAAGCACCTATCTGGATAGCATGGTCACTCGGGAGTCATGACAATCTCGAGCATGTGGCCTGTTGCCACCAGTTCGCGGGCAAAGGCTGAGATGTCCTCGGCAGTGAGGGACTTGATGAACGGCACGTCGTCCTGGTCGATGTCAACCTCACCGGTCGAGGCATAGTGCTGGAGGGTACGTACCCATTTCCAGTCACCGGTCTTGTTCTTGTAATTTTCACGGGACTGGATCATCTCCTTCTTGAACTCTTCAATGCTGGCCTCATCGATGTGCTCACAGGCTTTTTCCATCTCCTCCTTCAGGATGTGGACTGCCTCGTCGGCAAATTCTGGCTTGACGGTGACAAAGGCGTGTACCTCGGTGAACGGTCTGTCACCTTCCAGGTAATGCTGGTGGTTGCCTCCCACGGGGTGATAGGCATCGCCGTTGTCCACTCTGATCCTTTCGCGGTGCCGTTCAAACTTGAGGTAGTCGCTCAAGAACCTCGCCTTGATCTCATTCTCATCGCTATATGGAATCTGGGTGTTGATCCACCTGATGTTGATCGAGGCTCGGGGAGTCTCCATCTTGTGGGTGAAGTGGCAGATGACGTCCCGCTGGGGGTGGGTAGTGACATTGACCCAATTGGACTTCACGCCCTTGTTGGCCGGCAGCGAGGCGATGTATCGCTCGATATAGGGACGAATTGTGGACTCGTCCACAGGGCCGACGATCACAAAGGTGTATCCAGCGGCATTGGCAGTGCGCTCCCTGGCAATCTCAACGATGCGGTCATAGTTGAGTCGTGCTATATCGGTTGACTTGAAGATCTTGTAGCGCCAGTTGTGGTCATACGAGACACTCATGATAGAGTCCATAAATACATTCTCCTGGAAAAACAGGTCATCGGTAGCCTGCTCGCCCTCCTGGAGTTCCTTCTCCATAGCCTTGATGAGCGTGTTGTAGTTATTTTCGTCCATTGTCACATCGGTGAACTGCAAGTATATGAGTTGGAACAAGGTCTCCAAGTCCTTGACTGAAGAGTTGCCGCTGACTCGGTCTTCATAGGTGTCCATGGACTGGAAAACTTCTATCTTATTACCCGAGTTGTTTTGTATCCACTCATTGTTGCGGCCCGCCCAATTCCACTGGCTGAAGAAGGCGTTGAACTTCTCGCAGTTTGCCCAGTCCTTTTCACCATAGAGCGAACTGCCACCGCGCTGAGTTGCGCTAATCATGACCTCATCTTCTCTTGAATCGGTGGGTTTGAACAGCACACGCACGCCATTGCTCAACTCCAGGTCCTTAACGCCCAGCGCTTCAATATTGGTTTCCTTGACGATTTTTCCCTTCTTGGGCAATTTGGAGATCAGTGATTTTTGCTTAGTGTTATTGGCCATCACCACGTTGGCACTTAACACTGCCGGCAGTAGCAGCAGTGCAATGATAAAACTCTTTATTTTCATAGTCATTACGGTTTAATGAATAATAATTTTCTCATTTTGGGGCAGGAAGGGGGCACTTCCCGTCTGCCCGATGCAAAAGTAAAGCAAAACTCACATAGAAGTCTAATTTTTTGTTAAAAAAATAGATTGTCTATTATTTTTTCATGATAATGTCAAATTATTTTACACTCATGTATGATTCTTGGGCAGAATTGTAATTATGATATTTATTGTCTTCCTTTTTATCATTGTCGTAGTGACCTTGCCCGCTAGAAGTCGAAGCCCAGGGAGATGTAGGGATAGACCTGGTGGGTGAAATTGCTCCAGCTCAGCGAGGCACCCAGCGGGCCGACGATGCTGTTGTAGCAATAGCCTACCTGTGCGCCCCAGATGGGCTTGCGGTCAAAGATGTCGCCCAGCTTGTCGTTATGCTCGGCGACCTGGCCCTTGACGATGACGTAGTGCTCCTGGAACACACGTTGCTGCAACTTGAAACCCGCCACGAGCAGCTTGCTGTCCATGACATGGCAGTGGCCGAATCCTGCAAAAGGCAGTTGCTGCGGGTAGTAGATGCCGAAGCGGTTGCCTCCCATCATGTTGGCGGCGGTGGCGGGGACATCCTTGCCGAACATCAGCCGCCCATAGACCATGGGTTGCAGGTGGGTCGTGCGGGACAGTGGCACTGTCAAGCGCCATTGGGCAGTTACCTCGCTCATGCCAGCGTGACCCTTCCATCGGGCAAAGTTGTCGGTGAAGTAGGCATAGGACACGTCGGCGCGCATACCCTTCTGGGTAAAGTACCAGTTGTCCTCGGTGTTGTATTGGGCCGTGGCATGGTAACTGAAGTAATATTCATTCTTGCTGAAGTCGCTCACGCTGTACTCATTGCTCAACACATCATAGTTGCGGTAATGTTCCCATCCCAGGCCTAGTTCCACGTTCAAGTTGAGGGCGTCGAGCGAGAGCAGGGTGGCGTTGGCGCGCTGGTAGAGGAACAGCAGGTTGTCGCTGCGGTGATTGCGCTGGTACAGGTTGAAGTCGTTGTGCCAGATTTCATAAGAGAGGCCGATGCGGCGGTGAGGCTTCAGGCTGGTGCTCCATTCCACGCGACCCATTGTGCGGCGGCCCAGCCTGAGGGTGAGATCCAACTTGTGGTCCAACCTGTTGCCGAAGTAATATGTCGCGCCTATCTGGGCGGCCACTAGCTCTTCAATGTCATAGCGCACTCCCAGGCTTGCTTTAATCGAGTTGCGGGCGTTTTCTTCCTGGGCGAGTTTGATGTCCTCGGTATTATCGACATCGTCCAGGTGGATGTAACTGTATTCGGGCCGGTAGTCTTCAGGCACGCCAGCCTGCCGCTTGAGCGCCTTGATTGACGCCATCTGGGCGCGGGCAGCATCCTCGCCGCGGTTAATCAGGTTGCGGATGGCCGAGTGGTAGAAGTCGGCTGCAGAGTATCCCCTGGTGGGGACATGAATGACCAGATCGCACAGTTTCTCGTTCTCCTCGCTGCGCTGGTGGATGTCGCTGCCCATCGAGCGCTCCAGGATGTCTGACAATGAGAAGTAATTATCGTTGATGCCCAGGTCGGTCACGACACCGATGACGATGTCGGCACCCATCTTGCGGGCCAGGTCGGCCGGGAAGTTGTTCTTGGTGCCGCCGTCAACCAGCACATAGGGCTCCATCCTCACGGGGGCAAACACGCCTGGCACAGCCATACTCGCACGGATCGAAGTGGCCAGGGAGCCATGGTCGAGCACTACCTCGCTGTCGGTGACCAGGTCGGTGGCTACACAGCCAAAGGGGCGCGGCAGCGACTTGAAGTCGATGTTATCACTCTGGCGCAGGTATTGGCGCAGGGTGTTCTCGATGTTGGTGCCGCGTATCAGGCCTCCAGCCAGCGAGTCCTTGCTGTGGTCGAGGAAGATGCGGTAGTCCAGCAGGTAGATGTTCTGACGCTCTCGCTCGTCAAGGGTCTGGTTTCTCATCGACAATCGGTCGCGCAGCATGTCGCCCCAGTCGATGCCGTTGATAAAGGTTTCGATGTCGGTCGCATCATATCCCACGGCATACAGGCCGCCGATGATGGCACCCATCGAGGTGCCGGTCACCATGTCGATGGGTATTCCGGCCTCTTCCAGCACCTTGAGGGCTCCGATGTGTATGGTTCCTAACGCGCCGCCACCACACAGGACAACGGCAACCTTCTTGCGCTCTTGAAGTGCTGGCTGGGCCACGATACCAAGGGCCGTCAGTAACAAGAGCAGTATGGATAAGGCTCTTTTCATGCGAGTTTTTTTTAATAATCCACAAATTTACATCATTTTTTGCTACCTTTGCGCAATAACTAGTAAAATGATTGCAAGATGAAGACTTATCTCGTGACAGGAGCCGCCGGCTTCATTGGCTCAAACTTTGTGAAATACATCCTCGACAAGTATGGCGACAACATCGAGGTCATCATCCTCGATGCCTTGACCTATGCTGGCAACTTGGCCTCGATCAAGACGGAAATCGAGCGCTCTAACGTCACCTTTGTCCGTGGCGACGTGCGAGACCGCGAACTGGTCCAGGGCATCATGCGGGACAACGATGTGGATTACATCGTCAACTTTGCCGCCGAGAGCCACGTGGACCGCAGCATCACCAATCCGCGCCTGTTCCTCGAGGTCAACATCCTGGGCACCCAGAACATGCTCGACTGTGCCCGCGAGGCCTGGTTCACGGGCAAGGACGCGCAGGGACGCAACACCTACGCTCCGGGCAAGAAATACTTGCAGATCTCGACCGACGAGGTCTATGGCTCGCTCAGCAAGGACTACGACGAGCCCCACGAGCTCGAGGTGAGTGACGACGTGCGTGAGGTCATCGAGGGTCGCACCGACCTCAAGACCTATGGTCGCCGTTTCTTCACCGAGGAGACACCCCTGGCACCGCGCTCGCCCTACTCGGCCAGCAAGACCAGTGCCGACCTCATCACGATGGCCTATCACGAGACCTACGGCCTGCCCGTCAACATCACCCGTTGCAGCAACAACTACGGCCCCTACCATTTCCCCGAGAAGTTGATTCCATTGATTATCAAGAACATCCTTGAGGGTAAGAAACTGCCCGTGTACGGCAAGGGCGAGAACGTGCGCGACTGGCTCTATGTCGAGGACCACTGCAAGGGCATCGACCTGGTGCTGCGCCAGGGCACCGTCGGTGAGGTGTACAACATCGGCGGCTTCAACGAGGAGAGCAATATCAACATCGTCAAGCAAGTCATCGCCATCATCGCCCGCATCATGCGCGAGGAGCCCCGCTACCAGCAACTGTTGAAGTGTGACCTTGACGTGATCAACGATAATCTCATCGAGTTTGTCACCGACCGTCCCGGCCACGACATGCGATACGCCATCGACCCCAGCAAGATTGCGCGCGAGTTGGGTTGGTACCCCGAGACCCCCTTCACCGTGGGCATCGAGAAGACCATCCGCTGGAATCTCGACCATCAGCCCTGGGTGCAGAGTGTCACCAGCGGCGACTACCAGCGCTATTACGACGAGATGTACGGCAACCGATAAAAACCCCATGAAATGAAGTATCGGGTAGTTTTTGAGTTCCAGAGCGAGGACTCGGCGATGAGCGACGTGTATAACTGCAAGGACGAGCAGGCAGCGCAGGAGAAATTTGCTGAGCTACGCGATAGTCTGGAACATGCCGTTGACGCCTCTACATGCGAGGTGATCGACGACCCCAATCACTATAGCGTCATCAACCGCGAGGAGGGCATCTACGGCTACGTGCGCCTGCTTGAAGGCTAGTCGCTGGTGATGAGCTTGTAACCGATGCCGCGCACGTTGACAATGCGCAGCGACGGGTCTTGGCCCAGCCGGTGCCGCAACTTGGTGATAAACACGTGCAGGCTCTTGTTGTTGAAGAAACTGTCGTCGCCCCACAACTCCAGCAGCAGCGACTGCGAGGTGACCACTTCGCTGGGGTGCAGGCACAATCGCCGCAGGATTTCACTCTCACGGTAGGACAGTTCGGCGCGGTTGCCCGTGGGTACATGGGTCAGCCGCTGGACAACGGCATCAAACAGGTATTGACCGATTGTGAAGCGCTCGGCCTCTATAGGCTGTTGCGTGACTGTACACGCGCGTCCCAGCAATGCCTTGATGCGCACAATGAGCTCCTGCATCCCGAAGGGCTTCTTCAGGTAATCGTTAGCGCCCATCTCAAAGCCGTGGACCACATCGCCCACTGCCGACCGTGCCGTGAGGAATATGACAGGTGTCTGGTGGTCGGTTTTGCGGATGCGTTTCACCATCTCGTAGCCGTCAAGTCGTGGCATCATCACGTCGGCAACTATCACATCGGGCTTGTGGCTGTGAAATAACGCTAATGCTTCCTCTCCATCACCTGCAACGGTGACATGGAAGCCCTGGCCATCCAGGGTGTCCTTGATGATCATGGCCAGGGTGCGCTCGTCCTCGGCCAGCAGTATGTTGATGGGCTCGCTCATGTGAGATTTATTGTAAATGTCGTTCCCTTGCCCTTGGCGCTCGTGGCGTTGATTGTCCAGCCGTGCTTCTCGACCATCGTCTTGACATAGAACAGGCCCAGTCCATAGCCCTTGATGTCGTGTACGTCTCCCGTGGGTACACGATAGAATTTGTCATAGATGTGAGGCAGCTTGTCTGCCGCGATGCCCATGCCGTGGTCGGTAACGCTGATCATGTCGGCATTAGCGTTGATCTCGATGGTTGCCTCGCAGCCTGAATACTTGATGGCATTGTCGATCAGGTTATTCAAGATATTGCTCAGGTGGGCACGGTCGGCCTGCACAGTCAAGCATTCAGGCTCGATGTGGGTGCTGAATGTGACCGGTTTGTCGGCTTTTAACAGCTGTTGCTCAATGACAGGTTGCAGCAGCTCGGCGACATTGACCGACTCGACGTTGAGCTTGAATTGTCGCCGCCGTTCCATGCTCATCGACAGGATCTGCTCGACCATGCCGCTCAAGCGTTCCAGTTGCTGGCGGCAAAGGGCCAAGTAGTGGCGGCGCTTTTGCTCATCGGCCTGCTGGTCGAAGTTGAGCAGTGCGTCGTTGGCGGCATAGGCCACAGCGATGGGCGTTTTCAGCTCGTGGGTGATGTTGTTGGTGAAGTCGGTCTTCATCTCGTCGAGCGTGCGTTGCTTGAGTATCGTCCTGATCAAGTAATAAAATGCCAGCCCCAATAGCAGCACAATGAGTCCCGAGGCTGTCAATATTCCCGCCATCTCATGCAGTACATGGGTTGTCGTGGGCTCGATGGTGAGCACATAGCGCCCGTAATTGGCCCAGTTGTGCTCAAACTGTCTCGCATTGCTCGAGGGCTTGTATCCTGGTGTCGTGTGGCTGTAAACGGTGTCGTTCTTGATGCAGACCAATTGATGCTTGCCACTGAGCCCCAGTTGCTGCAGGCCTGCAGTGAGTAAGGAGTCATATTTCTCATATCGGGTGCCCTCAAAACGGTCCACGCTCAGGTGCAGCCCCTGCTGGATCATCGTCGCCAGCTCGGTAAGGGATATCTGGTCCTCGAGCATCTTCATGAATGCGCTGTCTCCGTCGCCAGCTGTGCTATCGCTGTCGGCACCAGGGCTGGAGCGCATCACTACGCCCGTCTGTTGCTCCAGCTTCTCGCCATCGACTGTGACCCTAGTTGTTGTCGTGGCTTTGGTAACGATGCTGCCGTCATTATCAACGCCGGCGGTGATGTCCATCATCCCGTGAGGCCCGTTCTCCTCAATGCTCTTGAGCCGCAGGAACACCTCCTTGAGGTCGGCCACGCGCATGGCCTCACGGATGTCGTTGTCCAGCTGTTCCTCTATGGTGAAATGCAGCTGCTCCAGCCAGTAAGCCTGATAAGCAGCGACACCCAGCAGCGCCACAACCACCAGCACAGCAATATATTTTAACCTTACATTCATCACCTGCAAAAGTACACAAATAACTCATTAGTCCTCATCTCCGTTAAGACTAAATAAGTTTTTGGTTAAGACTTGGTAAGTCACACGCGAACGACAGAATAGAAAGTCGAGAGTACTTTTGCCGCCGAAATCAATAATAACCTAGATGAATATGTCGAGATTTATCATGATGACGGTAGTGGCCATGCTGACGGCCGCCAATGCGTTGGCCCAGGGCATAGCCGGGCAAGAGGAAGAACAGCAAGACAGCGTCGCAGTGAGCGTCAGCGACACCATAGCGCTCAAGGACGTGGAGGTGGTGACCATGCGCCAGCTGGTCAAGACGATGGACGACCGAGTGGCCTATAACGTGCAGGCCGACCCCGAGGCCCGCACGAGCACCGTGCTGGATATGTTGCGCAAGGTGCCGCTGGTGAGTGTGGATGGAGAGGACAACATCCGTGTCAATGGCGGCAGTTTCAAAATCTATAAGAACGGGCATCCCGACCCGTCATTGTCCACCAACCCCAGAGAGGTCTTGCGTGCCATGCCGGCCAGCATGATTAAGCGCATCGAGGTCATTACCGAGCCAGGTGCCCGCTATGATGCCGAGGGGGCAACGGCCATCTTGAACATCGTTACTGTCGAGGGCGTGCGCATCGAGGGCGTGAATGGCACGGTGAGTGCGGCAATCAACACCTTTGGGACCCCCAATGCGAGTGCATACGTCGCTGCTCGGGCTGGCAAGTTCACTCTGGGCGCTACGGGCTTCTTCCAGAAACAGGCACGTCGCATGTTTGCTAGCGAGGACGAGACATGGATGACCTATAAGGACACGGGAGCCACGATGTATAACCACTATTGCAACCAGCAACCCGCTTGGGTATATCACCTCGATCTGAATGCCAGTTATGAATTGGACTCGCTGAATCTGATCACTGCGTCCTTCGGTGGCTACCGCTATGGGTTGAGAATCGACGGTAACAGCCACATCGAGTATCACGATGCCGCTGGGCAGTTGCTCACTTCATACGACAATCCATTCAAACTGCCACGGTATGGTGGCATGACATGGAACGGGCGTGCCGACTGGGAGCATCGCACCAGCCGCAAAGATGAAGTGCTGACAGCTTCCTATATGTTCTCGACCACGGGCCAGCACGAGGAGCAGCACGACTCGCTCATCAATCTGGTGAATCCACCGTTCGACTACACGAGCTACAGCAAGTGGGGCAAGGAACGCTTCATTGAGCACACGTGGCAGCTCGACTACCAATTGCCGCTTGGGGAACATCACCTGCTGGAGGTGGGTGGCAAGTACATCCTGCGCCTCAACAAGAGCCACAACCGCATGAACTATGACGGTGCTGCCGCTTTGGACACCGACACCCGCTTCAAGCACAACATGCACGTGGGTGCCGCATACGCTTCGTGGCGTTACCAGGTGGGTGACTTTACCCTGCGTGGAGGCGTGCGCTACGAGTACAGCCACTTCCTTGCCAGTTACCCCAATGGCGACGGGGAAGCCTTCGGGCGCGACCTGCATGATGTGGTGCCCTCGGCCAGCGTACACTGGCAGTTGTCGCCGTTCAACAGCTTGCGTCTGTCGTGGGCAACCAGCCTCAACCGCCCAGGCATCAACTTCCTGAATCCCGCCGTGAAGCGTTATACCTCGACGATTGAGTATGGCAATCCCCACCTGTCAAGTGCCCGTAACAACATGCTGAGCATCAACTTCCAGCACACAGGCAGCCGGTTGACCTTTAATGTCAAGCCAACCCTGACCCTGACCAATAACCTCATCGGCACCTACCGCACGGCCCGTGATGGCATCGTCTATCTGACCAACAGCAACGATTGCCGTTACCTGATGGCAGGCGTGGGCGGCTTCCTGCAATGGATGATGACAGGCAAGACCACGCTCGTCATGAATGGCGAGGTGTGCTATAAGCGTTACCGCAACCCCTCGCAGAATTTGACCAACAGCGGCTGGGGCGGCAACCTGTATGCCCAGATTTCACAACAGCTGCCCTGGAAACTGCGTGCAACGGCGACCTGCATGTGGTATGGTATTGGCCATGATTTGAGCCATGTGTATGGTTACAGCACCATGCCTAACCCCACGATCATGCTGGGATTGTCACGGTCGTTCCTCAAGGACAACCGCCTGACGGTGCGGTTGAGCGCTAATTCGGTTCTGAACAAGTATCAGGTTGACAAAACTTATGTCACTCAGGGCGACTATGTGCAACATGGCAAGGGCCACTATAACCAGCGCAACGTGCAGCTGTCGTTGAGCTATGCCTTCGGTTCCAGCAACACCCGTGTCAAGCAGACCGACAAGACCGTCGAGAACGACGACCTCGTGGGCGGCTTGCGATCAAGGAATTGATCGTTGTGGGTGATCGGGGTGTCAGTTGGGGGTGACGATTTGTCACCTTATATTATGATGGCATATTATTTGAGGTGGAGTGGGGCAGAGACCTCCCTCCACCTCACAATTTAAAAACAAACAACTAAAAACAAACAACGATATTATGCCAAAAGGAACTATTGGGGTAACGACTAACAACATCTTCCCCGTCATCAAGAAATTTCTGTACAGTGATCATGAGATTTTCCTGCGTGAGCTGGTGAGCAACGCCGTTGACGCCACCCAGAAGCTCAAAACCCTGTCGGGAGCCGGCGAGTTCAAGGGCTCGACCGAGGGTTTGCGAGTGTCCGTCAAGGTTGACAAGGAGGCAGGAACACTCACCGTGAGCGACAGCGGCATCGGCATGACGGCCGACGAGATCGACAAGTATATCAACCAGATCGCCTTCTCGGGCGCCGAGGAGTTCCTTGCTAAATACAAGGACACGGCTAATGCCATCATAGGCCACTTCGGCCTGGGATTCTATTCGGCCTTCATGGTGGCCAAGAAGGTGGAAATACGCACCTTGAGCTGGCAAGAGGGCGCCAAGGCAGTGAGCTGGACTTGTGACGGATCACCCGAGTTTGAGATGCAGGACTGTGACAAGGCCGAGCGCGGCACCGACATCATCCTCACCATCGACGACGATGAGAAGGAATTCCTCGAGAATGCCCGCATCGAGGGGCTCTTGAGGAAGTATTGCCGCTTCCTGCCCGTGCCCATCATCTGCGGCAAGGAGCAGGAGTGGAAAGACGGCAAATATGTCGATACCGATAAGGATAAGGTCATCAACGACGTGGAGCCCCTGTGGTCGCGCATGCCTGCTGACCTCAAGGACGAGGACTACCTCAAGTTCTATCACGCCATCGAGCCGGGCCAGGACGACCCCTTGTTCTGGATCCACCTCAACGTGGACTATCCCTTCACGCTGACGGGTATCCTCTATTTCCCCAAGATCAAGAATAACCTGGACATCCGCAAGGACCGTATCCAGCTCTATTGCAACCAGGTCTATGTCACCGATAGCGTCGAGGGCGTCGTCCCCGACTGGCTGATGCTCCTGCAGGGTGTCATCGACAGCCCCGATATCCCGCTGAACGTGTCGCGCAGCTACCTGCAGAGCGACCGCGCCGTCAAGAAGATCTCGACCTATATCACCAAGAAGGTCGCTGCCCGTCTCGAGGAAATCGCCAAGAACCAGCCCCAGGAGTTCGAGCAAAAGTGGAACGACATCAAGATCTTTATCGAGTATGGCATGCTCAGTGATGAGAAATTCTGTGAGTCAGGCCTCAAGTTCGCCTTGCTTGGGAATACCGACGGCAAGTACTTCAAGCTCGAGGACTACCGCAAACTCATCGAGGCTGAGCAGACCGACAAGGAGGGCAACCTCATCTGCCTCTATGCCACCGACAAGGAGGCCCAGTACTCCTATATCAAGGGAGCTACCGATCGTGGTTATGACGTGCTGCTGATGAACGGCGAACTTGATGTCCCCTTTGCCAGCATGCTCGAGCAGAAGCAGGAGAAGATGCGCTTTGTGCGCGTCGACAGCGACGTGCTCGACAACCTCATCCGCAAGCAGGACGAGGACAAACCGCAGTTCTCTCTCGAGCAGCAGGACATTGCCCAGACCCTGTTCAAGAGCCAGATTCCGCATGTCGACAAGGCAGAGTTCATGGTAAGCTTTGCTGCCATGGGGCCTGACGACAAGCCCGTGGTCATCACCCAGGCCGAGTACATGCGCCGCATGAAGGACATGGCACGCTTCCAGCCCGGCATGAGCTTCTATGGCGAGATGCCTGACATGTATGGCATGGTGCTCAACACCAAGCACCCGCTGGTCCAGAAGATTGTCGAGCAGGCCGAGCAGTCGCTTGATGCCGAACTCAAGCCCGTCAATGCCGACATCACTGCCACACAGAATGTCATCAACGCCCTGCGCGACCTCAAGAAGGACGACAAGGAACTGCCCGAGGATAAAAAGAAGGACCTTGAGCAGAGTGAAAAGCACCTCGACGAGTTGCGCAAGCGCAAGGAGAATCTCATCACGGCCTATGCCGCCGGCGAGAGCCGTGTGCATCAGCTCATCGACATCGCGCTGCTGAGCAACGGCATGCTCAAGGGCGAAGGCCTGGACCGCTTCCTCAAGCGCTCCATCGGCCTGCTCAAGTGAGTCTCTGGCCCTTTATTTATTTTATAATGTAATAGCAGGGTGTGTCAACGAGTGAAACATGACACATCCTGCTGTTTCATTAAGGCTTCCTCTTGTGTGGCTGGGCAAATTGTGCTACCTTTGCAGCCAGTATAATCCAACTATACAGGACTATGAAAAGAATTATTGTGCTATTTGTGGCTAGTGTAGCCACCCTGTTGTCGTATGCTCAACTGCCGCAGTTCTCGTCGCAAAGTTTTGAGGACTGGGTATATACCAATCCAAGTATTCCGCTTAACCAGAGCAACATTTTGAATAACAAGATTGTGCTGTACACGACCTCGACTGGGCAACACCTCACGTTGACGTCGCCGCCCTTTGCCTGCTATGGAGGACAGACCATCGACATGACTGTCACCTGGATTACCGACCAGTGGAAGGATGAAGGATTTGACGTGAAAAAGGTCGCTCTCACTGCCGCATTGCTCGACGCGACAGGGGCGACAGTCGACTCGGTGACCTATCAGCCCGCCAGCGTGAGCCGCACCAACTATCTGGACCTGTCCATCACCGTCCCGTCGGGGATGACGAGTGCGCGACTGCGTTTCGCCGGCTGGAAGAGTAATGTGAAGAATAGCGGAGCCGTTCGCCAGATCGTGATGAACTCGGTGCTTAAGGGCGATGTCAATCTCGATGGTGAGGTCAGCGTGGCCGATGTCAACGCCGTCATCCAGGTCCTGCTTGGCGATGCTGTGGCTGCCGACCTGAAGGGCCGCGCCGATGTCAACAAGGACAAGGAGGTCACTGTCGCCGACGTTAATAGCGTGATCGGTTATATATTGGGTGTCTCATGATAGCTACCCTCCCAATTGCGGTGAAATCCTGAAAACACCTGCAATAATCAAAAATTGTGGGCAAAAATTTGTATAATTACTAGAAATGCTATAATTTTGCTTGTTAAACGTCTAGTAAAGTCAAAAAAACATGTATTTTGGCTGGAAATTTGCACCAAAAACGCCTAAAAATGGCCAGTTTGGTAGATTTTTCATCCTTAATAAATGTTAAATTTTGGCTGTGTTAGAAATTTGTATTACTTTTGCCGAAAATTATCAATAATTAGTGTTTAATCAATTTTATTAAAATGAAAAAGATTATCTTGACTTTAGCCCTCCTTATGGGCGCATTTGCTTCTCAGGCTCAGTCTCTGGAGCAGAACAAGTTCTTTGACAACATGTCAGTAACTCTCAAGGGTGGTGCTATCATGCCCTTCCAGGGTTATGCATTCTGGCCCAGCGCTCGTGGCATCTTCGGTATGGAGATCAAGAAGCAGCTGACTCCCGTCTTTGGTCTGGGCGTTGAGGGTGAGGCTACCATCAACACTACCAGCTGGACGAAAGAGCCCAACTACTGGGGCCCCAAGAGCCCGAACATCATCGACCACACCATGGCCGGTATGTTTGGTACCGTTAACCTGAGCAACCTCTTCGGTGGTTACAAGGGCAAACCTCGCGTCTTTGAGCTCGAGGGTGTATTTGGTGCTGGTTGGTTGCACGCCTTCCACCGCGCTGCTGAGTCGGCCGACGTTTATGGCAACGACTATGACAGCTGGTACACCAAGGCAGGTGCTAACCTTAACTTCAACTTTGGTGAGAGCCGCGCATGGACCTTCAGCTTGAAGCCCAGCGTTGTTTGGGACATGAACGGTGACATCATGCAGGCTTACCGCTGGAATGCTCCTGCTCGCACCATCGAGGGTCCTCACAGCAACCTCAGCAAGATGAATGCTAACCACGCAGCTGTAGAGCTCGAGGCTGGTATCACCTATCACTTCAAGGGTAGCAACGGCGAGCGTTACATCACTTTCTGCCCCTACAAGTACAGCCAGGATGACATCGACGCTCTCAATGGTCAGATCAACGGCCTGCGCAACCAGCTCAATGGTCTGCAGGGTGACCTCGACGCCGCTAATGCTCGCAACGCTCAGTTGCAGCGCGACCTGGAGGGTGCACGCAAGGCTGCTAACCAGAAGCCCGTTAACACCACCGAGGTTATCGACAAGAGCGCTCAGTACATGAATGTTCTCGTTCACTTCAAGGTTAACAAGACCAACATCACCGCTGACCAGCAGCCCAATGTTGAGCGCGTTGCCATGTACCTCAAGAACAACCCCACCGCTACTGTTGAGATCAAGGGTTATGCTTCTCCCGAGGGTCCCAAGGACAACAACATCCGCCTGGCCAACGGCCGTGCTGACGCTGTTAAGAACATGCTCATCAACAAGTACAAAATCGCCGCTGACCGCATCAAGGCTCAGGGTTGTGGTGAGACCGACATGTTCCAGGAGTTGAGCTGGAACCGCGTTTCGATCTGCGAGCTCATCGTTAAGAAGTAATTGCAGAACCCGAATCGGTTAAATTAACAAACAAGAATCTCCCCGCCAGCATGTTGCCGGCGGGGAGATTCGTTTACTCTATGATTAAAACACCAGAGCCCCTGATTACTTGAGCTGGCGCATGTGCTCCTGGTCGAGCTGCCTGCCGTAGCGCTCACGGATGATGCGGCCCACGGCGTCGCCACGGTTGATGCGATCGACGGTGATGCGCTGTAGCGAGTCATTCAACAGGCTGTCCTGCAGTACCATGCGCGCTTCGTCGTCGTGCTTGAGCGTCGAGTCGGCAGCCATCTTGAGGTATTCCTGCCAAGTGGCTACGCGGGCGTCCATGATGCTGTTGCGCTGGTTGATGTAGTGCAGGTACTGGCTGTTGGCGACGCTGCCGGTGATATCCAACTTGCCAGGCTGGATGGTGATGTTGATGTTGCCGCCCTCGAGCACAAAGTAGAACGGGTTGACCGAGTCGTTGTCCCAGCGGATAAGTGCCGGCTTGGCCTTGTCGGTCTGGCCCGTAAAAGTGAAGGTGCCGCCACTGCCGCGCGCGGCGCCACAAACCCTTAACTTGTTGTAATCCCCTTCAAGAACCAGCAGCGTGGCGCTGTCGTGGCGCAACTGGTTATCGACGGTGATATCGACGCGGTAGTCCATCCCGCGGTTGTGGTTGTCGCAGTTGGCCATCAGCAGGACCATTGCGGCTCCAAAAATAGATAAGACAATCTTCTTCATGGCGGCAAATTTACTAAATGTTTCCCAATGTTTTAGTGGCATGCGGGCCGATAAATCGGAGTTTTTAGGTCTGTCTTTAGTTTTTCTCGGTGGAAAAGTATATCTTTGCGACAAAATAAAACCAAAACATTACCATCATCAATGAAAAAGACTTATCTACATGCTCTGGCGTTGATGTTGACTGGCCTGTTGGCACTGCCGGCGGCGGCTCAGAAACAGTTCACGCTCGAGGACTTGAACTTTGGCGGCACCAATTACCGTAACATGATACCGCAGAGCCGTTCACTCAAGTGGTGGGGCGACCAGCTGGTGAGGTTGTCCAGCGACACGTGCTGGCTGGTGAATGTGTCTAACGGCAAGGAGAAAATCCTGTTCACGCGCGACAAGCTCAACAAGCGCACCGGTACCAGCGCCAAGCCGGCCGAGGTAGCGCGCCTCAATGGAGCCTCTTTCCCTTATCCCAACAAACCCCTGGTGCTGATTAACACCGCCGACCAGCGTCTGCTCATCAATTTCAAGACGGGCAATGAGGAGTGGAGCCAGCAGTTGTGTGCTGGAGCTCAGGCCAGTGAGTGGAATCAGGAGAGCCGCGCTGTGGCCTATGTCCATAACGATAACCTGTTTGTCACCGACGCGATGGGCAAGACGCGGCAAATCACCACCGACGGCTCGCGCAACCTGGTTTATGGCCAGAGCGTGCACCGCAACGAGTTTGGCATCGAGGGAGGCCTGTTCTGGAACCCCGACGGCACCCGACTGGCGTTCTACCGCATGGACCAGAGCATGGTGGCCGACTACCCGCTCATCGACGTTCCCGAGCTAGATGACAGCGCTCGCGTCATGGCCGCTCCAGCACCCGAGAAGTACCCAATGGCGGGCCAGACGTCCCATCTGGTCACCGTGGGCGTGTATGACATGATTACGGGCGACACACTCTACCTGAGGGCGGGCAATCCCACCGACCGCTATTTCTCTAACATCTCGTGGAGCCCCGACGGAGCCATCATCTACATGATGGAAGGTAACCGCGACCAGAACGAAGTGAGCCTTGTGGCCTATGACGCGGCGACGGGAAAGCCCATCACCACGCTGTATCACGAGACCCATCCCAACTATGTCGAGCCGCAGCATCCCATTACCTTCCTGCCCTGGGACGACAGCAAGTTCATCCTGTGGAGCGAGAAGGACGGCTACAACCACCTCTACCTGATGGACACGATGGGGCACGAGCTGCAACAGATCACCAGCGGCAACTGGGTAGTGATGGACCTGCTGGGATTTGATGCCGACCGCGAGGCGGTCATCATCTCGGCCAACGCCGCTAGCCCCATTCAACAGAACCTTTACCGTGTCGACGTGGCTACTGGCACGATGACACGCATCGACGAGGATGGCAAGGGCTGGCACACGGGCATGCTGAGCGCCAATGGTCACTTGCTTGTGGACTATTATCAGGGTCCCGACGTGCCGCGCAACATCAACATAGTTGACACCCGCTCGGGCGAGCAGCAGCGCTATTTTACCGCTCCCGATCCCTGGCAGGGCTATGCCGTGCCCGAGTATCGTTGCGGTTCGATTAAGGCCGCCGACGGCTATACCGACCTCTATTATCGCTTGGTGCTGCCTCCCGACTTTGACGAGACCAGGAAGTATCCCACGGTGGTCTATGTCTATGGCGGTCCCCACGCCCATAATGTGGACGCCCGCTGGCACTATGCTAGCCGCAGCTGGGAGACCTATATGGCACAGCGCGGCTATGTCCTGTTCATCCTTGACAACCGTGGCAGTGAGAACCGTGGTCGCGACTTTGAGCAAGCCACCTTCCGCCAGTTGGGCCAGGTCGAGATGCAGGACCAGATGTGTGGCGTGGACTTCCTCAGGACACTCAACTATGTCGATACCACGCGCTTGGGTGTGCACGGCTGGAGCTTTGGCGGTTTCATGACCATCAGCCTGATGACCAACTACCCTGACGTGTTCAAGGTGGGCGTGGCCGGTGGTCCCGTGATTGACTGGAAATGGTATGAGGTGATGTATGGCGAGCGCTACATGGACACCCCGCAGGCCAACCCCGAGGGATATGCCCGCACCAGCCTCATCCACAAGGCAAAAGACCTCAAGGGCCGCTTGCAGATCATCATCGGCCTCAACGACCCCACCGTCGTTCCCCAGCACGCCTACAGCTTCCTCAAGGCTTGTATTGCTGCCGGCACCCAGCCCGACTTCTATGTCTATCCCGGCCAGGGCCACAACATGATGGGCCACCAGAGCGTGCACCTGCACGAGCGCATCACCCGCTACTTTGACGATTACCTGAAGTAATGAATTTTTTGACGAACAGTGTTTAAAGAGGGGGTAAAAGTGCCGTTGGGTACTTTTACCCCCGCTTTTTATTGACAAATCCAGGAAAAGTATTAGATTTTCCCTGAAAGCCATTACAAATATGTTGGACTTCGTTTAGCAATGTCTTACGATGAATAAATTCATCGAAAATGTCAGTTCTGGATTCATTTGTATCTATGCAGTAGCCAATTGAGGACATTTACCTTGCGGATGCCATCGTAGTTGGCATCGGGGTCTTCATCAAGGGTCAGCAACCACTTGGGGTTGTGATCCTTGATGCTTTTTAGGGGGGCTAATTCGCGTTCCAGCGTGTCGGCGTTTCTAACGCTGGCCGATACTTGATAATAATTTGTCTGTTCATCGTTGATGGTGACGAAATCGATCTCTAGGTCGCCGGTCTTGCCGATAAACACATGCTGATTGTGGCGTAACAGTTCCAAATAAACTACATTCTCCAGCAGGTGCCCCACATCCACACCTTGACGGCCTAGCATGGCGCGCCTCAATGCCACATCAACCAGGTAGTATTTTTCCAAGGTCTTGAGCAGTTGTTTGCCCTTGACATTGTAGCGCCCCGCCCGATACAGGATAAAACTCTCTTGGAGAGCCGACAGGTATTTCTCTACGGTCTTTACATCGATTTTCCTGCCCGATGATGTCATGGTGTCGGCAATCTTCTTGGTTGACAACGTATTGCCGATGTTGTCAAGCATAAAAGTCAGGATACTCTCGAGCATCATGGCGTCCCTGATGTTTTTGCGTTGTAGCACGTCCTTGAGGACAATGGTGTTGTAGATGCCTTGCAGATAGTCGCTTATCACTGAGGGATTATTCCGTAATTCGGCAGTGTAAGGGAAACTGCTGTTGGTCACATAGTCAACATATTTATTACCCAGTTCCAATTCATTGCCAGTGCTCTCGACAAACTCGGCAAATGAAAGGGGTAGCATCTTGATTTCCACATACCTGCCTGAAAGCAATGTCGCTATCTCACTGGATAACAAGAAGGCGTTAGACCCCGTGATGTACATGTCAACGTTTGGCTTGATGTATAGGGCATCCAGTACGTCGGCAAATCTGTCAACATGCTGTATCTCGTCGATGAATAAATAAGTCATTTTGGACTTGTGCAGGCGTGATTTCACATGGGCATACAAGGCATCGGGATCTCGCAGCTCCTTGTTGTCATAGTCCTCAAGGTTGATGGCTATGATCTGTTCTTCTTTTATTCCAGTGGTGCGCAGTTCGTCCTGCATGATCTCGAGCATTGTTGATTTGCCGCATCGTCTCACACCCGTGATGATCTTGATGATTTGCTTATCCCGCAGGGATGTCAATTTGCTTAAATAATCGTTGCGCTTTATTCTCTTCATGATTGCTTGAATTTGTCGTTTGTGCCGCAAAGATAAGTGAAGTTTTTTGGATTTCATTCCAAAAAGTGGTTGAAAAATGAAAGTTTTGGGATTTAATTCCAAAAAATAGCCGATTTTGTGAAGTTTTTGGATTTGAACCCAAAAACTTTTCCGTCAATCAATATTGGATCGTAGAGTTATCGCCGACTAAGAACGTGTCCTAGTCGGCGATAACTCGGTCTTGTAACGGTTCCCGATTATCATGAGAGCCGCTTCGATGGGGCGTTACTTCATCACCTTAACAGCGCTGGTGGTGCCGTCGGTGTAAGTAGTCACGATGATAGTCAAGCCGTTAGCCTCGGCCATTTCTTGGCCAGCCATGTTGAAGTAGCGAACGCCGGCCACCTGCTTGCCGTCAGCCAACTCGTTGATGCCGGTAGTGCCGGGAGTCTTGAACTCGACAGAAGCCAGGGGGCCCCATTCGCCGTTGGCATTCATGCCAATTGAGAAGGCGATGTACCATGTGTCTGGCTCGGCGTTCCATTGTGCTTCGTCAATGCCGTACTGATCCCAGTAGGGGTCGTAGGGGTTGTCTTGCTTGAGGTAGTTGAGCACATTCTCCAGCCCCCACTCGGCTGACTCATAGGCCGACTTCAGGATGATCATGTCGCGGTGCTTTGCCACTTCCTCGTTGGGGATATAGGTCACCCACTGGTAGTAGCCATTCTCAGGGTCTCCACCAAATGCGCCGATTTCGATGGTCATCACGGCCTCACCGCCACCACCCATGCTGGCGGTTGTCACGGGTATGATAATCATGTCGGCATCCACTCCGTCAGCATCCCAGCATTGCACGTAAATCTCATAGTCCGAGCCTGGTGCCTGGTTGGTCCAAGTGTACTGGTAGGTCTCGGTCTGAGCGATGCCCCAAGCCTTGATCATGTCGCTCATGGTCTGGAAACCCATCCACGGGCCGAACATGGCAAACTGCTGCTCGGCAGTGCCCGCCTCAAACAGGCAGAAGGCGTAGCCTGCCGCATCGGCATTGGGCATGAACGTCATGGTGATAAAATCAGTGCCCACCTCGTCGATGTTATAGTCGACCGAGGGAGTCTGGGCATTCATGCTCAAGCCTGTCATCAAGATTGCAAGTGTAAAGATAAGCTGTTTCATCATTGAAAGGAATAATTAGTAGTTAAACAAACAAAAATATATACTTTTTTGATTTTCAGAAGTCTATGCTTTGATTTAGGTGGCTCCTGCAATATTTAAAGCCCTACGGCAAAGTTACTATGATTATTTCATATAAAAAAACAAACAATGGCGGCTTTTTTATGGCCGCTACCTAAATACTATTGTTTTCGGTGGTTGGGTTCTATGTCGTGGGCTGTAACCCATGGCTGGCAACTGGATTATAGTTCCAAAGTGCTGTCATAACTACAGTTATCTATGTAATAGATAAAAAGTTAATAAATAATTGTAAAGAATGGACTGAAAAATGGGGAAATTTTTCTATATTTGCACCCAATTATAGACATAAACCAATACATTCCAAAACATAAACATTATGAACAAGCAAATCACACTGGAACAAGCCGTCGAGAAAGTACAGGACGGCATGACAATCATGTTTGGCGGATTCCTGGGCAACGGCAGTGCCACCCAGATTATCGACGCCATTGTAGAGAAGGGAGTTAAGGATCTGACTATCATTGCCAACGATACCGCCTATGACGAGGTGGCCCATGGCAAGCTGGTCACCAATCACCAGGTAAAGAAGGCAATCGTCAGCCACACAGGCACCAACAAGCAGACCGCCTTGCAGAAGAATGAGGGTACCCTCATCGTCGAGTATGTGCCCCAGGGCACCCTGGCCGAGCGCATCCGTGCGGCTGGTGCTGGACTGGGCGGCGTGCTGACCCCCACCGGCCTGGGCACCATCATGGCCGACGGCAAGGAGATCATCAAGGTTGACGGCAAGGACTACTTGCTCGAGAAGCCGCTGAGGGCCGACATCGCCTTCCTGCGCGCCAACATCGTTGACGAGTTTGGCAACATGGTCTTCCTGGGCACCACCAACAACTTCAACCCCCTGATGGCTACCGCAGCCGACTATGTAGTCGTTGAGGCCGAGAAGCTCGTTCCCGTGGGTGAGATCGCCCCCGAGCATGTTCACGCATCGGGCATCTATGTTGACGGCATCTACGTCGAGAAATAAACATTAGGAATAAGTTTACAGGCGATAGAAATCGCATTAAAAACTTAAAACTGAAAAACTTAAAACTGAACAATGGAATACAAGACAATGATCAGACTGCGCATGAGCGCAAAGGATGCCCACTACGGTGGCAATCTGGTTGATGGAGCACACATGGTTCACCTGTTTGGCGACGTGGCTACCGAGTTATTGATTATGCGCGATGGCGACGAGGGCCTGTTCTGTGCCTATGACAACATCGAGTTCCTGGCACCTGTCTACGCCGGCGACTTCATCGAGGCCGAGGGCTGGATCGACCGTGAGGGCAACACATCGCGCCACATGGTGTTTGAGGCCCGCAAGGTGGCCAAGGCTCGCCCCGACATCAGTGCATCGGCAGCCGACATTCTCGACGAGCCCGTTGTCGTGTGCCGCGCATCAGGAACCTGTGTAACCCCCAAGGACTGCCAGCGCAAATAAATTAGAAGTTAGGAGTTAGGAGTTGTAACGATACTAAAACTGACGACTGGCGACTAAAAACTGAAAACTAAAAAACTAGAAATGGACAAACTGATTATTACCGCCGCCATCTGCGGCGCCGAGGTTACCAAGGAGCAGAATCCTAACGTACCCTATACTGTAGAAGAGATCGTCCGCGAGGCCAAGTCGGCTGTCGATGCCGGTGCTGCCATCGTGCACCTGCACGTGCGCTGGGACGACGGCACGCCCACCCAGGACCGCGCCCGCTTCCAGGAGTGTGAAGAGGCTATCCTGAAGGTGTGCCCCAACGTGATCCTCATCCCGTCGACCGGTGGTGCAGTGGGCATGACGCCCGACGAGCGCCTGCAGTCGACCGACACCACCCCGCTGCCCGAGATGGCAACGCTGGACTGTGGCACTTGCAACTTTGGCGACGAGATCTTTGACAACACGATGCCCACGATGCGTGCCTTCGGCAAGCGCATGATTGAGCGCGGCATCAAGCCCGAGTATGAGTGCTTCGAGATGGGCCACCTGGACACCATCCTCACGATGGCCCGCAAGGGTGAAGTGCCCGGTAACCCCATGCAGTTCAACTTTGTGCTGGGCGTTCCCGGTTGCACTCCCGCCACCGTGGCCAACCTGTGCTGGCTCGTGAACGGCATTCCCGCAGGCTCGACCTGGACGGTGACCGGTGTGGGCCGTCATGCCTTCCCGATGGCCGCTGCCGCTATCGCCATGGGCGGTAACGTGCGTGTGGGCTTTGAGGACAACCTGTACCTGTCCAAGGGCGTGCTCGCCAAGAGCAACGGCGAGCTCGTCGAGAAGGTCGTTCGTCTGGCCCGCGAGTTGGGCCGTCCCATCGCCACCAGCGACGAGGCCCGCGAGATTCTGGGCTTGCCCAAGCGCAACTAAGGTCTAAGGCCCCTAAAAACAAAACAACAACAAAATAGAGTTTAACTAATAAAACAACATTAAAACAATGCAGAAACACGGAAATAGATTCGGTACCCACCGAGTAATCGAGCCTAAGGGCATCCTTCCCCAGCCCGCCAACAAGCTGGACAACAACATGGACGAGATCTATGACAACGAGATCCTCATCGACGTTCAGACCCTGAACATCGACAGCGCATCGTTCACCGACATCCACAACTATGCCAAGCAGCAGGCCAAGGACCCCAACAACGAGGCCGAGGTGATGGAGGAGATTAAAAAGGAGATGCTCCTCAACGTTGAGTTGCAGGGCAAGCACCGCAACCGCCGCACCGGTTCGGGCGGTATGCTCCTGGGTAAGGTGGAGAAGATTGGCGACGCCCTCAAGGGCAAGATCGACCTCAAGGAGGGCGACCGCATCGCTACCCTCGTTTCCCTGTCACTGACCCCGCTGCGCATCGACGAGATCCTCGAGATCCGCGCCGACGTTGACCAGGTGGATATCAAGGGTAAGGCTATCCTGTTCGAGAGCGGCATCTATGCCAAGATTCCCGATGACATGCCCGAGAAGCTCGCCCTGAGCGCCCTCGACGTGGCTGGTGCTCCCGCCCAGACCGCCAAGCTGTGCCAGTATGGCCAGAACGTGGTTATCCTGGGTGCCGGTGGCAAGAGCGGCATGTTGTGCTGCTACGAGGCCAAGAAGCGCGTGGGTGTAACCGGAAAGGTTATCGGTCTGGCCAACAGCCCCAAGTCCACCCAGCGCATCAAGGATCTGGGCTTCTGTGACGTGGTCGAGAGCGTTGCCGGCATGACCCCCGTTGAGGTCTATGAGCTGGTTTACAAGCTCACCGACGGCAAGATGGCCGACACCACTATCAACTGTGTGAATGTGCCCGATTGTGAGATGACCGCAGTGCTGTGCACCAAGGATGATGGCATCGTCTACTTCTTCTCGATGGCCACCAGCTTCACCAAGGCAGCCCTGGGTGCCGAGGGTATCGGTGCCGACGTGAACATGATCATCGGTAACGGCTACACCAAGGGCCATGCCGACTTCACCCTGCAGGAGCTGCGCGAGTGCCCCGAGCTGCGCAAGATCTTTGAGGAACTTTACGCATAATCCAATCATCACCCGTTATGGCTGAATCAAGAAGAAAACAACTTTTCCCCGATGTCACCGACGAGCAGTGGAATGACTGGAAGTGGCAGGTGAAAAACCGCATCGAGACACTCGAGGAACTCAAGAAATATGTGAGCCTTACTGCCGAGGAGGAAGAGGGTGTCAAGCAGACGCTCAAGACCCTGCGCATGGCAATCACGCCCTATTACCTGAGCCTCATCAATCCCGATGATCCCCACGATCCCATCCGCCGTCAGTGCATCCCCACCGGCCTGGAGACCCATCAGGCCGCTGCCGACCTGCTCGACCCGCTGCATGAGGATGAGGATTCACCCACGCCCGGCTTGACCCACCGTTATCCCGACCGCGTGCTGTTCCTCATCACCGACATGTGCTCGATGTACTGCCGCCACTGCACCCGTCGCCGCTTTGCCGGCCAGACCGATAACGAGTGTGGCATGGACCGCATCGAGAAGGCGCTGGAGTATATCCGCAACACGCCGACCGTGCGTGACGTCCTGCTCTCGGGCGGTGACGCCCTCATGGTGAGCGACAAGCGATTGGAATACATCATCTCGGAACTGAGGAAGATTCCTCACGTGGAGATCGTCCGCCTGGGCACCCGCACTCCCGTCGTTTGCCCGCAGCGCATCACTCCCGAGTTGTGTGACATGTTGAAGAAGTATCATCCCATCTGGATCAATACCCACTTCAACCATCCCAACGAGGTGACCGCCGAGTCGAGTCGCGCCTGTGAGATGCTGGCCGACGCCGGTATCCCCTTGGGCAACCAGAGCGTGCTGCTGCGTGGCGTGAACGACTGCGTCCACGTGATGAAGAAGCTCGTGCACGAGATCGTCAAGATACGCGTGCGCCCCTACTACATCTACCAGTGTGACCTGTCGATGGGTCTGGAGCACTTCCGCACTCCCGTCAGCAAGGGTATCGAGATCATCGAGGCCCTGCGCGGCCACACGAGCGGCTACTGCGTGCCCACGTTTGTCGTTGACGCTCCTGGTGGCGGCGGCAAGACGCCCGTCATGCCCCAGTATGTCATCTCGCAGTCTCCTGGCAGGGTTGTGTTGCGCAACTTTGAGGGCGTGATCACGACCTATACCGAGCCCACCGAGTACCACAACGAGTGCAACTGCCCCGAGTGCCAGGCTGCCCGTGCCAAGGAGCAAGTGCCTGCCGACAAGGCTGTGGACGGTGTTATCTCGCTGCTCGAGGGTGAGCGCATGAACATCGAGCCCAAGGTGCTCAAGCGCCACGAGCGTAACGCGATTCGCAACAAGAAATGATAGATTATATCCGCTGGTCATGTAGGGGCCCAATCTGGTGCCCCTACAGGCCGCCGGATAGATTGTGACTGTAGTGCTTCCCTTCATTGATGAAATATTGAAATATGATAGCTTGTCTATCGTGGGGTTGGAGAAGAATACCGGCAAGACCGAGTGTCTCAAGTATGTCCTTGATAACCTTCCCGTCGAGAGAAAACGCATTGCCGTGACCTCGATTGGCATCGATGGAGAGACCGTGGATCAGGTGACGCGCACCCAGAAGCCCGAAATCACGCTGCGCGAGGGTATGTACTTCGGCACCAGCGAGATGCACTACCGCCAGCGGCGACTGGTGTCGGAACTCATCGACGTGAGCGACGAGACGACCTCGTTGGGACGCGTGGTGACGGCAAGAGCCCTCACGGGAGGCAAGATACTCCTGTCGGGCCCCTCGTCGGGCAGTAGCTTGAAGCGATGGATGAGCGACATGAGGCAGCATGGCATCGACCATGTGATCATCGACGGCGCATTGTCGCGCATGAGCTCGGCATCGCCCGCCGTGAGCCAGTCGATGATTCTGGCCACCGGGGCGGCCTACTCGGCCAACATGACGACCCTGGTCCAGAAGACGGCCCATGTGGTGGATCTTGTCAACCTGGAACTGACGAGTGAACGCAATGTCAATCGGCTAGCCCCGCTCGAGAAGGGCGTGTGGTTTATCGATACCGATGGCGCCTTGCACGACCTGAACGCCATGACATCCTTGTCCCAGGAAATCCACTTCGACGGTGTGGAGCACTGTGCCTCGCTATATGTCGCCGGAGCCCTGGTAGGGACCTTCCTCGACAAGGTGAGGAAGCACAAGACCTTGCGGCATGCCGAGATTGTGGTGCGTGACTTCACCAAGATTTTTGTCACCCCACAGCAGTACCGCCTGTTTGTCAAGGGTGGGGGACGCGTGAGCGTGTTGCAGAAGAGCAAACTCATCGCTGTCACCGTCAACCCGACCTCACCGACAGGTTATGTCCTGGACAGTGACCTGTTGTGCAATAGATTATCTGAAGCCATAGGGCTTCCCGTTTACGACCTGCTCAAGAATAAAGAATGCAACTGAAGAATGTCATAGAATCGCCATGCGGCTTGCGTTTCATGCTCGACAAGCTGGAATTGCAGTCGGGTTTTGCACGCCGATGGCTCCTCGACTCGCCAATGATGACGCGAGCCGAGGAGATTGTGGCTTCCTATCAGGAATTGCACTGTTTCACCGATTTTCTCCAGCGGGTTGATACACTTTATATCAATACACTGTGCCACAAGTTGTGTGATTTAAAAGACATCCGCACGACCATCCGCAACCTCTATCAAGGCACGGTACTGGACGATATCGAGCTGTTTGAGGTCAAGCACCTGGCACTGCTTGCAGCCGACGTGAAAAAGCTGCTGGCCCAGCACGGCATGGACAAGGCCGTAGAGATTCCCGACCTCGACGAGGTGATCAACATCCTTGATCCCGATGGGATGAAGATAGCCACCTTCTATATCTATGACTCCTACAACGACCGCCTCAAGGAACTGCGCGCCCTGATGCGCCGCCATCCCGACCAGCAGGATGAGTTGCTGCTCCAGGCCGGCGAAATCGAGGAGGAAGTGAGAACCAAACTGAGCAAGCGCCTGCATCCGTTTGCTACAGCCATCGAACAGGCCCAAACCGCACTGGCTCTCATCGACGTTGACGTGGCCCGTGCCAGGCAGGTGCAGGATATGGGATTGTGCTTCCCGGCACTCTCCCAGGATGGAACCAGCCAATATGACGACATGTTCCATCCCCAGGTGCAAGAGGCCCTGGCTAGCCGTGGCCGCAGCTTCCAGCCGGTGAGCATCGCCTACGGCATGGAACCGACACTCATCACGGGCGCCAACATGGGCGGTAAGACTGTCGTGTTAAAGACGTTGACGTTGTGCCAGTGGCTCTTCCAGTTCGGGTTTGGCATTCCCGCTGCCGCGGCACGGATTGCCATCAAGGACGAAATACACTTCTGCATCGGCGATGACCAGTCGGTCGAGAAAGGCCTGTCATCGTTCGCTGCCGAGATGAAGAATATCGATGCCGTCATCAAGGCATCGCGCGAGAACAAGAAACTGCTGGCGTTGATCGACGAACCGGCCCGCACCACTAACCCCACCGAGGGTGCCGCCCTCGTGTCGGCCCTGCTGCGGGTGCTTGCAGGGCGGGACATGAGTCTGGTCATGACAACGCACTATGATATAGAGCCTGGCGAGGCCCGCTGCCTCAGGGTAAAGGGCTTTGAGAACGGCTCGATGGACTACACGCTGGTCGAGGTTCAGGACGGCGAGGCGCCCCACGAGGCGCTCAACATCGCTCAGAGCCTGGGCATCGACAGCGAGTGGATAGACCAGGCCAGAGCACTGCTACAGGCCGCGCCAGGCAAGAATAATCATTGTTGACACTATATACTATAATACTATAATACGATGCAAAAAAGCAAGTTAGGACTAGATTTTGAAAAAGTGGAGTATGCCCGTGGCCTGGCCAAAGGCATCGCCGAGGACGTGCAATCCTTCGTGGAACAGTACACGACGGTGGCCGTCGAGCGCACGCTGTGCCGCTTGATGGGTATCGACGGCGTTGACGACAACGACGTGCCCCTGCCCAACGTGGTGGTCGAGGCATTGAAGGACAAGGGCGTGCTCAGCGAGGGCGCATTGTTCTTTATCGCCAATGCGATGATCCAGACCGGACTCTCGCCGCAGCAGATTGCCGAAAAGGTAGCTGCCGATGAGCTGGATATCACTCAGGTGGTAACCCGTGACCCCAAGCAGATTGCCCAGGCCCTGCAGCCCGTTATCGACGAGAGCATGACCCGCATCCGCACCCGTCGCGCGCGCCGCGAGCACTATCTCGAGACCATCGGTGAGGGTCCCAAGCCCTACCTGTACATCATCGTGGCAACGGGTAATATCTATGAGGACGTGGTACAGGCCCAGGCAGGTGCCCGTCAAGGTGCCGACGTCATCGCCGTGATCCGTACCACAGGCCAGAGCCTGCTGGACTATGTGCCCTATGGCGCGACGACCGAGGGATTCGGCGGTACGTTTGCTACCCAAGAGAACTTCCGCATCATGCGCAAGGCGCTCGACGAGGTGGGCGAGGAGCAGGGACGTTACATCCGCCTGTGTAACTACTGTTCGGGCCTGTGTATGCCCGAAATCGCCATCATGGGCGCCTTTGAGGGATTGGACGTGATGTTGAACGACGCACTGTATGGCATCCTGTTCCGAGACATCAACATGCAGCGCACGCTTGTCGACCAGTACATGAGCCGCATTATCAACGGCTTTGCCGGCGTGATCATCAACACGGGTGAGGACAACTACCTCACAACCGCCGACGCCGTCGAGGCAGCCCACACGGTACTGGCCTCGGACCTCATCAACGAGCAGCTGGCCCTGATGGCAGGCCTGCCCGAGGAGCAGATGGGTCTGGGACATGCCTTTGAGATGGACCCCATGCTCGAGAACGGCTTCCTGCTGGAGCTGGCCCAGGCACAGATGACCCGTGAAATCTTCCCCAAGGCAACGTTGAAGTACATGCCGCCCACCAAGTTCATGACGGGCAACATCTTCCGTGGCCACATCCAGGACGCCCTGTTCAACATGATTGGCATCTGGACCCACCAGGGAATCCAGCTGCTGGGCATGCCCACTGAGGCTATCCACACCCCCTTCATGAGCGACCGTTACCTGTCGATCGAGAACGCCAAGTACATCTTCAACAACATGAAGAGCATCGGCGAGGAGATGGAGTTTGTCGAGGGTGGCATCTGCCGCAACCGCGTCAAGGAGGTGCTGGGCAACACCATCAAGTTGCTTGAAGAGATTACCAAGGAAGGTCTGTTCACCGCACTTGAGAAGGGCATCTTTGGCGACGTGAAGCGTCCCAAGAACGGTGGCAAGGGCCTTGAGGGCGTCACCATGAAGGGTGAGAACTACTACAACCCGTTTGTGGAGTTGATGAAAGGCAAGAGATAAACTAACAACACATCAATAAGGTTACTAGACTACTACTATGAGTGAAGGATTATATAGCATGGAAGCTAAGGATTTTGACAAAACCTTAGACTTCACCAAGATAAAGCCCTATGGCGACACGATGAACGACGGCAAGGTGCAACTGAGTTTCACCCTGCCCGTGCCCTGTGGCGCCGAGGCCGTGGAAGCGGCCAAGCAGTTGCTCCGCAAGATGGGTCTGGAGAATCCCAGCGTGGTATATTACAAGGAATTGACGCCTGGTTTCACCTTCTTTAACTGCTACGGCAGTTGCAGCCACACGGTGGACTACAGCACCATCTATGTGCCCAAGGTTGAAAGTAACACGATGGACATGTATGAGACCGACGAGTACATCAAGGAGAACATCGGCCGCAAGATTGTCATCGTCGGTGCCTCTACCGGAACCGACGCCCACACCGTGGGCATCGATGCCATCATGAACATGAAGGGCTATGCCGGCCACTACGGCCTGGAACGCTATGAGATGATCGAGGCCTATAACCTGGGTTCGCAGGTGCCCAACGAGGAGTTTATCGCCAAGGGCATTGAACTCCACGCCGATGCCCTGCTCGTGTCACAAACGGTGACCCAAAAGGACGTCCACATCAAGAACATGACCGAGTTTATCGAGCTCATGGAGGCCGAGGGGCTGCGCGACAAGATGATCTGCTGCTGCGGTGGCGCGCGCGTGACCCACGAACTGGCTAAGGAACTGGGTTTTGACGCAGGCTTTGGCATGAACACCTATGCCGATGACGTGGCATCGTTTGTCGTGCAAGAGATGGTCAAGAGAGGAATGAAATAACTTTTTAAAAAAAACATATAATTAATCTCAAAAACCGTACTATTATTATGGATAAATATCAAATGAGAGAAGTCATCGCAAAACGTGCCGCTAAGGAACTGCACGATGGCGATGTTGTGAATCTGGGTATTGGTATCCCCACCTTAATCCCTAACTATCTGCCCGAGGGCGTTTCTGTAACGCTGCAGACCGAGAATGGCGCCATGGGCATGGGCCCCACGCCCGAGGAAGGCAAGGAGGACAAGAACCTGATCAACGCTGGTGGCGGTGCCATCACGTTGAATCCCGGCGCATGCACGTTTGACTCGGCCACGTCGTTTGCCATTATTCGCGGCGGCCATGTGAACGTGTCTTTCCTGGGCGCATTGCAGGTCGATGAGAAAGGAAACCTGGCCAACTGGATTATTCCTGGCAAGATGGCTCCCGGCATGGGCGGTGCTATGGACCTCGTGGTGGGCGCAAAGCGCGTAATCCTGACCATGGAGCACACCCAGAAGGGCAACCCCAAGATCTTGAAGGAGTGCACCCTGCCCCTGACCGCTGCCGGACAGGTCAATATGATTATCACCGAGATGGGCGTCATGGACATCACCCCCGAGGGTATCGTCCTGCGTGAGCTTCATCCCGAGTTCACCGTCGAGGATGTGCAGGCCGCAACCGAGGCCAAGCTGATCATCTCGCCCGATCTCAAGCCCATGGATGTCTAATTGCAGCCTCATCATGGATTATCAATTCTTGAAGGTTGAGCACTGCGGCGACGGCACCACCGTCCTCAAGATATCGGCGCCCAAGTCGTTGAATGCGCTCAACTCCACCATCCTCAAGGAGCTGGATGCATGCATCGGCCAGGAACTCGAAGGCACCCGCGTGCTCATCATCACGGGCGACGGTGAGAAATCCTTTGTCGCCGGAGCCGACATTAGCGAGATGGCCCACCTCGACGAGCCCCAGGGCTTCGAGTTCGGCCGTCTGGGAGCTCAGGTCTTTCGCCGCATCGAGACGCTGCCCATTCCCGTCATCGCCGCAGTCAACGGCTTTGCACTGGGCGGTGGCTGCGAGCTGGCCATGGCCTGTGACATCCGCATCGCTTCGAGCAAGGCCAAGTTTGGCCAGCCCGAGGTGGGCTTGGGTATCATTCCAGGCTTCTCGGGCACACATCGCCTGCCCAAACTCATCGGCCAGGGCTATGCCAAGGAGATGATCTACACGGGCAAGGTGATTCGCGCCGATGAGGCACTGCGCATCGGTCTGGTCAATGCCGTCTATGAGCCCGAGGAGCTCATGGACAAGGCCATGGAGATGGCCCGCATGATGCTCAAGAACGCACCCGTGGCCATCAAGCTGGCCAAGCAGAGCATCAACGAGGGCTATGATTTGGACGCCGACGGCGCCATTGCCCTCGAGAACAAGCTGTTTGGCAAGTGTTTCGCCACCCGTGACCAAAAAGAGGGCATGGATGCCTTCCTGGGCAAGCGCAAGGCTGAATTCAAGGGAGAATAAGAAATTAAACTAAATCATTAATAATCAGTAAAAAAGGAGTAATAAAATTATGAAAATTTGCGTTATTGGAACCGGTACGATGGCCAAGGGCATCGTCAAGGCATTTGCTGCCAAGATGCCAGTTGTCATGAAGAGCCGCACCCAGGCTAGCCTGGACAAGGCCATGGCCTCAATCTCCAAGGGCTATAACAAACTCGTCGAGAAGGGTAAGATCACCGAGGATGCCATGAAGGCTATCCTGGCCAATATCACCACGACGACCGACTATGCAACGTTTGCCGACGCCGACCTCGTCATCGAGGCCGCTGTCGAGGACATGCAGTTAAAGAAAGACGTGTTCATGGAGCTTGACAAGATCTGCAAGCCCGAGACTATCTTTGCCACCAACTCGTCGTCACTCTCGATCACCGAGATTGCCGCCTGCACGAGCCGTCCCGCTCAGTTCATCGGTTGCCACTTCTTCAACCCCGCCGACCGCATGGCGCTCGTCGAGGTCATCAAGGGCCAACTCACCAGCGACGATACCGCTCAGTGCATCATCGACCTGACCACCGAGATCGGCAAGACCCCCGTTCCCGTTAACGAGGCTCCCGGTTTTGTCGTTAACCGCATTCTCATCCCGATGATCAACGAGGCAGTGGGCATCCTGGCCGACGGCATCGCCAGCGCCGAGGACATCGACAAGTGCATGATGCTGGGTGCCAACCATCCCATGGGCCCGCTGGCACTGGCCGACCTCATCGGTAACGACGTGAACCTTGCCATCATGGAAGTGCTCTACAACGAGTTTGGCGATCCCAAGTATCGTCCTCACCCGCTGTTGCGCAAGATGGTCCGCGCTGGCCTGCTGGGCCGCAAGACCGGTGAAGGCTTCTACAAGTATTGATTTATTAAGTTTTAGTTGTGAGTTTTAAGTTTTAAGTAATATTACCTGTTGCGGGCGATGATTACTATACTTAAAACTTGCAACTGAAGACTTGCAACTAAAAACGTTAAGAAAAAATGGATTTTAGCTATTCAAAGACTGAACAACTGTTCCTGCAGATGGTACGCTCCTTTGCAGAGAACGAGGTGAAGCCCCTTGCCGCCGAGATTGATGAGCAGGAGCGCTTCCCCATCGAGACTGTCGAGAAGATGGGTAAGTTGGGCATGATGGGTATTCCCGTGCCCAAGCAGTATGGCGGTGCTGGCGGCACTGTCCAGATGTATATCATGGCCGTTGAGGAACTGTCCCGCGTGTGCGCCACCACGGGCGTAGTCCTGTCGGCCCACACCTCGCTGTGTGTCGCTCCCATCATGGAGCACGGCACCGAGGAGCAGAAGATGAAGTACTTGCCCAAACTCGCTTCGGGCGAGTGGATTGGCGCCTTCGGCTTGACCGAGCCCAATGCAGGCACCGATGCCGCCATGCAGCAGACCACCGCTGTCGATGCGGGTGACCACTGGGTGCTCAACGGCTCCAAGATCTTTATCACCAACGCCTCCAATGCCCATGTGTTCATCGTCATGGCCATGACCGACAAGTCACAGGGCACCAAGGGCATCTCGGCCTTCATCGTCGAGAAGGGTATGCCCGGTTTCTCCATCGGCAAGAAGGAGTTGAAGATGGGTATCCGCGGCAGCGCCACCTGTGAGTTGATTTTTGAAAACTGCATCGTCCCCAAGGAGAACCTGCTCGGCCAGTTGGGCAAGGGCTTCAAGATTGCCATGATGACCCTCGACGGTGGCCGCATCGGTATCGCCTCACAGGCTCTGGGTATTGCCCAGGGTGCCATGGACGAGACCGTCAAGTACACCAAGGAGCGCAAGCAGTTTGGCCGCGCCATTGCCAAGTTCCAGAACACCCAGTTCCAGATGGCCGACCTCAAGACCAAGGTCGAGGCCGCCCGTCTGCTCGTGCGCAGCGCCGCCTGGAAGAAGGACATGCACCTGCCCTATAGCGCCGACGCCGCTATGGCCAAGCTCTTTGCTGCCGAGACCGCAATGGAAGTGACGACCAAGGCTGTACAGTTCCACGGCGGATATGGTTACACCCGTGAATATCCTGTTGAGCGCATGATGCGTGATGCCAAGATCACCGAGATCTATGAGGGCACCAGCGAGGTTCAGCGCATGGTGATCGCCGGTCAGTTGTTTAAATAAACTTTAGAAGTTAGAGGTTAGTTAGAAGTTGGCGCCCGCTAACCTGCTGCTCGCTACTGAGGCTGATAACCGATAACTAACAGCTAACGACTGAGAGGTAAAAACTGAAAACTGAAAACAAAGAGAAAATTATGAATATCATCGTTTGTATTAAACAAGTTCCCGACACCACCGTGGTCAAAATCGACCCCGTGAAGGGTACTTTGATTCGTGAAGGCGTTCCCAGCATCATGAACCCCGACGACAAGGGCGGCCTGGAGCTCGCACTGAGGCTGAAAGACCAGTTCGGCGCCAATGTCACCGTCATCTCGATGGGACCTCCCCAAGCCGACGTCATGCTGCGCGAGGCCCTGGCCATGGGCGCCGACCGTGCCATCCTGCTGAGCGACCGCAAGTTTGCCGGCGCCGACACGCTGGCCACCTCCTATGCCCTGTCGGGCCTGTGCCGCGTGCTGGACTATGACCTGATCATCGCTGGCCGCCAAGCTATCGATGGCGATACCGCCCAAGTGGGCCCCGAGCTGGCCGAGCACCTGGGCCTGCCCCAGATCACCTATGTCGCCGACGCCAAGCTGCTCGACAACGGCAACCTGCAAGTCGACAAGGAGAACGAGGACGGCATTCAGGTTCTCGAGGTCGAGGGCAAGTGCCTGTTGACCGTGCTGGCATCGGCCTTTGAGCCCCGCTACATGAGCGTGAGCGGCATCATGGAGGCCTATGACAAGGAAGTCGAGGTCTGGAGTGCCGACAAGATCGACGTTGATGAGGGTAAGTTGGGTCTCGCAGGCTCGCCCACCAAGGTCTTCAAGTCCTTCCCCAAGGCCATGAAGGCCCCCGGCGAGGTTCACGAGGTGACCCCCGAGGAGGCTGTCGAGCTCATCGTCAATCAACTCAAAGTTAAACACATTATCTAAATAAGTTTTAAGTTTTAAGTTGTAAATTATATGTTCGATGACCTTTTTCAGGCGATACACATAGCACTTACAACTAAAAACTAAGAACTTAAAACTGAATATTATGGATAAGAAAGATTATAAAAACGTATTCGTTTTTGCTGAGCAGCGCGAAGGTGTTATCCAGCCCGTTGCATTTGAACTTTTAGGTAAGGCGCGTGACCTGGCCGACGCCCTCGGCGAGAAGGTCGTAGCCATGCTCCTGGGCTGCGGTATCAAGGACCAGGCCCAATCGCTCATCGAGCAGGGTGCCGACGAGGTCATCGTCGTTGACGCTCCCGAGTTGAAGGATTTCCTGAGCGAGCAGTATTCCCAGGCTGTGGGACAGATCATCACCGAGCGCAAGCCCAGCATCGTGCTCTATGGCGCAACCACGATTGGCCGTGACCTGGCTCCGCGCATCGCTTCGCGCCTCAAGACCGGTCTCACCGCCGACTGCACTAAGCTCGAGATTGAGCCCGACAAGGACGGCGAGCCCGAGTTCCGCATGACACGTCCCGCATTTGGCGGTAACCTGATGGCTACCATCATCTGCCCCAACACGCGTCCCCAGATGTCGACCGTGCGCCCCGGCGTGATGCAGAAGATGCAGCGCCAACCCGGCCGCGAGGGCACTGTTACCGAGTTCAACCCGCAGTTTGACGCTAGCAAGTTCAAGGTAAAACTCGTCAAGACCATCAAGGCCGACAAGACCGTTGCCGACATCAGCGAGGCCAAGATTCTGGTCAGCGGTGGTCGCGGCGTGCACGACAAGGAAGGCTTTGACAAGCTGCAGGCTCTGGCCGACGTCCTGGGCGGACAGGTGGCCTCGTCGCGTGCCATGGTCGATAATGGCGTGATGCCCCACGAGGTGCAGGTGGGCCAGACGGGTAAGACAGTCCGTCCGGGTCTGTACATGGCTTGCGGCATCAGTGGTGCCATCCAGCACCTCGCTGGTATGGAAGAGAGCGACTTCATCATCGCCATCAACAAGGACAAGTTCGCCCCCATCTTCAGCGTTGCCGACCTGGGCATCGTGGGCGACCTGCACAAGATCGTGCCCATGTTGACCGAGCGCATCAAGAAGGAGCTCGAGGGCTAAGACCACAAACTCATTAGAGCAGTGCGGGTGCCACAACCACGGCATCCGCATTGCCTGTTTCTTAATGGTGCCCCGGTTGTTGAAGTTGATCGGTTAGAACTGGGTAATTGAAAAAAAAGTATTACTTTTGTGACCGAATATAATAACACGATTGCGTGATGAAGCAGAAAATGAATAGAATAGCCATGGTAGCGCTGCTGGCAACAGCCTTGTTGGCGGGGTGCCGCAGTGCCCAAAATGGTGCGATAAACAGTGATAAGGCGCTGGATAGCAGTGCGTTTGTGAATATTACTGATGTGGTACCCGATGCGATCTTGGAAATACGCTATTACAGCACCTACAACTTTGTGGGCGCCCGTATCGATGGCTATGAGGAGCCGACGGCGTTGCTCACTCGCCAGGCTGCCGACAGCCTGCGTGCCGTAAGCCTGGACTTGAAGCGCCACGGCTATTGCCTCAAGATCTATGATGCCTACCGCCCCCAGCGTGCTGTGGACCACTTCATGCGATGGTCTCAAGACCTGGGCGACACCATTACCAAGGCCTACTTCTATCCCCGATTGACCAAGAAGGAGGTCTTTGACGGCGAGTATGTCGCTACCAAGAGTGGTCACTCGCGTGGCTCAACGGTCGATCTGACGATTGTCGATATGAAGACGGGCAAGGAGGTCGATATGGGCGGCACGTTCGACTGGTTCGGCATCGAGAGCCATCCCGACTATGGTGGCGGTAATCCCGAGACACTGGATTTCCAGCAGACCGACCCCAACTTCACGTCGGTTCAGTTCTACAACCGCATGGTGTTGCGCACGGCGATGATGCGCCATGGCTTCAAGCCTCTTGACAACGAGTGGTGGCACTTCACGCTCAAGGATGAACCCTTCCCCGACACCTACTTCAACTTCCCCGTGCGCCAACTGCCGGTCGTGAAGTGAAAAATGAACAGGATCAACCAATATCAGTAACCAATATTTTTTTCAATTATATAGATAGTGCTTTTTATTAACCAATTAAAAATCATTCAAAAATGAAGAAATTTTACATGTTTCTGGCAGCTGCTGCCGCAATGACGATGAGCGCTCAGGCCCAAAACCTGAACTATGGCGCCATCGAGGTGGGTGACTTTGAGACCCCGACCGAGTTCTACAACGGTTCCTACTTTGACATGGCACCGACCAACTTCTATCTGGCACATACTGGCGTGCAGATGATCTATGGTGCTGACGAGATTGGTCAGATGAATGGGATGACCGACGTGATGATTAACAAGCTGTCCTTTAAGTTTAATAGCAACGGCGCGTGGGAGACAATCTACCGCGACGTGAAGGTGTATCTCGAGGAGACTGATGCCACCCAGTTTGCAGTGGTCGAGGGTGTGAAGCAGTTCTTCACGTTTGACCACCCGGTTCTTGAGACATCGGTAGAGTATGACATGGTAGAGTTCTTTGGCGAGGACAAGGTGATGGAATTTGACCTGGGTGAGACTCCGTTTGCCCTGTCGGCTGGCAAGAACCTGCTGGTGACCATCGTGTTTGACGCTATCGATGACGACAACTGCACGATCGGCAGCGACTATGCTCCGTTCTACACCTCGGGCATCCGCGGTGGCAAGGCTATGCTCTATACCGACAACTGGACGAGCTTTATCGAGTATGCTCAGGGCGAAGACTTCCCCGATGCAACCTCGATGCTGGGCTGCGGCACCAACGTCGAACTGCCCGTCACCCTGTTCAACTACAGCTATGCCGGCTCGTCGAGCATCAGTGAGGTGACCGTCGGCAAGAGCGGTGACGATGCCTACTACAACTTGATGGGACAAAAGTTCAGCGCCGGCAATCTGCCCGCTGGCATCTACATCCACAATGGCAAGAAGGTGATGGTCAAGTAAACCGTCAAGGTCTAACTAACTGAATCATCATGAGGGCATTCCGCCATTGCGGCGGGGTGCCCTCATGCGTCGTGAGCTCGAAATACTCGTTTTCAATAATTTTGAATGAATAATTTTGCAGAAATAAAATTATGTTGTAATTTTGGCGGCATAAGTCAAGAATAGCACTTTATTGGTAGAAAAATCCGATTATTTGTTCAATCTTTTATTATTTATAACACTTTTTAAAGGTTAACTACTATTATGAAGAAAAATTTCAAACTCCTATCAGCTGCGCTGATGGCGCTGGCTTTGACAGTGCCGGCACAAGCCCTAACTTTAACCGTCTGTGACACTACCAACACCTCGAACTATGTCCCCTTCAGGAACATTGATGTCCAGGACACAGGTACCCACTCGCAGTTTATCTATCCTGCCGACATGGTCGCTGACATGAATGGCCAGCAGATCAACTCAGTCGTGTTCTATCTCAACGGTGGCCTCATGGCCAAGGACGGCCAGATTGTTGTCTCAATGGGAGAGACCGACAATGCCACCTACTCGACGGCCCGCGACTTCCGTGAGGGCCTGTCCCAGGTGGCTACCTTCTCAATGACCGAGGGTGTTACCGAGTTGGTTGTCGACTTTGACACTCCTTACACCTATGCCGGTGGCAACCTGGTGATGGACTTCTATGTTGCCGAGGGTGGCGATGACAACTACTATGGTTGGAACGCCTTCTATGGCAAGAACACCAGCAACTATGCCGCAATCGGTACCAACGGCTCGATGGCTACCTTCCTGCCCAAGGCCACATTTGACTACGGCGTTCCCGCCGAGTGGGGTGCCAAGGTCGCTCCCGCCGAGGTAACCTTCAAGACCATCCGTGCCGAGCGCGAGGACGTGCAGACCATCGTCTTGCGCAACACCGGCCTCAACGCTTTCACTCCCGTGTTTGGCGCTCTCGAGGCTCCCTTCAGCGTAGAGGCTCAGGCCGTTGAACTGGCCGGTGCCGCTACGATGGAGATCCCCGTGAAGTTTGCGCCTATGGCCGAGGGTGAGTACAGCGCTACGCTGACCATCGACTGTGGCCAGGCTGGCATACTCGAGGTTGCCCTCAACGGTACCGCCCTCGAAGCTGCCAACGAGGTAACCGTTTGTGACAACACCACAACCAACAAGTACATCCCCACCTATGGTCTGTACTTTGACGACACTGCAACCAATGCCCAGATGATCTATCCCGCCGACAAGTTGACCGACCTCGTGGGTAAGGAAATCACTGGCCTCACCTTCTATGCCGAGGCTGCCACTGGCCTGAAGAACGGTACCTTCCAGCTCTCGATGATGATGACCGACCAGACTGAGTTTACCACCGCCGAGATGATGACCGGCATGACCGTTGTCGCTACCTTGACTCCCGATCCCGAGTCCAACATGCTGACCTTTACCCTCGACACTCCGTTCCTCTACACTGGCGGCAACCTTGCCATCGAGAACAACGTGATCGTGGCTGGTAACTACAAGTCCAACAACTTCTATGGCGAGAGCGTTGCCTATAATGCAAGTGCCTATGCCTACAACAACTGGGGTGTAGAGATTTACCCGGAAAGCTTCTTGCCCAAGGCAACCTTCCTGTACAAGGACGGTGGTGACACCCCCGAGCCCCAGGTAATGCGTGGCGACGTCAATGGTGACGAGAACGTGAATATCGCCGATGTTACCGCCCTTATCGACTACCTGCTGAGCGGTAACGAGGAGGGTATAGTCCTGGCTAACACCGACAGCAACGGTGACAGCGCAACCAACATTGCCGACGTTACCGCCCTGATCGACTACCTGCTGAGTGGCGCTTGGGCCGAGTAATATTGCATCCTTGCTTAAGTAAAAGCGAAATAACCAATTTTCAACGATGTCAGGCTCTCCTCTCGACCATGACGAGAGCCTGACTATTGAAAAACCTTCAGAAAAACGTATTATTAACATATTCTAACCAATCAATCAATTATTATTTTATGAAAAAAAGTTTTAAACTCCTGAGTGCTGCGTTTGTTGCGCTGGCAGGCATTGTTAGTGCACAAGCAACCGAATTGACAGTGTATGAAGGAACCGCAACCAACGAAGGCGCTCCTTTCTATGCCTACCAGTTTGACAACGAGGATTACATTACCCAGACGATCTACCCCGAGGCTGCACTGGCAGACTTGCAGGGTCAATCGATCAGTTCGATTAAGTTTTATGTTGCCGATGAGGGTGGCGTGGTAGAGAACAACGTCAAGTTGGCTGTATCTGTTGGCATGACGAGCGAGGCTTCTTACTCTAGCTGGAGCCCCGTGGCAATTACCGGCTTGACTCACGTTGCCGATGTCACGATGAATGCAGGTGACACCGAAATCGTGGTTAACTTTGATGCCCCCTTTGTTTATGAGGGAGGTAATTTTGTGATTGAGACCAAGGTGATCGAGGCTGGTACCTGGACCAATATGAACTTCTATGGCGTGGTGGCCGACGTGAACAATGTGCTTCACCAGCGCTATTCCAGCGGTGTTGACGCTTTCTATCCCAAGGCCACTTTCACCTATGGCGGTGGTGACACCCCCGAGCCCGAGGTGCTGCGTGGTGACGTCAATGGTGACAAGAACGTGAACATCGCCGATGTTACCGCCCTGATCGACTACCTGCTGAGTGGTAACGAGGAGGGTGTCGTCCTGGCCAATGCCGACTGCAACGTTGATAACGCAACCAACATTGCCGACGTTACCGCTCTGATCGACTTCCTGCTGAGTGGCGCTTGGTCCAACTAATTGATTAAACACTCAACAACCGACAATTAAGCATGAGACGGCCTGTAACCACAAGACCAGCCTCGTGCTTAATTGTTTGTGACAAGCTTCCAACTGATTGACACAATACATTATAGATACTATTTTTATCATTCACTTTTTAAATTGTTCTTTATGAAAAAAAGTTTTAAACTCATGTCGGCCGCGCTGATGGCGCTGGCCATAACCGTTCCTGCCCAGGCCGAGGTGATCACTTTCTTTGACGGCACCGACCAGAGCGAGTATAGCCCTATCTATGCTTACAACAACGACGCTGTGGACCACGCCGTACAGACAATCCTGCCGGCCTCTTATCTGAGCGCCATCGAGGGAGCTACCATCAACTCGATGAAGTTCTACATTGCCGACCAGGCTGGCAACCAGATGACCAGCGGCAAGTATGCCATCTCAATTGCAACGACCGAGTTGAATTCTTTCTATAACGAACTGGCAACTGGCTTGACCAAGGTTGCCGAGGTTGCAATGACTGCTGGCGAGACCGAGATTCTCGTCAACTTTGACCAGCCCTGGTTCTATGAGGGTGGCAACATTATTATCGAGGCCAAGGTGATCGAAGCTGGAAATTATACCCATGTCAACTTCGCTGGTCAGACCGCCGCAGGCGCTGCCAATGTGATCTATGGCCAGTGGACGAAGTACACCACGGGTTTCTATCCCAAGACCACCGTTGACTTTGAACCCGCTGAGGATATGGCTGTAATCAGCACCCGCACCCTTGACTTCGGCCAGCTTTATCCTGACCAGCAAGCCGAGCCCCAGACGTTCACCGTCAAGAATTTGGGCAAGAATGCGTTCACTCCCGTGTTCAGCACCGTTGCCGCTCCCTTCGGTGTAACTCCCGCTCCCGCCCAGATCGCGGCTGGCGAGTCGGTAGAGTACACCGTGACCTTTGCTCCCACCGAGCTGGGCGAGTACAACCAGACCCTGACAATCGACTGCGGCGCTGCCGGCCAGTTCGAGGTCGCCCTGAGCGGTGTGATGGTCGAGCGTCCCAGCGAGATCGTGGTGGCTGCCGGGGAGGCAACTCACAATAATGTTCCTGTTAACATGGGTTCCTATGACTACTCTGCTGGCAACAACCAGTCCCAGATGATCTACAATGCCGACATGTTGACCGACCTGGTGGGCAAGAAGATCAATGGCATCAAGTTCCACACCTCTGCTCCCCTGCAAGCCCTGAACGGTGGTAACATCCAGCTCTCGATCAAGGTCGTTGAGCAGAGTGCTTTTGAGAGCGATGCCGCTATCGACGGCATGACCGTAGTCGCTCATGGTGCTCCCGTCCTGGGTGAGAGTGAGATCGTGTTCAACTTCGACGAGCCCGTCCTCTATGAGGGTGGCAACCTCGCTGTTGAGGCTCTGGTGGTCGAGGCTGGTAGCTTCAGCTTCAAGGATGCCTTCCTGGGCACTACCACTACCGATTATGTTTCCTATGCCCACTTCAATGACCTGGGTTGGGAGACCCACGCTTACAAGTTCCTGCCCATGACTACCTTCAGCTATGTGAAAGAGGATACTCCCGAGCCCGTTGTAGTGCGTGGTGATGTTAATGGCAATGGTGATGTGAACATCGCCGATGTTACCGCCCTGATCGACTACCTGCTGAGTGGTAACGGAGAGGGCATCGTCATCGAGAATGCCAAGTGCAATGCCGACGATGACGTGAACATCGCCGACGTGACCGCTCTGATTGACTATCTGCTGAGTGGTGCTTGGGCCAATTGATCTGACTTAGACCGACAACTGAATCAAAATGAGACAGGCTCCCGCGTGGGGGCCTGTTTTTGTGTGAGGATTCTGATGAGCGAAGCGCAAATAGTGATGTATTTTTTTGAAAAATAGAATAATATTCGTAATTTTGCCGTTGAATAGAGCCAGGAATTTGTATAGGAAAATTAATTGATTTTTACCTGTTCAAGTTTCATAGTCGTCTCGAGCCTTGTGAATAGCGAGGAAGACATGGTTGAATCCTATTTTTTTATTACCTAATAACTATTTAAAGATTTTATGAAGAAAAGTTTTAAACTCCTGTCGGCTGCGCTGATGGCGCTGGCCATGACTGTACCTGTAATGGCTAACACCCAGTTGACCCTGTTTGACGGGGACGAGTCAGCCTATGCTCCCATCGACAACTCTTACCTTGACGAGGTGGGGACGCGTGTGCAGGTGCTCTATCCTGCCGAGAGCCTGACCGCAATGCGTGGCGAGTTCATTAATTCGGTAAAGTTCTACACCATTGATCCGATTACCGAGGGCGGCGCCCAGTTGGATATCGCAATGGGCGAGACATTTAAGTCTAACTATGAGGATGTGACCTATGTCGAGGGCTTAACCCAGATGACTTCCTACTCGATGGTCAGCGGTGTTACCGAGGTCGAGTTTGTCTTCAATAGCCCCTATCTTTATAACGGTGGTAATCTTGTCATCGAGACGGTCGTTACCCAGGCATCGATGTATTGCTTCATCCCCTTCATTGGTGACCGTCCCTTGTACTATAGCATGATTGGCCGTGGCCAGATCAGCAAGTTCCTGCCCAAGGTCACGTTTGACTATGGCACAGCCGAGGAGAATTCGGCTAAGGTGGTTCCCAACGAGGTAACCTTTAACACAATTCGCGCCGAGCGCACCGACGTGCAAACCGTTGTCCTGACCAACAATGGCTTGAACAGCTTCACCCCCTCGTTCAGCGTCGGGGCTCCCTTCAGTGTAGAGAACCCCAACATCGTTCTGCTCGCTGGTGAGTCGATTGAGGTTCCTGTGACCTTCGCTCCCATGGCTGCCGGCACCTACACCGGCACGCTGACCATCGACTGTGGTGCCGCTGGCGTCCTCGAGGTGGCCCTGAACGGTGAGGCCCGCGTTGCTGCCGATGACATCGTGATCGGTGACGAGACCGACTATGCAAGCTATCTGCCCATCTATGGCTCTGACATTGATGTTGTGGGAACCCAGGGACAGATGATCTATCCCGCCGAGATGCTGACCAGCATGGTGGGCAAGAATATTCTCGCCCTGCGCTTCCACACTAAGGATAACATTGAGATGAACGGTGGCGTGATCCAACTGTCGTTCAAGACGGTTGACGAGACCTCGTTTGCCCAGGCCACTCCCGCGACCGAGCTGACCGCTGTTGCAACCGCTGTTCCCGTTTATGGCGGTACCGATCTGGAGTTCATCCTTGACCAGCCCTATAGCTATACTGGCGGCAATCTGCTGGTTGAGTGCCTCGTGACCCAGGCTGGTGTGACCAACTACAGGCCCACCTACTTCTACGGCACTCCTTATGAGGACTTCTATCCCGGCCTTTATACCTCGATTTGGGGCTATAGCATGGAGACCGAGCTCGTTCCCTTCTTGCCCAAGGCTACCTTCTCGGTAGAGAAGAGTGGTGACACTCCCGAGCCCCAGGTAATGCGTGGTGACGTCAATGGCGACGAGAACGTGAACATTGCTGACGTTACCGCCCTGATCGACTACCTGCTGAGCGGTAATGAGGAGGGCGTCGTACTGGCTAACGCCGACTGCAACGTTGACAACGCAATCAACATTGCCGACGTTACCGCCCTGATCGACTACCTGCTGAGCGGTGCATGGAATAACTAAGGGGAACGATATGGCAGTTGGCCCATCGTTGATTTAGCTTCGGCAAAGCCAGTAATGCTAATGAAAGCTGATTCAATGAATAAACACAAGGAAGACGTGTAATTAGCATTAGCCCCAGCAAGGGGCTTGGGCCAACATCTATATCATTGCCTGAACCTAACCGCCCGGATAGGTTAACATATCTAGATTTACTTGTCAATGGCAGGACCCCCACGCGGCCCTGCCATTGATGTTGTGAAATTATTTGGACAGGAGGCTGGTGAATATTTGTGTAATTGGATTATTTTGTCGAAATTTGCAGTTGTAACCCAAAAAAATCGATGAATATGAATCAACGTTTCCGGGGCATTTGTGCCCGTATGGCCGCTCTGGCCTTGCTCGCATTGACTACAAGCGTAGCCTGGGGGCAGTTCTTGCGCACATCCTACTTCATGGAGGGCTCCCAATATCGCCTGCAACTCAATCCGGCGCTGGCGCCGTCAAGGGGCTTTGTGCATCTGCCCTCGATTGGTCACGTCCAGGCCACTTTCCACTCCAACTCGATGGGATTTGATGACGTGATTGACATGATCGACAATCGTGATGATGCCGATTACTTCACGGGCGATAGATTCTACAACAACCTGGTTGACGTGAATAATGCGACGGTGAATGCGGGAACCGACCTGCTCTCGGTGGGATGGTGGAGCGGTAAGGGCTTCTGGACGCTGAGCGCGGGTCTGAAGGTCGATGGATATGCCACGGTGCCCAGAGAGTGGTTCTCCTTCATGCGTGACATGAAGGGGATCGAGCCGGTCGATTTCTCCAACTACACGCGTCAGATTGGTAACGAGGAACTGAGCATCAACGCCTATACCGAGATTGCCGTGGGCTACACCCGCCAGCTCAACAGCTGGTTGACCATCGGGGGACGTGTAAAGGGCCTGTTGGGCATGGGCAACATGAAGCTCAAGGTAAGGGACGCTGTCATCGAGACCCGTATCGAGGATTTGCCTGCCGACTTCAACTGGAACAACCCCGACCCCATGCAGCTCGTGGGATGCAGGGGTACCGCATTATTTGATGTCGATGCCGACCTGGAATGCTCCTTCGAGGGACTGGAATTGAGGTACAATAGCGACAACTATCTCGACGACATGAAGTTCGAGCCCAAGCATGCAGGTGTGGCTGGCTGTGGCGCGGCGGTGGACCTGGGTATGGCTTTCCAGGTGACCGAGGCTTTATCGCTGTCGGCGGCAGTCAACGACCTGGGCTTCATCCACTGGTCGAAGGGGTGCACACAGTATGCCCACTCTAACACTGCTGACATGAGATTCTCTACCGACAAACCCAGCGAACTGCCTTATTTCGCCCACGTTGTGACATCGGGCAAGGCACTGAACCTGGACATGCTGCGCTTGGAGCGCGACGAGCAGACCGTCAAGTCGAGACGGACATCGCTCGCCTCGACCCTGGCTCTGGGTGGCGAGTATAAAGTGGCTAATGACAAGTTGCGCCTGGGCGTGCTCTATACTAACCGTTTTGCCAAACCCCGTAATGAGAGCGAGTTCACCATGTCGGTCAACTATCATCCCAGCAGCCTTGTCGATTTGGCGGTGAGCTATTCGCCCGTGCTGTGCGACGGCAAGTCGTTTGGCGTGGCGGTCAAGGTGGGCCCGTTATTTGTGGGCTCTGATTATGTGTTCCTTGACAAGAACACCAGGTGCTGTAATGCGCTGGTGGGCTTGTCGATTCCGCTGGGTAAAAACAAAACCCAGGACGATTGAAACACCGTTCCAGTTATGGCCTAAATGACTTATTTTTAATTTTATATCGCCAAAAATTGGGTAAAAGTTTTCCAAAATTTATTCCAACCTATTGTTTTTCAATAGGTTGGATTTTTACTTAGTCTAAAAAGTTTTCCAAAATAAAAATTTCGGCTTAAATATTTGTCGTTTTATGGACGTATCATTAATTTTGCAGTCCCAATATCGATAGCAATAAAAAAACTGAAAATTTACTGATCACCGATATGATTCAGACTGTCCTGAAACGTGATGGCCGCGTCGTCGGCTATAATGAAGAGAAAATCAAGGCCGCGATACGCAAGGCAATGCTCGCAACCGAGGGAGGCGAGGATGAAAGCCTGATTCAGCGCATCGCCGACCGCATCGGCCACCGTGGCCGTGCCCAGATGAGTGTCGAGGACATTCAGGACCAGGTAGAGCTGGAACTGATGAAGAGCCCCCGCAAGGAAGTGGCTCGTTGCTATATTAACTATCGCCAGAAACGCAGCGTCGCCCGCAAGGCTAAGACGCGTGACCTGTTCCTGGAGATCATCAATGCCAAGAACAATGACGTCACGCGCGAGAACGCTAACATGAATGCCGACACGCCCGCTGGCATGATGATGAAGTTTGCCAGCGAGACGACCAAGCCCTTTGTCGATGATTACCTGTTGAGCGAGGAGGCCCGCGAGGCCGTGCGCGCCAACTACCTGCACATCCATGACAAGGACTACTATCCCACCAAGAGCTTGACGTGTGTCCAGCACCCGCTCGACAAGGTGCTCAAGCAAGGATACATGGCCGGCCATGGCGAGTCGCGTCCCGCCAAGCGCATCGAGACGGCTGGCGTCATCGCCTGCATCACCATGGAGACCGCCCAAAACGAGATGCACGGCGGACAAGCTATTCCGGCATTTGACTTCTATCTGGCCCCCTACGTGCGCCGCTCATTCATCGAGGAGGTAAAGAACCTTGAGACGCTCATGGGGCAGGACTACAGCCGCCTGTATGATGTGAAACTCGACGATTACATTGAGCGGGAACTCGATTTCCTGCAAGGCGACGAGCGCATCCTGCAGCATGCCGTCAACAAGACGGTGCGCCGTGTCCACCAGGCTATGGAAGCCTTTATCCACAACATGAACACGATCCACTCGCGTGGTGGCAACCAGGTGGTGTTCAGTTCCATCAACTATGGCACCGACACCAGCGCCGAGGGCCGCTGCATCATCCGTGAACTGTTGAACTCGACCTATGAGGGTGTGGGCAATGGGTCAACCGCCATTTTCCCGATCCAGATTTGGAAAAAGAAGACAGGCGTGAGCTATAAGCCCGGGGATCCCAATTATGACCTCTACCGTCTGGCCTGCAAGGTGACGGCACGCCGTTTCTTCCCCAATTTTGTCAATCTTGACGCTACCTACAACCAGCACGAGCTGTGGCGCGCCGACGATCCCGAGCGCTACAAGCACGAGGTGGCTACCATGGGATGCCGCACGCGTGTGTTTGAGAACCGATTCGGCGAGAAAACCTCGATTGGGCGCGGCAACCTATCGTTCTCGACCATCAACATAGTGCGCCTGGCCATCGAGTGCATGGATGTCAAGGACAAGCAGGAGCGCATCGACCGCTTCTTCGCCCGTCTGGACGAGATGCTCGAGATCACAGCCCGTCAACTCGATGCCCGCTACCAGTACCAGAAGACCGCCATGGCCAAGCAGTTCCCCCTGCTCATGTCGCAGTTGTGGAACGGAGCCAGCGACCTGGGACCCGATGACAAGGTAGAGAGCGTCATCAACCAGGGCACGCTAGGAATTGGATTCATCGGCTTGGCCGAGTGCCTGATTGCCCTTGTGGGACATCACCATGGCGAGAGTGAAGAAGCCCAGCAGTTAGGCTTGAAGATTGTGACCTACATGCGCGACCGTGTGAACGAGTTCAGCGAGCGCTATCAGCACAACTACAGCGTGCTGGCCACGCCTGCCGAGGGCCTCAGCGGCAAGTTCACGCGTCGTGACCGCAAAGACTTCGGCGAAATCCCCGGTGTGACCGACAAGATTTATTACACCAACAGCAACCACGTGCCCGTCTATTACAAGTGCTCACCCAAGCACAAGGCCGAGGTCGAGGCTCCCTACCACGAGCTGACCCGCGGCGGCCACATCTTCTATGTCGAGATTGATGGCGATGCCACCCACAACCCCGACGCCATTGCTGCCGTTGTTGACCTCATGGACAAGTATAACATGGGCTATTGCTCGGTAAACCATAACCGCAACCGCTGCATGGACTGCGGCTATGAGGACGCTACCCAGGGGCTGGAGGAGTGCCCCGAGTGCCACAGCCACAATATCGACCGCTTGCAGCGCATTACGGGCTACCTCGTCGGCACTACCGACCGCTGGAACAGCGGCAAGCTGGCCGAGCTCAAGGATCGTGTCGTCCATAAGTGAGACCTTATCAATCAAACAATCTGAACAACTCAAAACAACCTGAACAACAGAATGATTTTTAAAAATGTTGTCCAACTTGTTTAGGGTTGTTCAAGTTGTCTGATAGAAATGATGTCTGAAAAAAGTTTGGCATGAAATTGCGAGTACTGCACATCGTGGAGGGCACCAGCGTTGATGGGCCAGGCCTGCGCACGTCGATCTACCTGGCGGGCTGCAATCATCATTGCCCTGGTTGCCACAATCCTGGCTCGTGGGATCGGCAGGGTGGGGAAGACCGCACCCTCGACGAACTCATGCAGGTCATTGCCTACAACGAGGCGCCCGTGACCCTGAGCGGCGGTGACCCCCTGTTGCAACCCCAGGGCGTGCAGGAACTCGTCTGTCGCGTCAAGCGGGAGCTGGGCTACAACGTGTGGTGCTACACGGGCTATACCTGGGAGGAAATTGTGGCCGATCCCGTGCTGCTCGGCGCCGTGCGCGAGGTGGACGTGGTGGTAGAAGGCCCCTTTCTCGAGGCCCAACGCGACACGACGTTACGCTTTTGCGGCAGCCGCAACCAGCGCCTTATCGACGTGCAACGCTCGCTTGACGTGTCTGACCCCATCCTATGGAACCAGTAAATTTCATTAAATTATTGAATGGCACACGCCTAATCAATAAAAAAGTACTACCTTTGTGGCGTGATTCAATGAGTTTGGGGTGTCCCTGGCTTGCCAGGGGCTGAGAACATACCCATCGGATCTGATCCGGACAATACCGGCGTAGAGAACAACTTATTAATTAAAAACAATGAAAAAGACCTTTTTGACGGTTGCCACGTCGCTGGCAACCCTTGTTGCGGTGGCTCAGCCTGCCGCAATCGACACTGTGCCCGCCATCGCACTGAGCGAGGTCGAGGTGCTGGGCGCGCGTGCCTCACAGAACACACCTGTAGCGTTTACTAACATTACCAGCCAGCAACTGGCGGCCCAGAACCATGGCCTGGACATCCCGTTCTTGCTCACGACGACCCCATCGGTGATCACGACTAGTGATGCGGGTGCCGGCGTGGGTTACACGTCGATGCGCGTGCGCGGTACCGATGCTACCCGCATCAACATCACCGTCAATGACATCCCGCTCAACGATGCCGAGAGCCATGGCATCTACTGGGTGAACACGCCCGACTTCACCTCGTCGGTTCGCGACATGCAGGTGCAGCGTGGCGTGGGCACATCGACCAACGGCTCGGGTGCCTTTGGTGCCAGCGTGAACATGCGCACCCAGAGCTTTGCCAGCGACCCCTATGCCGAGATCTCGGGCAGCTACGGTTCTTTTAACACCAACAAGGAGACCCTGCGCGTGGGTAGCGGCCTGCTGGGCGACCACTGGGCTGTCGAGGCCCGCTTGTCGCACATCGGCAGCGACGGTTATCGCGACCGTGCCAGCAGCAAGTTGGTCAGCTACTTTGGCCAGGTGGGCTATTTCAACGACCGGACGTCGGTGAGGTTCATCACCTTTGGCGGCAAGGAGGATACCTATCACGCTTGGGACGGCATCAGCCGCAGCGACCTCAAGGACAACCGCACCTACAACCCCAACGGCGAAATCAAGCATGACGGTGTGGTAACCGGCTTCTATGATGACCAGAAGGACATCTACCGCCAGACCCACTACCAGCTCATCGGCAACCACACCTTCAATCCCGAGTGGAAACTCAATGTTGCCCTGCACTACACCGACGGCTATGGCTACTACCAGGAGTACAAGAATGCCCGTACCCTCAAGGAGTATGGCCTGCAGCCCGTGGTGACGGCCGAGGGCACCAGCAAGAAGGCCAGCCTGGTGCGCAAGAAGTGTGTGGACAGCGGTTTTGGCGGCATGGTGTTCTCGCTGCAGTATGCGGGTGACCGCCTGGCTGCTACGCTGGGCGGCGGCATCAACCGTTACTCCAACGACCATTATGGCAACGTCATCTGGGTCGAGAACTACACCAGCCAGCTGGCTCCTGACCACGAGTACTATCGCAATAACGGCCGCAAGACCGACTTTAACATCTATATCAAGGGCAACTATGTGATCACTGGCGGCCTGAGCGCCTATGCCGACCTGCAGTACCGCCACATCGGTTACCGCATCACGGGCGACAACGACAAGTGGGACTGGACCGCCGACCCCGAGCGCCTGCAGGTGCTCGACATCGACGAGCCCTTTGACTTCTTCAACCCCAAGGCGGGCTTGAACTGGCAGATCGACGCCAAGAACCGTGCCTATGCCTCGTTTGCTGTGGCACAGAAGGAGCCCACGCGCAACAACTACACCGACGGTCTGTTCCTCAAGCACCCCACCAGCGAGAAACTTCTTGACTGGGAAGCCGGTTACGAGTTCCGTAGCGGCAACTTCAGCGCCGGGGCCAACTTTTACTATATGCACTACAAGGATCAGCTCGTGCTCAACGGTAAGATCAACGAGATAGGCGAGCTCATGGCCGAGAACGTGCCTAGCAGCTATCGCATGGGTGTAGAGCTGGTGGCAGGCTACCGCTTCACCCCCTGGTTGCGCTGGGACGTGAACGCCACCTTCTCGCGTAACCGCATCAAGGACTACGTGGGCTATGTGAGCGACTACGATGCCGACACCTGGGATGACATGTGGACCCAGACCGAGATTCATGCCGGCAACACCACTATCGCCTTCTCGCCCAGCGTGACCGTGGGCAGCATGATAGCCCTGGACTACAAGGGATTCACGGCTAGCCTGCAGTCCCAGTACGTGTCGCGCCAGTATCTTGACAACTTTGAACGCAAGGAGGATTCACTGGATCCCTACTTCGTCAATAACCTCGACGTGGCTTACACCTTCGACCTGCCCGGTGTGCGCGGCATCACCGTGGGCGCCACCATCTACAACCTGTTCAACGAGAAGTATGAGACTAACGGTTACTCGATGACCAGCGCTCTGTATCCCGGCGGCAGCAAGGACAACAAGTACACCCTGTACAGCGATCCCCGCTTCTATCCCATGGCGGGCATCAATGCCCTGGGTCACATTACCCTGCGATTCTAAATACCCTAACTCAACCAGATTGTAGAAGAATCGTGGATGCCATTGTACAATACTTCAGCGACTTGACATGGGTCAAGGCCATCGACATGGCAGGTCTGGTGCTGGGTCTGATATACCTGTGGCTCGAGTACAAGGCGAGCATCTGGCTGTGGCTGGCAGGCGTCATCATGCCCATTGTCCACGGCTACCTGTACTGGGAGCGCGGCCTGTATGCCGACTTCGGCATGGAGATATATTATGTGTTCGCCGCCATCTATGGCTATGTGCTGTGGCGCTGGCACAGCCGTCGAGCTAGCGAGGACAAGAAGGCCGAGAAGGCTGTTTCCCGCTTCCCGCTGCGTCAGGTTCTGCCCGTGACGATTATAGGCCTGGCGCTGTGGGCGTTGATTTACTGGATACTGGTGAGGTTTACCGACAGCAGCGTGCCCCTGTGTGACAGCTTCACGACGGCCCTGAGCATGGTGGCCATGTGGGCCCTGGCCCAGAAGTATGCCGAGCAGTGGCTGCTGTGGTTCGTCGTCGATGCCGTGTGCACCGTGCTCTACATCTACAAGCAGATACCTTTCACGGCCGCCCTGTACGGCTTCTACACCGTTATCGCCCTGCTGGGCTACCGCCAGTGGCTCCGCATGATGCGCCGGCAAGAGACGGCTATTTAGAGCAGCGGACAGGGAATTTAACAGAAAGAACCGCGCCACGCGCTGAATCCAGGTCAGCACGCGGCGCGGTTTAGTCTGTACGGTATCAATTACCAATGCTGTTCCCTATTAACTACCGAGCAGCAAGTCGATCAATGCCGTCACATCAGAAATGCTGACGTCACCGTTCCCGTTAACGTCTGCAGCACGCTCGTCATAACGGGCGGGGGGATTCCCCAATAGGAAGTCGATGAGCACTGTCACATCGGCGATGTTAACAGCATGGTTAGCGTTCACGTCGCCGAGTAGGTATGCGGGGGCGTCATTCACTTCGAGGTAAACGATGTCGGAAGAGTTGCGTACCCCATCGACCGTGTAGTAAACCTGAACGCCAATGCGCCAAATGAACTGTGGGTCATTCAAGAAGTGGATTGCTCCCGGTGCCAAATAGCCATGGATGAGCGAGAAAGGCAATTCGTCCATGTCGCCGGTCATGCCGCCCAGATAGTCATAGGGGCCATACTCGCTATAGAGGAAGGTGTAGCGCTCGTTGTAGTCAAAGAAGATGCTGTAGGACACATTGGCCTGCAACAAGGTGTTGCCATCCACGTCAACGGGCGGAATGATGTCAAATTGGAATAAGGACGACCAATTGGTGCCATCGCCGGCTGCCCATGTCAGGTCGGTGGCATTAGCGGGCTTGGCGGGATTGACCTGTTCCAGGTAAGTGTAAACGATGTCAGACGCGGTCTTGGTGCCGTTGTAGTTATAATAGACCTGAATGCCGATGCGCTCTGTGAAGAAGGGAGGATTCTCTTGGTTTGTGCGGTAGAAAAACACGATAGAATCATTTATGCTGTACTTATTAAAACCGTAGGGGATTTCGGTCATATCCTCAGTGATTCCAGCTATACCACCATATTCGGCTACAGTGAAGGTGAAGATCTGGTCATCATCGGTAAAAATGCTGTAACTGAAATTCTCGGCATCAAGAGGTATGCCAAACGTCGCATCCTTGAGAGAAATCTTGAATTTCAAGTTAGACTGGCCAAGAATACTGCTTCCAAAATCCTGCCATTTCACATCAGTAGGATTGGCAGGCTTCAGTTCAAATTGTGCCGAAGCACCAAAAGCCACTGCGACAGCAGCAATGAATAGTAACAATTTCTTCATAATGAAAAAGAATGTGGTTAATAAAAGTATTAATATGCACGATTTCTGTTTGCAAAGTTAAGAAATATTTATGAGCAAAACACATTTTAGATGGAAAATCGTTCAGCCGACCTATCATTTTCCAGCATTTTCAGGCAATTCACGCATGAGTTAAAGGCCATAGCGGGCCGGAGGCATGGTCGCCCTGTGGGCACTGGCCCAGAAGTATACCGAGCAGTGGCTCTTGTGGTTCGTCGTCGATGCCGTGTGCACCGTGCTCTACATCTACAAGCAGATACCTTTCACGGCCGCCCTGTACGGCTTCTACACCGTTATCGCCCTGCTGGGCTACCGCCAGTGGCTCCGCATGATTCCATCATCAAACAGCACCTCTCTGTCTAACAACTGATTTTTGTCTAACAACATTAAGCAGCCAGGACAACAATAATAAAAAACTGTTGTCCTGGTTGTTTATCGTTGTTCATGTTGCTTGAGATGTGGTTAGGCAAGGCCGCGCAGGCGCAGGATGTAGTCGTGCAGGCGCTTGTAGAACGGGTGGCGCGTGAGCGTCGGGGCGTCGCCCAGGATGAATAGCTTCATGCGGGCACGCGTGATGGCTACGTTCATGCGGCGCAGGTCGCGCAGGAAGCCTATCTGTCCCGCATCGTTGGCCCTAACCAGCGAGATGAGGATCACATCGCGCTCCTGCCCCTGGAACCCGTCCACCGTGTTGACCGTGATCAGGTGACGATAGGGCTTGAAGAAGGCCCGTTTCTTGAGCAGCCGCTTGAGGTACTGCACCTGGGCACGGTAGGGTGAGATGATGCCCACGTCGATGCGGTCGTCAAGCACGCGCTGCTTGCCCACGCGCTGCAGGTAGATCTGCAGCAGGCTCAGCGTCAGGTTGGCCTCGCCCTTGTTGACGCGGCCAAACGTCTCGCCCACAAACTGTTCCTTGAAGTTGTCCTTTTCGTCCTCTCCCAGTTCGATGGCCGACGTGTCAAACCACAGGATGGGCGCGTCGCCCTCATGGATGAGGCGATGGGCCACCTCGGGGGCCGATGTCATCTTCCCGTGGTAGAAGTAGTCGCTGGAGAACTGCATGATCTCGTCGTTCATGCGGTATTGCACCTGCAGCAGCGACACACACTCGGGCTTGTTCTCGACGATGCGTTCCATCAGGGTCTTGCCCAGGCCGCCCTTGAGTGCCTCGAGGCTCTTGACCGTGGGCGGCAGCTGGCAGTGGTCTCCGGCAAGGATGACGCGGTTGGCTCGACGGATGGGAATCCAGCAGGTCGCCTCAAGGGCCTGGGCCGCCTCGTCGATGAACACGGTGCCAAACTTCTTGCCGTCGAGCAGTTTGTTGGCAGCCCCTACCAGCGTGCAGGCGATGACGCGCACCTGCCCGAAGATGTCATTGTTGATGCGCACCTCGAGCTCCACGGCTAGCTCCTTGAGGCGCTCTAGCTTCTGATGGAAGCGCTCGCCCTTCTCCCGCCGCTTGTGGCGCAACTCCCGCATGTCGCGTCGCACCTGCCACAGCTTGGGATAGTCGGGGTGGTCCGAGAAGCGGTGCTCATAGGTGAAGCTCAGCATCTTGTCGTTGACGCGTGTGGGGTTGCCCAAGCGCAGCACCTGGATGCCGCAATCGACCAGTTTCTCGCTGATCCAATCGACGGCGGTGTTGCTCTGGGCGCACACCAGCACCTGGGTCTCGCGCATGAGCGTCTCGCCGATGGCCTCGACCAGCGTCGTGGTCTTGCCGGTGCCGGGAGGGCCGTGCAGCACGCGCACGTCCTTGGCCCGCAGCACGTCGTTGACGGCGCGTTCCTGGCTCGTGTTGAGCCACGGGAAGCGCATTGCCTCGAAGGTGAATACCTCGGCCGGATGCCGCCCGTAGAACAGGTCCCGCAGGTAGGCTAGGCGGGTCCCACGGGCGTTGATGACTCGGTCGAGCGCGTCAAACATCATGCGGTAACTCGTCTCGTCAAAGAACAATTGCACGCCCACGGGCGATTGTGAGTTTTGAAGCTCCAGCGTGTGTCCCTCGGGGATGGCAACGACCATGCGGTCGCCGTCAACATAGGAGACGGTCCCCGTAAAGTTGAAATAGCGGATGTGGCCCGCCTGCCGCAAGTCGCCCTCAGGCACCTCGGCGCTGAAGAATACCACGGGCTTGCCGTACTCAAAGTTGTGGTCGATTTCCTCGTCGGCCTTGCGTGTCACTTCGATACAGTACTGGTTGAGCGAGTTGTAGTAGGTGCGTCCCACTTGCAGCGGGAACCAGGCATCGCCGCGCGTCACCTTGCGCGCCAGCCCCATCGACTGGGTGTGCAGGCGATAGGCCTCCTTCTCCTCCTGATATTCCTTCAGGAGCAGTTCCCGTTGCATCAGCAACTGTGCTATGGCCGATGTGTTACTCATTGTGATGATTTTCCCGCCACAAAGGTACAACATATTTTTCTCATCTCCCGAATCCCCCACCATGGGATAAAACCCGTTAGTACCGTTGTGTCGCCCCGACGGGGCTAATTGTTATTGGTTTGTCCGTTGTTCTCAGGGGTTCCACTGCGCTTCAACCCTGCCTGTGTTTTGGCGGTCCCACGGGATTTTGGCTTGCTCATGGACGGGTGTTGAGGAACCAGCGCATGAGGTCGAGACTCATGGTGACGTCGCCCTGATGGATGTACTTGTCGCTCTCAGCCTCAAGCTTGTTGAGCAGTTGTTCGGCTTTGGGGCGGTCACCTTCCAGGGCCAGTGCTACCGCCATGGTCGTCATCTGCTTGTCGCTCTGCGCCGAGGCGTGGTGGGAAACATACTTGATGACGTCTTGGGTGTAGTGCTGACGGGCCTCCTCGTCGCGGCCTGTGGCGATGCATGCCAGTGTCATCATGTTTTCCAGCTCCAGCTGGTACAGGGGCATGATGTCGCTCTTGTGGCTACAGGCCTCGGTGAGCTGCCGGTAGGACTCTTCCCACTGGTGCTTGGCCTGCTTGCGTGTCGCCGAGGCCAGCACGGTGGCAGTGTGCATGGGGTTTTTCCAGTCGATGGGGTCGGGTATGTTGAACAGGCGCTCGGGCATCTCGCCGTAGGTCTGCCCCTCCTGGTTGCGTGCATTGAGTTCCAGCACGTTGCAGAAACTCTGCTTCGCGGCCAGGTCCTTATCCAGCTGCAGCAGGTTGTAGCCGTCGTTAGCGACACCGCCCAACTTCATGGGAATGCCGTTGGTCAAGACCCCCAAGATGCCGAATAAGGCCATCATCCCGAGCAGCATCTCCAGCCAATCGGGGAGGTCCATGGCCCATAGCAGCACGATGGCAAGCAGGGTGATGATGATTTGGGCGAGCACGCCACCGGCATTGTACCATCGCGTGTCAATCTCCTCCAGCGGTTTGTCGGGCGGAGCCATCAGGCATTGGCCTGCTGTTCCGCTCAACTCAAAGTTACGCCATTGCAGCCGTCCGTCCTTGCGGATAAGCGTCCAGTTAAAGAAACGGTATGACACAAACTTGTAGCCCGTCATCAGTCCCGCCACTAGGTGTCCAGCCTCGTGGAGGACGATGTTCAGAATGGCGGCTATCAGGGCTGCGAGCAGCATCCACGCAATGTCCACAACCTTGTTCAGGGTGAACTTGTCGCAGATGTTTCTCGCCACTGTCGTGACAGACTCGCCATCCATGACCGCAATGACGGGAACGACAATAATCAGGCCGATGACAGCCCCCAAGAGAAGGCCTCCAATGAGTCTCAATAACGTTTTCATCTTTAATAACTGTTTTTGCTATAACTGAGCACAAAAGTAATCATTTTTTCGAATTCTTTAACCCGTGGGCGTGTTTTATAGGCATGTTTTATTGGAGGTGGCTTCTCGGAAATGCTCAAATAAATTTTGATAATTTTGGCTGCGCCTCAGCCATTGAAAACAAGTTTTCATGGCATTTGGCTTGCACAAAATTTGGCATTTCGCTTGACTTGCACTAACGTTGGCTTATGCCGAAGTTAGGCTGCGTCGAGACATAAAAAATGAAAAAAACAAATTTTTCATTTTGTTCTGTGCTCGACTTGCACTAACTTTGCAGGTTAAATATGTTGTGCTGTTGTAGGGCACAACGCAAACCATTAATTATTAACGACTTAATATGATTAACATCAAGTTTCCTGATGGCAATGTGCGTGAATATGAGAGCGGTGTAACGCCTCTGGACATTGCCAAGAGCATTAGCGAGGGCTTTGCACGCAACGTGCTGGCTGCATCATTGAACGACGAGGAGTGGGACCTCCAGCGCCCAATCTGCTCGGATGGCGATATCAAGTTCTTCAAGTGGGAGGACGCCGAGGGCAAGCATGCCTTCTGGCACACATCGTCCCACCTGATGGCCGAGGCGCTGCAGGAGCTGTACCCCGGTGTGCAGTTCGGTATCGGACCGGCTGTCGAGAACGGTTTCTACTATGATATCGACACTGGCGGCACCCCCTTGACTGATACCGACTTCGCCAAGATTGAGAAAAAGATGGCCGAACTCGCCCAGAAGAACGAGGCTGTCGTACGTGCCGACATCAGCAAGGCCGACGCGCTGAAGTTCTTTGGCGACCATGGCCAGACCCTCAAGTGTGAGCTCATCAACGACCTCGAGGATGGCAGCATCACTACATATACCCAGGGCAACTTCACCGACCTGTGCCGCGGACCGCACATCCCGTCCACCGGCATGATCAAGGCCATCAAGGTGATGTCGCTCGCCGGCGCCTACTGGCGCGGTGACGAGACACGCCCGCAGCTCACCCGCGTCTATGGCATCACCTTCCCCAAGAAGAAGATGCTCGAGGAGTACCTCGTGCTGCTCGAGGAGGCCAAGAAGCGCGACCACCGCAAGATCGGCAAGGAGATGGAACTGTTTGCCTTCTCGCCCAACGTGGGCCAGGGCCTGCCCCTGTGGCTCCCCAAGGGTGCCGCACTGCGCAACCGCCTGCAGGACATGCTCGCCAAGATCCAGAAGCGCTATGGCTACCAGCAGGTGATCACGCCGCACATCGGCAACAAGTTGCTCTATGTCACCAGCGGACACTATGCCAAGTATGGTAAGGACTCGTTCCGTCCCATCACCACCCCCGAGGAGGGCGAGGAATACATGCTCAAGCCCATGAACTGCCCGCACCACTGCGAGATCTACAAGACCGCACCCCGCAGCTACCGTGACCTGCCCATCCGCTATGCCGAGTTCGGTACCGTTTACCGCTATGAGCAGAGTGGTGAGCTGCACGGCCTGACCCGCGTGCGCAGCTTCACCCAGGACGATGCCCACCTGTTCTGCACGCCCGACCAGTTGAAGCAGGAGTTCCTGGGCGTGATGGATATCATCTCGTTCATCTTCAGGGTGTTCGGCTTCAACTACGAGGCCCAGATCTCGCTGCGTGACCCCAACAACAAGGAGAAGTATGTGGGAACCGAGGAGAATTGGGAGAAAGCCGAGCGCGCCATCATCGAGGCCTGTGAGGAGAAGGGCCTGGTGGCCAAGCAGGTGACCGGCGAGGCCGCCTTCTACGGTCCCAAGCTCGACTTCATGGTCAAGGATGCCCTGGGCCGCCGCTGGCAGCTGGGTACCATCCAGGTGGACTACAACCTGCCCGAGCGCTTCCAGCTCGAGTATACCGGTGCCGACAACCAGAAGCACCGTCCCGTGATGATCCACCGTGCCCCCTTCGGCTCGCTGGAGCGCTTTGTCGCCGTGCTGCTCGAGCACACCGCCGGCAAGCTGCCGCTGTGGCTCGTGCCCGATCAGTGCGTCGTGCTGCCCATCAGCGAGAAGTTCAACGACTATGCACACCATGTGGCCGACGAGTTGAATAAGCTCGACGTGCGCGCCATCGTTGATGACCGCAACGAGAAGATCGGCCGCAAGATACGTGACAACGAGCTCAAGCGCATCCCCTATCTGCTCATCGTGGGCGAAAAAGAATCGGGATGTGAAGAAGTTTCGATAAGAAAACAGGGCGAAGGTGATCAAGGTTCCAAAAAAATTACTACCTTTGCAGCCGATATTAATCGCGAAGTGGCAGAAATGACCAACTTTTAAGCCATTTCCGTGCAGTTACGTCTGCATGGAAGTGCTTGATTGTCACGATAATACTAACAATTTTAAACTGCTGAATGAACAAAAAACCGTATCGTCCCGGGCCCAAGCGCCCGAGCAATGCCACCAGGCCCAGGGGCCGCAATCGCAAGATGGGTCCCAAAAACGACCAAGACACCAATGCGATAAATGATGAAATTCGCGCTAGTGAGGTGCGCCTGGTGGGTGACAACGTGGAGCAGGGCATTTATCCCATCGATAAGGCCCTGAAAATCGCCGAGGAGCAAGAACTGGACCTCATCCTCATTGCCCCTCAAGCCGAGCCCCCCGTGTGCCGCGTGATGGACTACCAGAAGTTCAAGTTCCAACAGCGCAAACACGCCAAGGAACAGAAGGCCAAGTCCACCAAACTCGTGGTCAAGGAAATACGTTTCGGACCACAGACCGACGAGCATGACTACAACTTCAAGCTCAAGCATGCCATCGGTTTCCTCAAGGAAGGTGCCAAGGTGAAGAGCTACGTCTTCTTCAAGGGACGTTCCATCCTGTTCAAGGAACAAGGAGAGGTGCTGTTGCTCAGGTTTGCCAATGACCTGGAGGAATATGGTAAGCTGGATCAGATGCCAGTGCTCGAGGGAAAGCGCATGACGATCATGATCTCGCCCAAGAAGCCAGGCGGCAAGAAGAAAGAGGAGAACAAGGACGCCTCGACCGATGCCGTTCAGCAGGACAACACTCCCGCCGAGGAGTAACTCTAAACGTGAGAAGGAAGAGCATCAGGCTTGGTAAGTGCCTGGTCTCGATTAATTAATAACATTTTTTAAACTCAAACAAAATGCCAAAAGTTAAGACGAATTCCGCTGCCAAGAAAAGGTTCACCTTTACCGGCACCGGAAAGATTAAAAGAAGACATGCTTACAAGAGTCACATCCTGACCAAGAAGAGCAAGAAGCGTAAACGCAACCTGGGTAAGATGAGCATCGTGGACAAGGCCAACTTGAACATCGTGCGTCAACTCCTGGTGAAGTAAACAACTCTCAACCGTTTTTCTTTTAATCACAAGATTTTTATCTTTTATTTATTAACCGAATGTCTAGCCTAAAGTGCCAGCAACGCTGGCCGCTAGCAGTCAAAACAATTTAAAAAAATGCCAAGATCAGTTAATCACGTGGCTTCAAGAGCCAAACGCAAGAAAATCTTAAAACTTACAAGGGGTTACTTTGGCGCTCGCAAGAACGTCTGGACCGTTGCTAAGAACACCTGGGAGAAGGGTTTGACCTACGCTTACGCCGACCGTAAGAAGAAAAAACGCAACTTCCGCGCGCTGTGGATCCAGCGTATCAACGCTGCCGCTCGCATGGAGGACCTCTCCTACAGCAAGCTGATGGGCCTGATTCACAAGGCTGGTATCGAGATCAACCGCAAGGTGCTCGCCGACCTGGCCATGAACAATCCCGCCGCTTTCAAGGCTATCGTTGACGAGGCCAAGAAGCACGCTTAATCAGCAGGCAAGGTTCTTTCCAAAGAATAATTCCGCAAAATGCAAGCAGGCTCCAAGGGGTTACAATCCCCCGAGGAGCCTGATTTCATTTTTTTTCGGTTGATAGGCCCGTGAATGCCAAAATCGGGATTTTAGCCGTTGAGAATCAATTTCTTAATGTTGTGAAAAAACGCAAACGACTGGGGTGGCACCATTGCGGCGACAGCTCGTCTCATTTCTCGTGAAGCCACAGGGAATTGACTTTCCTGTTGATAGCCATGATGTTGCCGGCCGTGATCGCACCCATGATGATGACGCCGACCAGGATGGCGATGCCGATGCCCGACCCGCTGACGCCGAAGGCGTGTATCATCCCCATGTAACTCATGCGCCCGATGAGCATCAGCACAATCGCCAGCACCAGGACACTGGCATTGAGGATTACCACGAGTAGCGTGTAGTGCTTGGAAACCTGCCTGGGTGAGTAGCCCAGCAAGAGCAGGTCTTGCAGCTTGCGGGTGTTCTTTTGCAACAGCAGGTAGATGCTGAGCATCAGCACAAAGAATGACAGCAGGCTGATGATGATTCCCACGGCAATGACGATGCCGCTGATGACCGTGAGGAAATAGTTGGCCTTGCTCGACGACATCTTGTCGCCGGCAACCTCATAGTGGTGCTCGTCCATGAACTGCTCAATCTTGATGTCGCCAGGGCTGCTCACCTCGATAATGAGGCGCTGGGGCTGCTGTGGCGTGCCTGTGCCAAAATAGCCGTTGGCCCATTCCATGAACTCCTGGGGCACAATGACGGTGTTCAACCGGTTAGAGAAACCCACGATGCGTCCCGGCATGACCTGGCGCTTGCCATTGCCGCTCAGTGTGAATTCCAGCGGCAGCATCTCGGCTTGTCCCTCGCTGATCTTGGGCATTCCCTGGGTGGCAGCGAAGCCAAAGTTGTAGAGCGACAGGTAATCCCTCGAGATGACGACAGGCACCTCGGGCTTGCTGGGGTTGTATCCCCACGCGTTGGGGTCAATGTCGATGAACTCGTCGGGGATAGCCTCAAAGAAGAACTGCGTGTGCATCGCGTGTCCGCTGCCCACGCCCAGCTGGGCATCGATGGCAAAGTCGCTATTCAGAAACTTGCCCACCTGCCGGCACCAGGGCTGCTTTGACAGCTCGGCAATGTTGTCGTCGCTAAACTCGCCATTACTGCCCATCATTGCTCCAGCACCAGTCACGGCGCGGGTGATGATGAGGTAGTCCTTGCTGATGAAACTCTCCTCGTCGTTGAACACGGGCCTCACGTCACGGTAGAATTGCACCGCAAGCAGGACGATTGTCAACCCGATGAGGTTGGCGATGGCAAAGCCGATGAGCTGGCCCTTGCTGATGTGTTGCCGTAGCAGTTTCCAGATGATATCGTTCATGGGTGTATCGTGCGTTATAGGTTGAAGGTGTGATCGACGGGCATGAGCAGGTGGTTGCCCACCGAGGTCGCGATGATTCCAGCCCCCTGCCTGGCGGCCTCACTGGTGATGATGTCGCCGACGATGCGGTTGTTCTCCTCGTCGAGGTGGCTCACTGGCTCATCAAGCATGATGAAGTCGCATGGCTGGCACAGCGTGCGGATGATGGCGACACGCTGTTGCTGGCCGATAGAGAGTTTCGCGGCAAGGCTGTTCTGCTTGTCGGCGATGCCGAGAGCCTGGAATAATTGTTCGATCTCATGCCGGCTCTTGTAACCAGTGAGGCGATTCTTGAGCTCGACATTCTCGAGCGCGGTGAGTTCGCCAAACAGGCGCATGTCCTGTGGCAGGTAGGCGATGTGCGACTTGCGCACGTCGCACCACTGGGCGATTGACAACTGGCGGATGTCTTGCCCGTCAAAGGCGATCCTGCCGCTGTAATCCTGCCGGTAGCCGTAGATGTAGCTGCACATCGATGACTTGCCCGTGCCGCTCTCGGCGCTGATGAGGTAACGCTTGCCGCGTTCCAGCGCGATGTCGTGTAGCCAGACGTCGCTGCTGATGCCATTGTGCCCGGCAAATACCCGGGGCAGGGTGTTATTGAGTTGTATCGTTTCCATTCTTCTCGCAGTGGTTGTGGCCAAGATATGGCTCGACATGGATGTTGGTAAGTACTTCGCCCAGTTCCTCGCCCAGTCTCCGCTCGATGTCGCGGGTGATCTCATGGGACTGGGTGACGCTCAAGTCGCCTTCCACCTTGATGTGGATATCCACCACGCGCAGGCTGCCGTTGCGGCGGGTGCGCAGGTTGTGGCAGGCCTTCACGCCAGGGGTCGTTGTCACGACGTCAATGATGCGTTGCCGCTCGTCGGCGGGCAGTGACGCCTCGAGCAGTTCCTCGACGGCGGGGCGCCCCATGCGGTAGGCGAGAACAAGGATTAAAACGCTCACGACAATGGCAGCCATCGGGTCAAGGATGCGCCATCGCTCGCCCAGGAACATGGCACCGGCTACGCCCAGCAACGTTGCCATCGTGGACAGGGCGTCGGCGCGGTGGTGCCAGGCATAGGCCATGAGGGCCTTGCTGCCCGTTGTGCGCCCCTTGTGGCGGGTGTAGTGATATAATCCTTCCTTAACGATGACGGCGATGATGCCCACGATGAGTGCGATGCTGTGGGGACGTTCCAGGGTTCCGCCGTGCAGGGCATTCCACACGTCCTCGATGCCCTCGGTCATCAGCCCCAGTGCGACTACCACCAGGATGATACTGATCAGGAAAGCTGCCAGTGTCTCATATTTTCCCCGGCCATAGCGGTAGCGCTCGTCCACCCCCTTGCCCGAGAGCCGCACCATGGCATATACCAGCACATCGGTGACCGTGTCGCCGATGGAGTGAATGCCGTCGGCCAGGATGGCGCTGGAGCGGCCCATGATGCCCGTGGCAATCTTCAATGCCGACAGGCACACGTCACTACAAATGCCCACCAGGGTGCATTGCTTCTCCTGGCGGTTGCGCTGTGGCGTGTTGTGGTGGATGCGTTGTTGATAATTGCTCATCGTTGCTTGTCAACATGGGTATAAAGCCCAATGACCCCGCAAAATTACTCATTTTTCTGTTAGAAAATGCTTGAAAACAGATGAATTTATCAATTTGTCATTTTGTTTGATGTTAGGCGTGAGAAACGATTATTTTGCTTGAAGAATCCCTGGGTACGTAAATTTTTATAATAAAGTGAGTAAAAAATTTGGAATATTGCTAATAGTTTTGTTCCTTTGCACTGCATAAACCTACCTGTAGTTGAATGTAACTGTAGTTTTTTAAATATTTCACGCTTATGAAAAAAATTTTATTTCTTTTAGCTGCCGTTCTTGCGGCGCTACAAGTGTCGGCTGCCGATGTGTCTCTCACTCAGGCACAATCCGCGGCCAATGCGTTTCTCAGGAAACAAGTCAACACTGGCCGTCTTAGGGCGGCAGCCGCTTCCAACCTCACGCTTGTGAAGGCTGAAGCGTCGGTAGCCAAGCCCACGGCTGTGGACTATTACATCTTCAACTCTGAGAATTCGTTTGTAGTTATTGCTGGTGATGACCAGGCTCCCGAAATCCTGATGTATGGTGAGGAAGGTGCTCTCGACGTGGATAACATACCTCCCGGCATGAAGTGGCTTCTCAACAAGTATAAATATCAGATTGATGGCCTCAAGGCTGGTACCATGGTGCCGGTGTCTATTCCCAAGACTGCCACCACCCCTGTTGCCCCGCTGGTAACCGCCAACTGGGACCAGACCAAGCCCTATTACAATCACACCCCCACTAGCGGCAGCACTCACGCCTATACTGGTTGCCCGGCAACGTCGCTGTCGATGTGCTTCTACCTGTATAAGTGGCCCAAGACCTATCCGGCACTGCCCGCTATTTCCGCTAACTCTTATTATGGTTATCTTGCAGCTACTGCCCTTGAGGAGAAGGCTGCCGACTGGGATAACATAATCGACGAGTACACCGGACCGACCAATTATAGCTATACCAATGCTCAGGCCGAGGCCGTGTCGTGGCTCATGCGCTATGTGGGCCAGGCATGTAACATGGGCTACAGCACCAGTGGCAGTGGTGCCAACGACCCCGAGATCCTGGAGGCTTGCCACACGTTTGGCTATACCGATGCCCAGCTGCTTACCCTGACCGAGCTGGTTCAGTCGGGTTGGAGCTATACCAACAGCGAACAGAAGTATACCGACGCCCAGTGGAACGAGTGGATGCTGAACGAGCTGCACAATGGCCGTCCCATCGAGTATCTGGCCTATGACATCACCAGTGGCCAGGTTTCGGGTCATGCCTTCAACGTGTTTGGCTGCAATAGCAGCGGCCAGTACTACGTGAACTGGGGCTGGAGCGGTGAGAGCAACGGCTATTGCACGCTGCACAACTTCACCACCAACACCGGCGCAACCGGCCAATCGGGCTCCTACACCTTCAATTATGGCGAGGCCATGATTATCGGTATCGCACCTCCCAGTGGCGCTGTAACTCCCACTCCCCAGCTGACTGTTAATCCCACCTCGCTCAGCTTCACCGCCAACACTGGCGAGACCGTGACCAAGACCTTCACCGTGTCTGGTACCGACCTGCAGGGTGATGTTACCCTCAGTGTGAGTGGTAGCACCTACTATACCGTATCTCCCGCAACCATCAGCGCCGACCAGGCAACTGCCGGTGCAACCGTGACTGTGACCTACAAGCCCACCACGGCTGGTACCCACACTGCCACTGTTACCGTAGCAACCACTGGTGGTTCGAGCAAGACCGTTGCCCTGTCGGGTACGGCTGCCACCGTTCCCATGCTGACGGCAACCCCCAACTCGCTGTCGCTCAGCACCGAGGTGGGCACCCCCGTCACCCAGACGTTTGTCTTGAAGGGTAGCAACCTGACCAGCAGCTCGCCCGTGACACTGAGCGTGAGCGGTAGCGGCTTCAGCATCGACAAGACGAGCGTTACCAGGGCTGCTGTGATGAGCACCAATGGTGTGACCGTCACCGTGACCTATAACCCGAACACCGTGGGCAACCACACTGGCACGATTACCATCTCGCATGCCAACGCCAGCAGCATCACCGTTAACCTGAACGGTACCGCAACGGGCGTGGTTCGCACGATCACTGCCAACCCGACGTCGCTGAACTTTAACACGTTGCTGGGTCAGACCCAGACCAAGACCTTCACCGTGACTGGCCAGAACCTGACCGGTGGACTGACGCTGACGCTGAATAACGCCAACGGCAACTATGCCATCACTCCCAATACCCTGACCGCTGCCCAGGCCCAGGCTGGTGCCACCATTACGGTGACCTACTCGCCGACGACCTTTGGCACGAGCAATGCTAGCGTGACCATCAGCGGTGGTGATGCCGAGGCTGCAACCGTTACCCTGGCTGGCCAGGCCGACATAGCGAAGTATGCTCCCGTGATGCTGCCTGCAGTTGAGGACTACATCAACCTGACGCAGTTCCGTGCCGACTGGACCGACGAGACTCCCGCCACCAACGTGACGAGCTACACGCTCGAGGTAACTCCCAAGCCCACCGTGCCCGAGGTTGAACTCATCGGCTCGCTTGTCGGCACCAGCTTCACCGGAAGCGCTACCGGCTATTATGACATCACCTTGTCGGCTCCCTGGAGCGGCGTCAACACGCGTGGTGGTCTCAACTCGGTGATCTACTTCAGGAACAACGAAACGGGAGCTGGTAGCATATCCTACACCGTTCCCGAGGGCTACAGCAATGCACTCTTCACGATGAAGATCACGTCTGGCTCGACCTCTGATGGCGCTGGCAATCTCGCTGTTGCCACTCCTCAGACGGCTGCTGTGAACCACACGTTTGTTGCTGGTGAGACTTACTACTGGCTGGTAAACGCCAGCGCTGGTGAGAAGATTACCATCACGAGCTCTGATGCTAACTTCTCGCCCGATATGGCCTTGATCGAGGTTTACACGGGTGATGCACGTCCTGCCACGCTGATGAAGGGCGTTACCGAGACTGGCGACGAGAACAGCCGCCTGATAACTGGTATCGCCGACAAGTTCTACACGGTAGAGAACCTGGCTGCCGAGGGCACCTTCCTGTACAGGGTTAAGACGCTGTACATCGACGGTACTGAGAGCGACTGGAGCAATGTTGAGGAAGTAACCCTGTTCCAGAATGGCCACGGCTATGACCTGGGTGACGTGAACCACGATGGCGCTGTCAATATCGCCGACGTAACCCGCCTGATCGATTATCTGCTGGCTGGTGGTGAAATCTGCGAGACCTGTGCCGACGTTAAGGCCGATGGCACCGTCAACATCGCCGACGTGACCGCTCTGATCGACCTGCTGCTTGGTGGAGATACCGAGCCGGCCGCCATCGCTACTGCCAAGGTGGCCTCTGGAAGGTAAGACCTGAAACGGTATTGATTCCCTTGATAAAAAGCGGGGTGCCCACTTGTCGGGCGCCCCGCTTTGGGTTATAGCAGTTGGCCCAGGCCCTGCGGCGCGGGCAGGCCTTCAGCCGGCTAAACTCTCCTCGGTCACCAGTATTTTAAAAACAGATGCGAATTGCGCTGATGATTATTCACAATATTTATTCATGTAAATTGGTCGATTTGCGGGATTGATGTTGCGAGAAACCGCGTGGGACATGGGCTTTGTCGCGCTTCTAACGGGCTGATGGATAAGAGAAAACGAAAAGACTCGTCATCACGACGAGTCTAATTCAATCTCTTAAATCTTTACCTTATGAAAAAATTATTACCCAAAATGTTGTGCAAAAGTACACCTAAATGACGACATAGCAAGCATTTTGGGTGTTAAATTATGCTAAATTATTGTAATAGGATGTCTATCAATTTGGTTACATCGCTGATGTTCACCTCGTTATCTGTGTTGACGTCGCTGCGTCGCAGTGTGTCGGCATCGGCATTGCCGCCCAGCAGGATGTCGATCAGGGCTGAGACGTCAGCGATATTGACATCCCCATCGCCGTTCACGTCACCGACGATGAACGAGTACTGGTCGGTAATGTCGCCAACGGTGTACTTGTTGGTCGTGGACGTGATTTCCAGATAGATGTCCTTGCTGATGCCCGTCACATCCTCGCTCTGGTGGTTGTTGTCGCCCTGACTGAGCACGACGTTGAACTGGTAGTCCTCGCTGTCGATGTTGAAGGTGCGGTAGTAGAACTTCTGCCCATTAACGGTAGTGGTGGCCGTGATTTTCACGCCGGGCCACGAGTCGCTGATGGCCCCGGTGTTGTCCCAGGCATAGACATAGACGCCGCTCCAGTTGTTGGGCGCCGTTGTCGGGTCCTTGATATAGACGGTGGCCGTGTAGGGGACAAAGCCGTGGAAAATGTACTCCCGCTGCACGATGTTGCGTACCTTGCCGTCATGGAGCACTCCAGCCGTGAGAACGGTGTTGTCGGTGAACGTCAGTTTCACTTGTCCGGTGGCATGCGGGCTGCTGGCGGTGGGCGTGGTGCCGTTGGTGGTATAGACGATAACGGCGTCGCTCTCGCTGGCAGTGATGGTGACCGTCACGCTGCCCTCGTATTGTCCGCTGGCCTTGTCGATCGACAGGGTGGGAGCGGGCGAGGTGTAGTTGGTCACGGTGTGGTGATAGTTGCCGTCGATGTAGTAGCCGTGGTTGTAGAAGGTGAGGTCACTCGTCTGTTGACCATCGGTGACAAAGATGATGCCCGTGGGGCTGGTGGTGAGCGTGCCGCTGTAGGTCCACTTCCAGATCTTGCGTGAACCGTCACTGGTAGTGCCCATGAGCGTCATGGCCTGGCCAGGCCAGTTGCCACCCGTGTAGTTGCTGCTGCTGTTCCACACCCATGTGGTCACGTTGCTCACGCTCGTGCTCGTCTCGAGGAACACGCTCATGTCATCCTCCTCGCAGCTGGGCTCGTAGGGGTCAACCGGGGTGACGGGTGACGTGCCATTGCCCTCGCCGTTGTTGCTCGAGAGCTCCTCTTGGGTGCCGTCATAGCTCAGCACGGTGCCGGCGTTGGCGCTGCTGGTGTAGAGGTACGGCCCGTCCTCGCCTATCTTGCCCGGGGCGGGCGTGAGGCTGGTCGAGAGCACATACACGCGCATGTTGCCCTGGCCGCTGCACGACGTGGTGGTCAACGTGCCGTTGGTCACGTTCTTGACGTCGCCGGTCACACAGTCGGTGTAGGTGCCGTTGAGCACGCCCGTGAACGTTGCCGGCCCGTTAATCGTGATCAGGGCATAGCTGTCGGTCGTGCTATCGGTGTAGCGGCGCTTGAAGGCGTAGCCGCCGTTAGCGGTGCAGCCGCTGGTGCTGTACTGGCCCTTGCGCAGGGCAGGAACGGCTTGACGAATGCGGTTGAGGCGCTGCAGGTGCTTCACCAGCGGCTTGGAGAGTGTGGCAGCCAGGTTGCCGCTGGCCCCGTTGGCGACGCCAAAGTCGCTGGCCGTCACATCGCCCTTGATGTAGCCGCCATAGTAGGCGCGGCCGCTATCCTTGAGCGATCCGTTGCCTCCCGGGTCGATGGTCTTGCCTGCCTTGAACTCGATCTCGCTGCCGTAGTACAGGCACGGGATGCCGCGGAAGGTGAACATCAGCGCCAGGTTCTCGGCCCACTGCGACGTTCCCTCGTTGAAGCGGATGTTATCGTTGGGGCCGGGGCTGTAGTCATGGCTATCGACATAGACCACGTTGTAGGTGGCATCATTGTAATACTTGTCGCCGTTGATGGCCAGGTTCCACACGCTGGCGATGTTGTGGAACGAGTAGTGCACTGGGAAGTCGATCACATTGAGGCCCGACGCGCGGCTCACGTCGGGCGCGTGATAGGTGTTGCCGTTGAGCACGGCGTTGCTCGACGTGGGCATCGCGCTGCTGCTCTCGGTACTGTTGTCGCTATACATCTGCTGGCAGGCGCCGATGTTGTCCAGGCTGCTCAGGTCGGTGCTCTCATAGATGGCCACGTTGTCCCAGTAGCTGGCGTCGTTGTTCCAGCTGTAGTTCTTGCTCTCGGCCCAGGTGTAGAAGTAGGGCGAGAGCGCCGGCTGGTTGCGGTAGGTGACGCTGCCCTGGTAGCGGGCACACACCTCGGTGCACATGAAGAAGTCGGCTTGGTTGAGGCGTTTGCTCTTGTACTGCTCGCCCAGCGCCTTAAAGGCGGGAATGTATATCTTGTTGAACGTCAGTCGCGAGATGTGGCCGCCCGTGTCGATGCGGAAACCGTCCACGCCCATCTTGATGAACGAGCCATAGCAGTTGATCAGGTAATCGGCCACGGCGGGGTTCTCGGTATTCAGGTCAACGCAGTCGCCCGCAATCTGGGCCCACCAGCGCGTGTTGTCGTCCCAGTTGAACTGGCCGAAGTGGTGCCAGTAGTTGTGCGAGTCGTGGTTCTGGTTGTCGGTATTCTTCATCTGCTTGAGGCGCGCGTCATACTGCTGTCCGGCGGGCAGGTTGGCATAGTTGGTGGGCAACACGCCGCCCACCGAGTCGGTGGTGTAGGGGCGCATGCACTCGTTGATCTTGAACTGGTTGGCACTCCAGTCGCGGGTAAAGAGTTTGCACAGGTTCTCCTCGCCAAAGTTGCCCGTGTGGTTGAGCACCACGTCCAGGAGCACCTTCATGCCGCGGGCATGGGCCTCGTCGATGAGCGTCTGGAACGTCGTGTCGCCGCTCTCGTAGCGGTGGTCAACACGGCTGAAGTTCCTGGCGTGATAGCCGTGGTAGTCCAGGCCCGAGGCGTTCTCGACGATGGGTGTCACCCACACGGCGGTAAATCCCAGCGCCTTGATGTAGTCGAGCTTGTCGATCAAGCCCTTGAAGTCGCCTCGCCAGCACGGGTCACCGCTGTTGGCGGCAGCGCCATCCCAGCACTGGACATTATTGCTCGGGTCGCCGTCATAGAAGCGCGTCGTGATGACAAAATAGATACTCTCGTCGCGGAAGTCATTGCGCGGACCCACAAATGCCGCCCACGATTGCACTGCTGACAGCACGACGAGCACCAGCAGAGAGCTCAATCTGAAGAGATTCTTTTTCATAACAATACAATGATTCTAATAAATGAATAAATAAATGTAATGATACAGATATCATGTTGGCCCTGTTCCTGCGAGGGTCAACTGATGCTATATCGTTGCCTGGTTAATTGAATAGCGCTCAAATTTAAGCATTTTCCAGCGAAATTTCTAGGTCAAAATCAAGAGAATCACTCATTTGCCATCATGCAATCGATTGCATGATGGCAAGCGGTGTAAAAACTCTATGCATACTTTTTAGAAAAACGGCCTAACGGCCTAAAAATCAGAAAAAATATAAAAATAATCACTGGTGTCTGGGGGGGACGCCAAGGCCGCATAAACACTTCGATATCAATGCTGTAATGGTGATTTTGCGTGAAGGGGCTTGCTTTGTCAGGCGGGCAGGCCTTCAGCCTGCTAAACTTCCCCTGGACAACAGTAATTTTATCTGATGTTTAGGCTGTCCGACAAATCGGAGTAGAGGGTGAACAGGCGCGCGACGATGTCGCCCTCGGTCAGTGTGGCCGGGGAAACTGTCGACAACAAAATCTGGCCCTGAAGGGGGCCAAAAGCAGCGGCAATCCATTCGCTTGGAATGGGTGGCCCTCGTCGAGGCCCGTCCATCTCATCCCCGTCCACCCCACGCCACACAGACCTAACGGCCTGTGCGCCGTGGGGCTAAATTAAGTCAAGGCCGCTGGCCTTGTCAAGGTCTACGACCTTATTAGATCATGAAAAATCAGTACGGGACACGCCATTTAGCTAATCAACTGAGTATCAGACATCGTCTATTTAAAAACAAATGAATCGCTTGAATGCTCTGATTTCCAGATATATCAGATTATTTGGTCGTTTGATTTTTGGTGGAAAGTTCTTCCCGCTGCGGGAAAACATGGAAAAGCCGAGGCGCAAGGGGGTGAAGTGCCCCCTCGCGCCTCGGTTGTGATGTGTTGTTGTGCAGCTAGAGCGTGGATCAGTAGCCGAAGATCTCCTCGAGCGTCAAGCGACGGATGGGAGCGATCTTCTCCAGGCCCTTGATGTCGAGCTCCTTCTCGTCACCCAGAATGAGGTAACGGTAGGGCTTATTGGCCATGGACTGCTGCTCAAAGTTGACGATGTCCTGCAGCTTGAGGCTGGGCAGGGCGTTATAGACTACCGAGTTGATGTCATAGTCCAGACCCAGTCGCTTGGCGTTGACGTAGCTGTTGAGCACGCCACCACGCACGGTGCGGCGGCTGGCCAGCTTCTTCATCAGCGACTCCTTGGCCAGGGCAAAGGCGGCCTCGCTCTGGGGGATGGTGCCCACGATGTTGTTAAACTCGCGCACGCAGTCCATCATCTTGTCGTTCTGGGTGATGATGTAGGTCATGGCATACTCGGGATGTCCCTTCTCATAAGGCTGGCGGTAGTAGGCAGCTGCCGAGTAGGCCAGGCCGCGCGACTCGCGCAGCTCCTGGAAGACGATGCCGTTCATGCCGCCGCCAAAGTACTCGTTGAACAGGTTGATCACGGCAGCGTGCTCGGGAGCCCACTGGGTGCCCTGGTTGTGGTACTGCACCATGTAGATGTTCTTAGCCTCATAGGGGGCCAGCAGGATTTCGGTCCTCGGCGTGGTCTGCTCCATGTAGGGGGTGCCCACGGGCACAGCGGCCAGGCGCTTGGGGGTCTTGTGGACCTTCTTGAGGCACTTGCTCAATTCCTTCTCGGTCATGGGGCCATAATACATCACGGTGTGCTCCATGCCGCGCAGGCCCTTGACCAGGGCGAGCAGCTCGGCGGGCTTGGTGTCGCGCAGCTGCTGGGCACTCATTATGTTGGTGTAGGAGTTGCGGGGACCGTACATGCCGTACTCGTTCAGGCGGTTGAAGCACTCCTCCTGGTTCTGCTTGGCATCGTTGCGGCTCTTGAGGATGAGTTCTACCATGCTGCGGTAGGCCTCCTCATCGACCTGTGCGTTCTGCATCAGGTCCTCAGCAAGCTTGAGGGCCTCGGGCATGTTCTCGCTCAGTCCGCTCAGGGTCAGGTAGGTCTCGTTGTCGCTGACGTTCATCGAGATGTTGCAGGCCAGCTTGTACAGGCGCTGCTTGAACTCGGTGGCGCTCATCTTCTTGGTACCCAGGAAGTCCAGATAGCTCAGCGCGATATCATAGCGGTTGTCGGCCGTGTTGCCGAAGTCATACTTGTAGGTCAACGTGAACAGGTCGTCCTGGTCGTTGTGCTTGTAGAGCAGCGGCAGCTTCTTGCTGGTCTGTCCCACGGTCATCTCCTTGTTGTAGTCGACAAACTGCGGCTGGATGGGCTCGACGATCTCGCTGAGGATATTCTTCACGAAGTCGCTCTTCATGTCGCGGTTGGTGGGAATCGGGGTGATCTGGGGCTTGTCGATCTTCTTGGCGGTGGTGTCCTCGCCCATGCGCTTATAGACGCACACGAAGTTGTTGTCCAGCAGGTGGCGGTTGGCAAAGGCCACGATCTGCTCCTTGGTCATACCGGCCATGCGGTCGAGTTTGCCGACCTCCTGAGCCCAGTCAACGTGGTTGATGTAGGCATTGACCAGTTGGCGCGTGCGCGAGCCGTTGTTGTCCAGGGCGCGCAGGTAGTTCAACTTGTTGTTGTTGACCACGCTCACCAGCAGGTCGTCGTCAAACTGGCCCTTGCGCAACTTGTCCAGTTCGCCCAGCATCAGGGCGCGCACCTCTTCGAGGCTTTGGCCCTCATTGGGATAACCCAGGAGCATGAGCATCGAGTAGTCGGTCATCTGGTCGCTGTAGGCGCCTGCGCCCATGACCTTCATGGGTTGGTTCAGGTTCAGGTCGATGAGACCAGCCGTGCCGTTGGAGAGCATCTCGGCGATGACGTCAACGGTGTCGTTCTCCAGCGAGTTGCCGGCACCGAAGCGCCAGCCCAGGGCCACAAACTCGGCCTCCTGGCCCATGACGGTAGTGTCGATGGGAGCCACGATGGGCTTGAGGGGGGCGAAGTCGGGACGGTACAGGTTGTTGTTGGGCTTCCAACTGCCGAAGTGGCGCTCCAGGATGGTGATCACCTCGTCGGGGTCAAAGTCACCGGCCATGCAGATGGCCACGTTGTTGGGGCAGTAGTAGTTGTTGAAGTAGTTCTTGATGTTGGTGATCGAGGGGTTCTTCAAGTGTTCCTGCGTGCCGATGGTCGTCTGGGTGCCATAGGGGTGGGTGGGGAACATCTTGGCGTTCATGGCCTCGAAGAGCTTCCACTGGTCGTTGGCGATGCCGATGTTGTACTCCTCATACACGGCCTCGAGCTCGGTGTGGAAACCGCGGATGACCATGTTCTGGAAGCGGTCGGCCTGGATGCGTGCCCAGCGGTCTACCTCGTTGGCGGGGATGTCCTCGGTGTAGCAGGTGACGTCGGTGCTGGTATAAGCGTTGGTGCCGATACCGCCGATGCCGGCCATCAGCTTGTCATACTCGTTGGGGATGTTGTACCGGGCGGCCAGCTGCGAGATGCTGTCGATCTGGTGGTAGAGCACGCGACGGCGCTCGGGGTCCTTGACCAGGCGGTATTGCTCATAGCGGGCCTCGATGGTGTCGAGCAGGGCGCGCTCGGCGTCATAGTTGCTCGTGCCGAACTGCTTGGTGCCCTTGAACATCAGGTGCTCCAGGTAGTGGGCCAGACCGGTGGTCTCGGCAGGGTCATTGCGCGAGCCGGTGCGCACGGCGATGTGGGCCGAGATGCGGGGGCTCTGGTGATTGACGCTCAGGAACACCTTCAGTCCGTTGCTCAGCGTGTACATCTGAGTGGCCATCGGGTCACCGGGAACGGTAGTCCCCTTGGGTGCGTTAGCGGCCATGCCCAGGCACACCAGGGCGGCCAGCACCATCATTACTAATCTTGAATGTTTCATTCTCTAGGTTTTAGGTTGTTATTGGTTGAAATTTAGGTTACTGGGCGCAAAATTAATAAAATCAGTTGAAAAAACAATCCCACAGCAAAGTAGATTGTTGTGGGATTGCTGGCGTGTGCCATTTTGTTCACAGTACTTGATTTAATACTTGTTGGTTATCTATCAAGTTAATAGCTTTGTCTGTTCAACTGGTTAATCATTATCAGAATTATTTTTTGCGTTTTTTTGAAATCATCTCTTGGGTGAACTTGCGTTCGGTCTGCTTGAGCTGGAATAGTTGTTTCTTGGTGAGGATTTTGGAGAACTTCTCAAAGTATTTCGCTTCGATGTCTCCTTCCTGGATGCGGGTGTTGGACAGAGCCGATGCGGCAACCTCGTAGTCGCGGTCGGAGGGGTTCTTTTTCTTCTCGACCTCGGCGGCCAGGGCCCTTGCGTTGCGGTTAACCTGATAGATCTCGCGCTCCATCTGCTCATATAGCGGCATGAACTGCCTCTGCTGCGTCTGGGTCAGTCCCAGTCGCTCGATAATCATCTCATGCTTGGCCTGGTACATGTCGGTCGCAAATTTGGACCGTCCATTGTTTTGTGCCGTCATCGTCGTGGCGATGGCGAGCACCATAATGAGTATGGAAATATACCTTTTCATCGCTGTGAACTCTTTAAATTAGTCGTTGTTGTTCAACACCTCATCGTTGCTCATGGCAACCGAGTCCTCGTAGTTGAGGAGGTCATAGTCGCTCACCGAGCCACTCATAATGAAATCCTCGACATTGCTCTTGTCCTCGTGCAGTTTCTCGGCCACGGCGCGCACGCTGTTCATGTCGGTGCCGGCGGTGAAGTGGCTGAATACCGACATCATGCACCACACGCCGGCAAACATGGCTGCCAGGTAGGCATATGGCTTGACGCGTTCCCACATCGAGGGCTTCACGTCGGTGGGAGTGATCTCAACATCGGGCAGCATGGCTGCCATGCGCTTGTTGAAATCGTCAAAGTAATTGTCCGGCACTTTAAATCCCGGATTCTTACCGTATTTATTCAATATTGTGGAGTCTTCTTGTTTCATAACGCCTATTTGACTAAAGAATGTCAAAAAAGTTTAATCGGTCTCGCCTAAAAATTGCTCGATTTTTTTTACGGCATGATGATAAGACGCCTTCAGGGCCCCCTCGCTGGTTCCCAAAATCTCGCTCATCTCGTCATACTTCATCTCGTCATAGTAGCGCAGGTTGAACACCAGGCGCTGCTTTTCGGGCAGGCTGGCAATGGCCTTCTGCAAGTTGATTTGGGCTTGGTCACCGTCAAACCACTCGTCGCTCTCGAGCTGGTTGACCAGGAAACTCTCATCGTCGTCGATCGAGAGCTGGTTCATCACCTTCTTCTTGTTGACAAACGTGATCGACTCGTTAATGGCGATCTTGTAGAGCCACGTCGACAGCTTGGCATCGCCACGGAAGTTGTCGATGCTGGTCCAGGCCTTCATGAAGGTGTTCTGCAACACGTCGTTGGCGTCGTCATGGTCAATGACCATGCGGCGTATCTGCCAGTAAAGCTGCGAGCTGTAGTGCTCGATTACCTTACCGAAAGCCGCTTTGCAGGTCGCCTGGTTGTGCAGTTGCTCAACCACCCGAGCCTCGTCATATTTCTCGCGTGTTGCCATCAGTGAAATTTTTCAAGCCGTAAAGTTAGCAATTTTTTTGCCAACATAGTCCACAACCGCCATTTTTTATACTTTTTTTAGCTTTTCCCGCAAGGGGGTCGCTGTTGAGCCGCAGCGACAGGTGAAATCTCGAGTGCTGTAGCGGCTTGGTGCTCCACCTCCCCGGTGCTTGAGACGTCAAAATGGCGCTGCTATCTCGATGCGGTGACCGTTGCACTTGAACGACCCCGAGATGGACCGGCACTGCGACGAGATGACGATGTTGACGTCGGTGATGACATAATCGCCGCCATAGGTCGAATGGGCACGTTCGGTCGAGATGGTGTAGCCATCGGGCGTCGGGGTCATGAGTAAGCCCAGGAATTGGACGACATCGGCTTCTATCACCTCGGTTGTGTTGATGATGAAATTGTTGATCTGCAGGACGCATCGGTGTCCCTGGTCGATAGGGGCAAATAGGTAGTCCGACTTGCGGTGCCTGGTGTAGATGAAGCCGTTATCAAGGTTCTGAACCTGGGTCATGGCGGCGGGAAAGTGGAGGTGGGTGGTAACAACGACTTTCCCGTCATCGTTGCTAAAGGTGAACAGGATCACACTGGTTGCCGTGTTGAGGAGTCCACTCGAGGTGGTCCCGTCATAGCTGGCCTTCATTGCCGGGTCGCTGAATTCGTAGAGAGTCTCGGTTTGAGGTGACAACCCCATCTCGCCGGTCGTGACGGTGTGGGTGTGGCCGTCTTGATCGTTGTAGCTGCAGGTCAGCCGTATGGTCCCGCGAGTGTAATTGAACGCAATGGAGCCCTTGCTGTTCAGGAACGCCACCTCGCCACCCTTGATGGTGCGGCTGTATAAGTCGAGTTCGATGGTTTCTATATCATCATCGGGCTGGACTACGGGTTCGTCGTCGTGTCCGCATGCGCTAAATGTGGCGCTCATCAATATGGTAAGAAGATAGTAGTAGAATACCTTTTTCATTGTGTTGTGTGATTAGTTGTTGTGGAATGACTGCAAAGTTACTCTTTCCCTTGATTCAGCAAGGATCTGTATCGCAAAATGTGAAATATTATTGTGTCACGCGCCTAGGGCATCATCAACAGCGCGGGGGCGCCTCGTTGTGAGTGCCCCCGCTCCCTCTGTTATGATGTGTGACGGCTATGTGAGTCCGTTAAATGGCGCTGGGGAACATATAGCCAGCAACCTTGAAGTCAAGGTCGGCGCACTTGAACGAGCCGTCGATGATGCGTCCATCACCGTCGAGGACAAAGTTTAGGTCGGTAATCGTGTAGTAGCCCGAGTAGCTCGACTCTACTTCAGCGGCACTAACGGTGTAGCCAGTGGCGGTGGGCGTGAGCTTCAGGCCCTTGTACTCGATAGTGGCAGCCTGCACCGAGCCGTTGATGTTGGGCGCGAAGTTGCTGATTTGCATCGAGCAGGTCTCGCCCGTAGCATCGGGCAAGAACCAGTAGGCCGACGCCTCGTGACTGTAGTTGAAGTTGTTGTCGGGGTTGGTGACAGTGGTCGTGACATAGGCATACAGCAAGTAGTTGCTCGAAACCACGGTGGCGCCGTCAACGGTGAATCGGAACCACAATGAACCTGTAGCCAGATCAAAATTACCCGTGAGGCCCTCCAGCAATGAGCTGGTGTTGGCGTTGTTGAACGAGTAGTTGGTCCCCGTCTTGTCGAGCGACATCTTCATCTCGGGGGTGGTTATATTGTGTGTCTCGCCGTTTGCGTCCTTGTAGGACGTCGTGATTTTGATGATCTTGTTGGTATAGTCCACCTCGGCGCTGGCCGTTCCCTGTGAGAATGTGATTTCATTGCCGTCGATGAGGCGATTGTTGATTGTCCCCGAGAATGACTGCTTGTTGACGGGGTCATCATTGTTGCAGGCGGTAAAGACCATAATGGCGGTCAAGGCGAGCAGGTAGGAAAAAACTTTTTTCATAGTTGATAATGAGTAGTTAAATTGATTAATTAATAGGCTGAATAATCGGGATATGTGCGGCCTGTTGCCGTGACGGTGGCGCTACCCCCTATCATGTAGTTGGCGTCAAGGCTGTCGTTCACCAGGTCGATGGTGGCGTTGAACGTCTTGAACGGGTACTTGTCGGTGGTGCTGATGACGCTGCCCGTGCTATCGACATAATTGCGGTAGGTGGCTATGGTCTTGAGATTCTCGCTGTTGATGGAGTAGCCATTGGGCGTGACCGTCACGGGAACACTGCTTGCCGTGATGTTGTTGAAGTACTTCAAGTCCTTGGCGTGAACAATGCCCATGACCTTGACCGTGGCGGTCTTGCTGGCGGGCTGGATAGAGAACTGATACATGGTGTTCTCCATCTGGGTGGTCTGGGTCGTGTCGTCATAGGAGATGGTGTTCTTGGTCTTGAGGAAGAACACATCGGGGATGGTCGAGATGACGCGGATGCCGCTCGACGTGGTGTAGCGGTAGCGTATCGCTCCCTCGTTAAAGTCGACATATCCCTTAAAGTCTTGCACCTCGCTAGTGGCCGTCGCCGTGAGCTCGTAGAACCCCAGCCGCTTGGGCGTGGCGGTAATGCCCTTGATGCTCACCGTGTGGTCGGTGCCGTCGTTATAGCTCAACTCGACCGATGCCGTGTGTTTGACGGTGTCAAGAACGAGCTTGTTGTGGGTCGTGGCCAGGTCGATGGCCTCGCCAGTAATGGTGTTAACCATGTGGTTGATCATCGTTGTGTTTACCGTGAACACGCCGTCGCCGCGCTTGGGCTCGTCGTTGTCGCTGCACGATACAGCGGCGCTCAGCACCGCGATCGAAGCAATCAGTAACAGGATCTTCTTCATTGTTTTCTCTTGTCGTGTTAGTTGTTTTTTAGCCGCTGCAAAGATATATTAAAAAACAAATGGTGCATCGATTCTTGCACCATTTGTAATCATTTTTATATTAAATGTCGTTAAAAACAGCGTTGTGTTCACTTGAGCTTTCCCTGCTCGGCAAAGTGGCCGCCGTGGCAGTCAAAGGCGATGCCATAGGTCTTGGCACTCGTGTTGACCGTGCAGGTGAGATTGTTGACCAGATAGGCGTCGCCGGGCATGGGCATCCAGGTGGTGCCGCGCATCATGTAGGCCACGATGCCGGTGCCGGCATAGGTATAGACCTTACCGTCCTTGTCAGCGGTCACGGGGGCGTCCACGAGCAGGGTCATTGCGGGTGAGGTGGCCTCGCCGATGCGGAACACGATGTTGTACATGTAGATGCTGCTCGAGTCCTTGTCCATGTCGATGTCAAACATGAAATGGGTGTCGGTTTCGCTCTGATATTCACTCTCGACCGAGAAACGAGCAAGCTTGTCATTCTTTGGTATCGTCAGTTCAAGAGTAGTAGTCTCGCTAATCTTTTGGTTGGCTTCTTTAGCAGTTGCTGTAAAGACGGCTACATAATCTTGATAACTCCGTTGCAGGATCGTAGGGTTAGTGGTGCTTTCTCCATCTAAGTAGAGTAAAACTTCGCCCTGACCCTTAGCGGTGACAATCGCTTGGTCTTCCAGAATTTCATAGGTTATTTCTGGGGCAGCAGTTTGTCCGGGCTCATCATCGCCGCAGGCGGTAAACACCATGCCTAACAGTGTGGCGATGAATAACATTGAGAAAAATTTCTTCATTGTTGCTTGTCTTGAAATTTGTTATAAAAATGTAATATTCTAATTATCAGGTTGTTTTGATGATTTTGTGGCTGCAAATTTATATGATTTTACTTAACCGTACAAACAATTGTCAGTGTTTTCTGCAACCTGTTAAAGAAGTTTTAAAACGTCAGGCGAAGGGTCGCGCCCAGCTGGCGGCCGTGACCGCGCTGCAGGAAGTGGTGCTGGATTGACACGAAGTAGAATGTCTTGTACTGGGTGCCGGTGAGGTTGTGTCCCCACAGCTGCAGGCTGTAATGCTGCTGCTTCCAGGTGACCGATGCGCCCAGCAGGGCATATAGCGGCTGGCGCATCGTGTTGGCCTCGTCCCAGTAGATGTCGCCGGCGGCACGCACGTTGGCTGCCACGGTGAGCAGTTTATTGGGGTCGTCACCCACCTTGAAACCCTGGCTGCCCTCAGCAAACAGGGTGTGCATCGGGGCATAGGGAACCCGCTTGCCGCTGTGGTCGGCCTTGCCGTCGTTGTAGTCACGGAATGTGGCATGGGTGAAGCCGTAACTGATGTTGAAGCGGGTCAACTCGGCGGGAGTGACCATCATGGCAAACTCGGCGCCCCAGCTGTTGGTCTTGCCCGCATTGGTCATCATGCGGCCTGTGGTCGTTCCTGGCGGGAACACGGTCAGTTGGCGGTCGCGGCAGTCCATAAAGAAGATGTCGATGTCGCTCTGCACCCGAGCATCCCAGCACTCGAAGTGTCCGCCCAGCTCGTAGTTCCACGCCTTCTCGGGTTTGTAGCCCACCATCTTGTCCACGTCATACTGCATGCCGATGCCCATCATCTTCATTAGCCGCTGTTGCAGCACGTCGCTGAACATCTGTGTGTTGAAGCCTCCGGCCTTGCTGCCGCGCGAGGCAGCCAGGTAGACGGTGTGGTTCTTGCCGGGCCATGGGTGCCACGTGAGGCTCACGCTGGGCATGACCTCAAAGAAGTCCTTGTCCAGAGTGCCCCGGTCGTCGATGTCGATGAGCTCGTGTGAAAAGGTCTGTCCGGTGGCAGCAATGAGGATGCTGTAGCCCGTGTGGGCCTCGCTGTGGTAGTTGAGCCGAGCGTGCTCATAGTCGATGCGAATGCCGGCCGACAGTGTCCACTGCCCCCAGTTGTAATGGGACTCGTGATACAGGGCGGCACCCCAACTGGGGCTGGTGAAGTAGCTGCCCAACAAGAAACTGCGCGTGTCCCACGTGATGGGGTACTCGGGCAGGGCCTCGTTGGCATGCCGCTCGATGAGTTGTGCAATGCCGTAGTCGTAGAAGTTGACGGGGGCCTCCATGCGGTAGCGCCTGTAGAAGGCGCTCGCACCGGCCAGCCAGTTGTAGCCCTGTGGCCGGTTGTGGTTGCGTATTATAATGTCTTGGGTGACAGCGTGTTCACGGCGAGCCTGGGTCAGGGTGAAGTAGTCGTGAGGCGTGAAGTCCTGGTCCAGCGTCATGTTGTCGTCCAGGTACTGGTAGCTGGTGATGCTTGATAGTGTCCAGTTGTCAAAGTCCTTGCGCAGTGTCAGGCCATCCATCACTGCCGTTCGGCGGTAGAAACAGGTGTCGTTATAGGCCACCTCGCCTGTCTCGACCCACTCATAGGGGTAGCCGCCCTGGCGACTTACCGTCACCGAGGCCACGTTGCCCACATACCAGCCGTCCGGGTTGCGCCACTCGAGCTTGGCGCGGGCGCTGAACATGCGCTCCCAGTCGCAGCGCTTGCCGTTATAGCGGTTGGTGAACTCGCCCCTTGTTGAATTGTACTGGGTCGAAACCGCCAGGCCAATTTCGTCGCTCAGCAGACTGTAGTGGCTCGCTCCCACGCGCCACGTGCCGTGGCTGGCACCCTCGACGACGGCGCGCGTGCCCTGGTAGTTGAGAGGCGACAGGGTGTAGATGTTCATCACACCGCCCAGCGTGTTGCGGCCATACAGGGTGTTCTGCGGGCCGCGCAGCATTTCCATGCGAGAGATGTCGATCAGGTCGAAGTCATAGTTCTCCTTGGTCATCACGGGCACATTGTCGATGGTCAAGCCCACGGCGGGCTGGTCGATGCGGGTGCCGATGCCGCGCACATACACCGTCGATGTCATCCTGCTGCCGTAATCGGGGATGAACAGGTTGGGCACCAGGTTGGCGGCCGACTTGATCGACTGTACCTGGTTGCGCTCGGCCTCTTGGCGCGAGAGAACGGTCAGGGCCGTAGCCTGGGTGCGCATGACGGCACTCTGCTTGATGGCCGTCACGGTCACCTCGTCGAGCGACAACGTGTCGCCCAGAGTCGTCGGCGCCACGGTGGGCGTCGCCGTCGCTGCCATTGCCAGCAGGCACGATGATAAGATGCACGTCATTTTTTTCACGGCTGCAAAGGTACAAAGGAAATGGGAATCAAGAATCAGTGAGTAGCAGTTTTTTTTAAGGTCGCCAGCCTCGAGATTGTGATATTTTAATGTCAGATTATAAAACATGTTTTCAAGAAAATATATATTTTTGCACCGCATTTTAAGCCAATGGTGTGTTAGCCCGAAATACTTTAACAATAGCCAATGATAGCAATAACTTTTTAAAATTCATTTTTTCTATGTGTAGAAATAATCTTATCAGAGTGATGGCACTCGTGTGCCTGCAGTTAGCGTGTTGGACAACGATGAGCGCGCAGGGTGGTTCGATGCTTGGCGATGTGGACAGTGATGGTAATGTCGGCATCAGTGACGTGACGGCGTTGATCGACGGCTTGCTGAGCGGTGATGCGTCCATCGACCGTGCGGTTGCCGACATTGACAGTGACGGCAAAATCGGCATCAGCGACGTTGCAGCCTTGATCGACTATCTGTTGACGGGTGAGTTGCCCTATGTGGCCGAGCCGATAGACATTACTGTTGGCAGCGTGACCTTTAAGATGATACCGGTACAGGGTGGCACCTTTGCCATGGGCGCCATGGACGGTGACAGCTATGCCAGGCCGTGGGAGAGCCCCGTCCATCAGGTGACGCTTGATGACTACTACATCGGTGAGACTGAGGTTACTCAAGAGCTGTGGCGTGCCGTGATGAACAACAATCCCAGCTACTTCACCGGCAACTTGCAGCGTCCTGTCGAGAGGGTGACCTATGCCGACTGCCTGTCGTTCATCACCAAGCTCAACCAGAAGACAGGTAAGACCTTCCGCCTGCTCACCGAGGCCGAGTGGGAATTTGCGGCCCGTGGCGGCAATAAGGGCAACGGTTACCTGTATGCCGGCAGCAGTGTCGTCGATGATGTTGCATGGCATGGCGGCAACTCGGGTGACACTACCCATCCCGTGGGTGGCAAGGCTCCTAATGAGCTGGGCCTGTATGACATGGGTGGTAATGTCAGTGAGATGGTGTCCGACTGGTATGGCCTCTACAGTGCCGACGCCGTGGTCAATCCCACGGGACCGGCGACAGGTACCGCCCGCATCTATCGTGGTGGCAGCTGGAATCAGGCCTTCAGGATGTGTCGAGTGACCTGCCGCATGGAGCATGCCAGCTACATGCTGGGGAATGTGAACGTGGGCCTGCGCCTGGCACTGGTCATGTAGTGGGTGCACGCAACGTCTATCTTATTACTTTGTAATGCTGCTGCATTAGCCCCTCCCGTGGGGCAAATGGACTTTTTAAAAAATGATTCGTGTAGCTCGACTGATTAGCGGGTTACACGAATCATTTTTTACGTTCGTTGTCCATGTTTATTTGAATTGGTGTAATGGGTAGCGTCGGGCTGATGTGAACCTTTGCCCCGATGCACTATGTTGGGCCTACATTTTTAGAATATGGTTAATGTTATAGATTGTAACTTGACTTGTTCACAACTAACGAAAATAGGGGTGCAAAAGGTTGCCTGTTTAATAAAAATTGTGTAAATTTGCACCGCATTTGAGAGCGTCGCTGCGGCAATTGCTTACACCCGTGAGTGCTAAGTTATTGTGCGGCAGGTGCTTTGGTGTATTTTGTATTGAATTAACCCGCCAAAAATTAAAACAAACAATAGATAGAACTTCTTTTATGGATTTATCAATTTTCGGAGTACAGAGCACGACTCTCGCCATCACAGCGGCATTGACCGGTGTGTTGCTGGTAGTCGGGGCCCTGGTTATTGCGTGGCTCATTGGCCCGCGCAGCTACACAAAGAAGAAGGGTGAGCCCTTCGAGTGCGGTATCCCGACCCGTGGCGACTCGATGGCCCAGTATCACGTGGGTTACTATCTGTTCGCCATCCTGTTCCTGATGTTTGACGTCGAGACGGTCTTCCTGTTCCCCTGGGCAACCATCTGCAAGAACATCGGTAGCCAGGCACTGCTCGCCGTGGGTACATTCCTTGTTATTCTGGTTTTAGGTCTGGCTTACGCCTGGAAGAAAGGAGCGTTGAGATGGAAGTGAAAATCAAGTCGATGAAGCATGAGGACTTCAAGGATAACGAGTATATCGACAATCTGGTGGAGCAACTGCGTGCCGGCGGCACCAACATCATCGTTGGCAAGTTGGACCAGTTGATGAACTGGGGCGTGAGCAACTCGCTGTGGCCGCTGTGCTTCGGCACCAGTTGCTGCGCTATCGAGTTTATGTGCCTGGGTGCTGCCCGCTACGACATGGCCCGCTACGGCTTTGAGGTGGCGCGCAACAGCCCCCGCCAGGCCGACTACATCATGTGCCAGGGCACCATCAACTACCGCATGGCCCCGGCCCTGAAGCGCCTGTATGAGCAGATGGCCGAGCCCAAGTATGTCATCGCGTGCGGCTCGTGCACCGTCAGCGGCGGCCCGTTCAAGAACAGTTACTGCGTGGTCAAGGGCGTTGACGAGATTATCCCCGTGGACGTCTATCTGCCCGGTTGCCCGCCGCGTCCCGAGGCATTCTTCTATGCCCTGATGCAGTTGCAGCGCAAGATCAAGGTGCAGAAGTACTTTGGCGGCGTGAACCGCAAGGAGAAGCTCGAACTCAAGTATGATGGCTCAGCATTGAAGGAGCAAACCAAATAAACCCGATAAAATCCATTGAAATATGGCAGATATAGAGAACAAAATCACACAGTTGTGCCCCCAGGCCCAGGTCGATACCACCGGCGAATTTGCGCTGGTGACCGTCGCCGACGCCCAGTGGCATGACCTGGCCACCGCTTTGAAGGACCAGTTGCACTATGACGTGCTCAGTGCCGTGGTCGGCATGGATTGGACCGAAGCGTTTGGCTGTGTTTATTACCTGACCAACACGAGCACCCACGAGCTGCTCCACGTCAAGGTGACCTGTGCCGACCGCGAGAATCCGCGTCTGCACTCGGTTGTTGACCTGTGGCCCGTGGCCAACTTCCAGGAGCGCGAGGTCTATGACTTCTATGGCATCGTGTTCATCGGTCACCCCGACATGCGTCGCATGTTCCTGCGCAACGACTGGGTGGGATACCCCCTGCGCAAGGATTATGATCCCGCGAGCAACCCCCTGCGTCTCGATGATGAGACCAACGAGGACTACACCTGCCGCTGGGTCGAGGACGAGAACGGTAAGGTCAAGAAGGTGGATGGCAAGGTGTTTGAGGACGATGAGTATGTCATCAACGTGGGTCCCCAGCACCCGTCAACCCATGGCGTGATGCGCTATCGTGCCAGTCTGGACGGCGAGATCATCAAGAAGGTGGACGTCGTGAGCGGTTACATCCATCGCGGTATAGAGAAGATGTGTGAAAACCTGACTTATCCCCAGATGCTGCTCTACACCGAGCGCATGGACTACATGGCAGCCCACATCAACCGCCACTGCATGTGCATGTGCGTCGAGAAGGCCCTCGGCCTTGAGGTGCCGCGCCGCGCCGAGCTCATCCGCCTGATGATGGACGAGCTGATGCGTTTGTCCTCCCACCTGTTGAGCTATGGTTGCTTGACGATGGATCAGGGTGCCACAACGGCGTTCTTCTATGGTTTCCGTGAGCGCGAATTGATTTATGATATCTTTGACCGCACCTGCGGCGCCCGCATGTCGATGAGCTACAGCACCATTGGCGGCGTGGTTGCCGACGTGCACCAGGATTTCATTAAGGACGTGCGCCACGCCTGTGACGTCATCGAGAAGAACCTCAAGGAGTATCATCAGCTCTTCACGGGCAACGTTATCGCCGTGAACCGCATGACGGGCGTGGGTATCCTCTCGCGTGAGGACGCTATCGCCTATGACATCACGGGCCCCTCGGGCCGCGCCAGCGGCTGGGCGTGTGACGTGCGCAAGACCAACCCCTACTCATTGTATAATGAGTTTGACTTTGACGAGATCGTGCTTGAAAACGGTGACTCGATGGACCGCTACATGGTGCGCATGCGCGAGATGGAGCAGTGCATCAAGATCCTGCGCCAGGCCTGCGATAAACTCGAGGCCGAGGGCATCCAGGGCGAGTATTGCGCCCCCAAGGTGCCTAAGGTGATGAAATTGCCCGCTGGCCACTGGTACCAGCAGGTAGAGGCCAGCCGTGGCGCCTTTGGCGTGTATATTGAGAGTGACGGCGGCACCAAGCCCGTGCGCGTGCACTTCCAGTCGCCGTGCTTCAACCTGATCGGTGTGGTGGATCTGACCTGCAAGGATAACATGATTGCCGACCTGATCACCATCACGGCGTCGCTCGACTTTGTCATCCCCGACATCGACCGCTAACGAGTATAACAGACACAGAACAAGAAACACTTAACAACGAGAAAAGATATGTTTGACTTTGCAACAGTCACCAATTGGTTGGATAACTGGATGAACGGCTTTATGCCGTCATGGTTGACCACCACTGTAGAGTGTGTGCTGGTGGCAGTGGGACTGCTGGTGGCTTACTCGCTCATCGCTATGTTCTACATCTTCTACGAGCGCAAGGTGTGCGGCTGGATCCAGTGCCGACTGGGCCCGATGCGTGTGGGCAAGTGGGGCTTGCTGCAGGTGTTTGCCGACGTGATCAAGATCCTGCAGAAGGAGCTCATCACCCTGTGGAATACCGACAAGTTCCTCTTCAAGTTGGCACCCTATCTGGTGCTCATCGCCTCGATGCTCACCTTCGCCTGCCTGCCCTGGGGTAAGGGCCTGCAGATCGTTGACATGAACATCGGTGTCTTCTTTATCATCGCTGTATCGTCGATCGGCGTGCTGGGCATCCTGCTCGCCGGTTGGTCAAGTAATAGCAAGTACACCCTCATCGGCGCTATGCGCAGTGGTGCCCAGATGATCAGTTATGAGTTGTCGTGCGGCATTTCCATCTTGACGATCGTGTGCCTGGCCGGCACCATGTCGATCACGGGCATCGTCGAGGCTCAGGCCGACGGCTGGTTCCTCTTCAAGGGCCACCTGCCTGCCATCCTCGCGTTCATTATATATATGATCGCCGCCAATGCCGAGAACAACCGTGGCCCGTTTGACCTGCCCGAGGCCGAGCACGAGTTGACCGCCGGTTACCACACCGAGTATTCGGGTATCCACTTCGGCTTCTTCTATCTGGCCGAGTACCTCAACCTGTTCATTGTGTCGGGTATCGCCACGTTGCTCTTCCTGGGCGGCTGGATGCCCCTGCACATTCCCGGCTGGGAAGGCTTCAACACCGTGATGGACTACATCCCCAGTGTGGTGTGGTTCCTGGGCAAGGCCTTCTTCATCACGTTCATTTTCTTCTGGATCCGCTGGTCGTTCCCGCGCGTGCGCATCGACCAGATGCTGGCTCTGGAGTGGCGCTACCTGATGCCCATCGGCCTGGTCAATCTGGTTGTTATGGCCATTATCGTGACCCAGGGATGGTACTTCGGCGCATGATGACGTGCCCCGAGAGAAATCGTGAGACATTAACAAAATAACATATTCAAACTCATACCATTAAAAGTCAATAATTGTATTATGGCTGAAAATTTTGGAAAAATAACCCAAGTTATCGGACCTGTTGTCGATATCGCGTTTGAGAGCGAGGGCGCATCGCGTCCCCCCATCTACACGGCGTTGTCGGTGCAGCGTCCCGATGGCAGCGAACTCATTCTGGAGGTGGAGCAGCACGTGGGTGAGAACACCGTGCGCTGCGTCGCTATGGACAGCACCGATGGCTTGAAGCGCGGAGCGCGTGTGAAGTCGTTGGGCCAGCCCATCAGTGTCCCCACTGGTGACCAGATCAAGGGTCGTCTGCTCAACGTGATTGGTCAGAGCATCGACCACTTGCAGCCGTTGAAGGAAGGTTCACGTCGAGCCATTCATCAACCCGCTCCTCCCTTCAGCGACCTGTCGATCTCGCAGGAAATCCTGTACACGGGTATCAAGGTCATCGACCTGATCGAGCCCTTCAGCAAGGGTGGTAAGATCGGTCTGTTCGGTGGCGCCGGTGTGGGCAAGACGGTGCTCATCATGGAGCTGATTCACAACATCGCCCACGGCCACAACGGCTTCTCGGTATTCACCGGCGTTGGTGAGCGCACCCGTGAGGGTAACGACCTGCTGCGCGAGATGATCGAGAGTGGCGTTATCAACTATGGTGACAAGTTCAAGCAGGGTCTCGAGAAGGGCGAGTGGAACCTCAAGGACGTCGACATGAAAGCCGTCGCCAGTTCCCAGGCAACCCTCGTTTTCGGCCAGATGAATGAACCTCCCGGTGCCCGCCTGCGCGTGGCACTGTCGGGCTTGACCGTGGCCGAGCAGTTCCGCGACCAGGACGGTGGCGGTAAGGACATCCTGCTGTTCATGGATAACATCTTCCGTTTCACCCAGGCAGGTAGTGAGGTGTCGGCACTGTTGGGCCGCATGCCCTCGGCTGTGGGTTACCAGCCCACGCTGGCCAGTGAGATGGGTAAGCTGCAGGAGCGCATCACCTCGACCAAGACGGGTTCGATCACCTCGGTACAGGCTGTGTATGTGCCTGCAGACGACTTGACCGACCCGGCTCCCGCCACGACGTTCAACTTCCTGGATGCCACCTGTGTGTTGAGCCGCAAGATCGCCGAGCTGGGTATCTACCCGGCCGTTGACCCCCTGGCATCAACCTCTCGCATCATGGACCCGAACATCATCGGTGAGGAGCATTATGATGTCGCCCAGCGCGTCATCCACCTGTTGCAGAAGTACAATGAGCTGCAGGACATCATCGCCATCCTGGGTGTCGAGGAATTAAGCGACGAGGATAAGCTCGTCGTGTCGCGTGCCCGTCGTGCCCAGCGATTCCTGTCGCAGCCCTTCTTTGTGGCCGAGCAGTTCACCGGTCTGCCCGGTGTGATGGTGCCGCTGGCCGAGACCATCCGCGGCTTCAAGATGATCCTCGACGGCGAGGTCGACGACCTGCCCGAGCAGGCCTTCCTGAGCGTGGGCACCATCGACGAGGCTATCGCCAAGGGCAAGAAGCTGCTTGAGCAAAGCTAAAAACGCGTCGTTTAGTTGATATACATTATATATAATAATATAGACATGACACTCAAAATCATATCGGCCGAACAAATCGAGTTTGAAGGCACAGTCGAGCAGGTGACACTGCCCGGCGTCATGGGACAATTCCAGGTGCTCAATAACCACGCCGCCCTCATCGCCGCCCTGCAGGCTGGACGCATGAGCTATGTGGCTGGCGGCAGCACCGTGGAGCGTGACATCCATGGCGGTGTGGCCGATGTCAAGGATAATGTGGTGTCGGTGTGCTTGTATTGACAGAGAAATGAAAAGCAAGATTATAACTGCGATTGTCGCCCTCGTGATTGTGGCGCTGATGGGGTGGGGCTACTATAGCACCGCTCAGCATCGCGCTCATGGTCATGCCAGCGAGCTGAATCCCAAGGAGACCATCTTTGAACACCTGGGTGACGCTTACGGCTGGGAGGTGCCGTTCAATCACAGCATGCGCATCCCCCTGCCCATCATCGTGTGGGGTCAGGATGGCCTGCACTGTTTCATGAGCAACCGCATCACTGGTGGCGAGACCTATGACGGATTCAAGATCTCGACCAGCGAGGAGCATCACGGCAAGGTCGTGCAAGTCATGGAAGACGGCTCCGAGGTGCGTCCCTGGGACTTCTCTATCACCAAGAATGTGGCTGGCCTCTTCATCGCGGCGCTGCTCGTGATATGGATGGTCATGGCTCTCAAGCGCTGGTATGTGCGCAACGGCATGAAAGCGCCACGTGGGGCCAAGGGCTTCCTGGAACTGGTGGTGGACTTCGTCTATGGCGACACCGTCCGTCCCATCCTGGGCAAGCATGCGCCCAAGTATGCGCCCTACCTGCTGACCGCGTTCTTCTTCATCCTGACGATGAACCTGCTGGGACTGATCGTCATCTTCCCTGGTGGCGCTAACCTGACGGGCAACATCGCCGTGACACTGGTGCTCGCCTTGTTGACGTTCCTGATTACCACCTTCAGCGGCACGCGCGAGTACTGGAAGGAAATCTTCTGGCCCGAGGTGCCCATGGCCCTCAAGTGCCCTGTCCCCATGATGCAGCTCATCGAGGTGCTGGGCATGTTCACCAAGCCGTTGGCCCTGATGGTCCGACTGTTTGCCAACATGATGAGCGGCCACATGGTGGTCCTCGTGCTGGTGTTGCTCATCTTCATCTTCACCAACCTGTTTGGTGTCGGTGTGGGCGTGGGCACGAGCATCTTCTCGGTGGCTTTCACCCTGTTCATGCTCTTGCTTGACGTGCTGGTGAGCTTCATCCAGGCCTATGTGTTCACTATCTTGAGCACCATCTTCATCTCGATGGCACTCGTTGAGCCCCATCACAACGAGGCCTAGACAATAATAACAGTAAGAAAACAACAAACAAAAAATATTAACAACTAAAAAACTTTAAGATTATGTTAGGAATGATTTTATTAGAAGCAATGGCCAACCTTGGCGCAGCTATTGGAGCAGGTATCGCAGCAATCGCAGCAGGTATCGGTATTGGTAGGATTGGTGGCAGTGCCATGGAGGCTATCGCACGCCAGCCCGAGTCTACCGGCGACATCCGTAGCAACATGATCGTGATCGCCGCCCTGATCGAGGGTGTTGCCTTCCTTGCCCTGATCGTGTGTGTGCTCGCTATTATCATGTAATTATTCAAGGCTCAGATGGAACTTTTCACGCCTGAATTCGGCTTGGTGTTCTGGATGTTCGTGGCATTCCTGTGCCTGTACGTCATCCTTGCCAAGTGGGCCTGGCCCTTCATCATCAAGTCGATGGAGGAGCGTGCCGACCTCATTGACAAGGGTGTGGCCTATGCACAAGAGGCCAAGTCTCACCTGGACAATGCCAAGGCCGAGGCCGACAAGCTGATAGCCCAAGCCCGCAACGAGCAGGCCGAAATCCTGCGCGAGGCGTCAAAGATGCGCAACGAGCTCATCGAGAACGCCCGTGGCGAGGCCGCTGTCGAGGCCAAGAAGGTCAGCGAGGCTGCTCAGGTTTCCCTGGAGCAGTCCCGCAAGGAGGCCGAGAAGAAACTGCGCGCCGAGGTGGGCGACCTGGCACTGCAGATTGCCGAGAAGGTGATCCGCCGCAATATTGCCAGTGACGATGCCCAGCGGGCGCTTGTTGACCAATATCTGAGTGAGGTTGAGGCTAAAAACTAACGCGATATGAGTGACGGACTGATTCCACGCCGATACGCTAAAGCGCTCTACAAGTACGCCGTCGAGAACGGTGACGCCCAGGAGATCTATGAACTCCTGAAGACGCTCAGTTTCCGCTACACCGCTATCGACGAACTCAAGCGCGCGGTGCTCAACCCCGAAATCTCTGACGAGGCCAAGGGGGCCTTCATGCTCAAGCTCGTGGGCGGCAAGCCCGGCAGCTCGCTCGACAAGTTCCTGCTGCTGTGCGTGCGCAACAACCGCGCCGAGTACTTGCAGAAGATTTCCCTCGCATACGTCGACCTGTACCGCGAGGCCCACGAGATTGCCCACGTGGTCATCACCACGGCAGTCCCCATGCCCGAGGCCGAGGTCAATGCCATTATCGACATCGTCAAGCGCCGCCTGGGAGCGATGGAGCTCGAGATCGAGCAGGTCATCGACCCGGAATTGATAGGCGGGTTCACCGTCAAGATCAACGGACTGGTGCTCGACGCGTCGGTAAAGAGAGAATTGAATGAATTGCGATTACAATTGCAAAAGAAATAACTGAATTTTTCTAGAGATGATTAATCCCAGTGAAATATCTGATATACTGAAACAGCAACTCGTCGAGGATATCGCCAAGCGTCAGGTGGCCTTTGAGGAAGAAGGTACCGTCCTGGAGGTGGGCGACGGTGTGGCTCATGCCTATGGCCTGCACAATGTCGAGGCCAACGAACTGGTGCAGTTCGAGAACGGCGTGACCGGCGTTGCCATGAACCTGGAGGAAAGTGACGTGGGCATCATCCTGCTCGATGAGGTGGACACCGTGACCGAGAACATGAAGGTTCGCCGCACGGGTGAAATCGCCTCCATCGAGGTGGGTGAGGGCTTGCTGGGCCGCGTGATCAACGTGCTGGCCAAGCCCATCGACGGCAAGGGAAACATCGAGGGCAAGAAGTTGCGCCTGCCGCTGGAGCGCAAGGCTCCCGGCGTCATCTTCCGCCAGCCGGTGAACCAGCCGCTGCAGACGGGTCTCAAGGCCATCGACTCGATGATTCCCATCGGCCGCGGCCAGCGTGAACTTATCATCGGTGACCGCCAGATCGGCAAGACCGCCATCGCGGTGGACACCATCATCAACCAGCGTGCGGGCTATGAGGCCGGCAAGCCGGTATATTGCATCTATGTCGCCATCGGACAGAAGGCGTCGACCGTGGCAGCGCTGGTCAACAAACTCGAGGAGAGCGGCGCGTTGCCCTATACCATTATCGTTGCCGCCACGGCAGCCGACTCGGCCTCGATGCGCTACTATGCACCCTTTGCCGGTGCCGCCATCGGCGAGTACTTCCGTGACACCGGCCGTGATGCCCTGGTCATCTATGACGACCTGTCCAAGCATGCTGTGGCCTATCGTGAGATCTCGCTGATCCTCAAGCGCCCCTCGGGCCGCGAGGCTTATCCTGGCGACATCTTCTACCTGCACAGCCGCTTGCTCGAGCGTGCTGCCAAGATCAATGAGAACCAGGCCGTGGCCAGCGTGATGAACGACCTGCCCGAGCCTCTCAAGCCCATCGTCAAGGGTGGCGGCTCATTGACGGCACTGCCCATCATCGAGACCCAGGCCGGCGACGTGAGCGCCTATATCCCCACCAACGTGATTTCGATTACCGACGGTCAGATCTATCTGGAGTCGGCCCTGTTCAACTCGGGAATCCGCCCGGCCGTGAACGTGGGTATCTCGGTATCGCGTGTGGGTGGTAACGCCCAGATCAAGTGCATGAAGAAGGTTGCCGGTACCCTCAAGATCGCCCAGGCACAGTATCGCGAGCTCGAGGCGTTCACCAAGTTTGGTGGCGACATCGACCCCGTTACCGCGCGCACCATCGACACGGGCCGCAAGAACGAGCGCCTGCTCGTGCAGCCCCAGTACACCCCGATGCAGGTCGAGGAGCAGGTGGCCATCATCTACTGTGGCGTTAACGGCCTGTTGCGTGACGTGCCCCTGGACAAGGTGGGCGAGTTTGAGAAACTGTTCATTGAGTACCTGCGTGGCAAGCACCAGAGCGACGTGCTCGACGTGCTGCGCGAGGGCAAGATTGACGATGAGGTCATGTCCAAGCTCAAGGCTGCCGCTGCCCAGATCTCGGCGCGATATGCCGACGTTGCCGCCAGTTAATCCAGCAATCATTTAAGTTCGCAAGATGTCAACATTAAGAGAACTCAAGACGCGAATAGGGTCGGTAGCCTCTACCCAGAAGACGACAAGTGCCATGAAGATGATCTCGTCGTCCAAGATGCGTAAGGCCACCGGCCAGCTGCAGCGGCTGTCTCCCTACCGCCACATGGTGCAACACGTCATCAGCCACCTGCTGGTGACCGACCAGCAGTTTGACTCCCCGCTTATCGCCGAGCGTGAAGTGGGTCGTGTGGCACTCGTGGTGTTCGGTAGCGACGATGGCTTGTGCGGCGGCTTTAACGTCAATATTTTCAAGCAGTTGCTTGCCAGCATCGAGGATGTGCGCAAGCAGTATGGTCAGCAGGTGGGCATCACCATCGTGCCTGTGGGCAAGAAGATGACCAAGGCCGTTGAGAAAATCACCGGCAAGGACATCGCGATGGAGCGTGTGGCCCTTAACACCCGCAGCAACAGCGAGGAACTGTATGCCTTTACCGACTTGATGAAGACGCGCTTCCTGGAGCATACCTTTGACCGTGTCGAGATGCTCTACATGCACTTCATCTCGACGGGCAAGCAGGTGTTCACCCGCGAGCAGTTGCTGCCCGTGAGCTATCAGGGCCTGGCCGATAATGTTGACCCGCGCGCAGCCAATAGCCCCTGCCTGTTTGAGCCCGACGCCAACACCATCTTTAACACCGTGCTGCCGCTGCACATCAAGTCGATGCTGCAGGATGTGTTCATCCAGAGCGCCGCAAGCGAGCAGAGCGCACGTGTGATGGCCATGCAGGCGGCGAGCGACAACGCCAAGGAATTGCTTGATGAGTTGCAGCTGGAGTACAATAAACTGCGTCAACAGGGCATCACCACCGAGCTGCTCGACATCCTGGGCGGCCAAGTGGAGCGCTAACGCTAAATGTAACGAAAACAAGAAAAAAAACAAGAAATATGAGCATTAAGGAGTATTTCGTCTCAATCTTTAAAGGCTTTTTCAGCCTGATTAAGGGCATGGCGGTGACCGGCAAGGAACTGGTGACTCCCAAGGTGACAGAGCAATATCCCGAGAATCGCGCTACACTGGACATACCCGAGCGGTTCCGTGCCACGCTTGAATTCATCTATGATGAGAACGGCGGGCACAAGTGTATCGCGTGCGGTAGCTGTGAGCGCAACTGCCCTAACCAGACCATCAGCATCACCAAGCGCATGGTCGAATTGCCCGACGGCAAGAAGAAAATGAAGCTCGACAAGTACATGTATGACTTGGGCAGCTGCACCTTCTGTGGATTGTGCGTGCAGGTGTGTCCCACCAGTGCCATCAAGTTCAGCAACGACTTTGAGCAAGCAGTGTTCACTCGCGAGAAGCTTGTCAAGCAGCTCAATTATCTGCCCGAGAAGGACGACGCTCCCGCTCCCGCACCTGCCGCCAAGCCCGCGGCTCCCGCTGCCGACACTAAAGTAGAAGAACCTAAAGAAAACAAAGAACAATAATGGAATCAGTAGGTAACATCATTTTGTACTTTATCGTTGCCATCGCCATCATCGTGTTCTCGGTGTTGACGGTCACCACGCGCAAGATCCTGCGCTCGGCAACTTATCTGCTGTTTGTGCTTTTTGCCACAGCCATCATCTACTTCCAGATGGACTATCAGTTCCTGGGAGCGGTACAGATTGCCGTCTATGCCGGTGGTATCATGGTGCTGTTTGTGTTCGCCATCATGCTCACACAACACCCCGGCAAGGACGCCGATGCGCTGGCCAACCATCGCCGCTGGCTGGGACTGACGGCCGCGCTGGCGGGTGTAGCCGTGTGCGGTTACGGCCTGTTCAGCTATGCTGGCTTCGGTGGGCGACTGCTCAGCAGCGGGGTGGACATCAATATGGAAAAGATAGGCCAATTCCTGTTGAGTACCGACAAGTTTGGCTATCTGTTGCCTTTTGAGGCCATCAGTGTGTTGTTATTGGCTTGTATCATCGGTGGTGTGGTTATCGCCCGTCGCCGCTAAACAAACGTGATTAGAAGATTATGGATTTGACACTGTTTATGTATCTCATTCCCAGCCTCGTCATGTTTGGCTGTGGCGTTTATGGCTTCATTACCCGCAAGAACATGATTGCCATCATGATCTCGCTGGAGCTGATGCTCAACTCGGTCGATATCAACTTTGTGTTGTTTAACCGTTACCTGTTCCCGGGTCAGATGGACGGCATGTTCTTCTCGCTGTTTGCGATTGCCATCGCGGCAGCCGAGACGGCCCTTGCCCTTGCCATCATCATCAATGTGTTCCGCATTGCCAAGAACGTGGACATCAACCAAATCACTAAACTGAAATTCTAACGATTATGCCACTGAGTTTAGCAATTATAGTTGTAGCATTACCCCTGTTGATGTTCCTGTTCCTGGGACTCGCCGGGGTGAAAATGGGTAGAAAAATCACGGGTGTGATTGGTGTGCTGGCCATGCTGGTCGACACTGTACTTGCCTATGGCGTGGCGTTGACCTACTTCTTTGGCAGCGGCCAGGGACAGATGGTGGACGGCGTTCGCCAGGCTGTCGTCGTGGCCAATCCCGCCTGGTTGTCGTTTACCGACACGCTGGTCGTGCGCATGGGTGTCCTTGTTGACCCCATCGCCGCAATGATGCTCGTGGTCATCACCACGGTATCGTTGATGGTGCACCTCTACAGCCTCGGGTACATGAGCGACCATGACGGCAACGCCGAGAAGGGATTCCAGCGTTACTATGCCTTCCTGGCCTTGTTCACCTTCTCGATGCTGGGACTGGTGGTGGCTACCAACATTTTCCAGATTTTCGTATTCTTTGAGATGGTGGGTCTGTCGTCCTACCTGCTTATCGGTTTCTATTACTCGACCCCTGCCGCCAACCATGCCAACAAGAAGGCTTTTATCGTGACCCGTCTGGCCGACCTGTTCTTCCTGTTGGGTATCATGATTCTGAGCTATTACACCGGCACGTTCGACTTCGACAAGCTGGTGTTCGGTCCCACGATGTCGGGTAGCCTCGATACGGCCCAGAGTGCCATCAGCACAGCCGGGGGCGCAACCTTCATGGGCTGCTCGGTAATGGCCTGGGCGTTGACGTTCATCTTTATTGGCGGTGCCGGCAAGAGTGCAATGTACCCGTTGCACATCTGGCTGCCCGACGCCATGGAGGGTCCCACCCCCGTGTCAGCTCTGATTCATGCCGCCACGATGGTTGTGGCTGGTGTGTTCCTGGTGGCAAGGTTGTTCCCGCTCTATGTGCTCGTGCAGGGTGCGATGAACATCATCCTGGTCGTTGGCGCCTTCACGGCCTTCTATGCCGCCGCCATTGCTTGCACCCAGAGTGACATCAAGCGTGCGCTGGCCTTCTCGACCATCTCACAGATTGCCTTCATGATGACCTCACTCGCCGTTAGCTCCAATAACAACTCGCTCATCGAGATTCACGAGGGCTACGGCTTGGGCTACATGGCCTCGATGTTCCATCTGTTCACCCACGCCATGTTCAAGGCGCTGCTCTTCCTGTGCGCTGGTGCCATTATCCATGCCGTTCACAGCAATGAGAACGACAAGATGCACGGCCTGCACAAGTACATGCCCATCACCAGCATCTGCTTCTTGATTGGCTGTCTGGCCATCGCGGGCATTCCCCCGTTTGCCGGCTTCTTCAGTAAGGATGAGATTCTCGTCGCTGCCTATGAGCGCGGCCTGGGTTGGGGCCTGTGGATGTCGATGGTGGCTTGCATGACCGCTTTCTACATGTTCCGCATCTATTACCTTATCTTCTTTTGGAAGAAACATGAGGTTCATGATGAGCATCACGCTCCCAAGGATCAGCCCTGGACGATGACGCTGCCATTGATTATCCTGGCTGCCATCTCGTGTGTTGCCGGTTGGGCACCCTTCAGCGACCTGGTAACCTGGGACGGCAAGGCATTGCACACTGCTATCAACTGGACTGTTGCTGGCTCTAGTGTCGCTGTCGCCCTTGTGGGCATCGGTCTGGCCACGGCTATGTACTACAAGGAGAATTCCTTGCCCGACCGCTTGGCCAACTCGATGCATGGCCTGTGGCAAGCCAGCTACAAGCGCTTCTACATGGACGAGCTCTACCAGTTCATCACCCACAAGGTGATCTTCCAAGCCATCTGTGTGCCCATCGCCTGGTTCGACCGTCACATCATCGACGGCTTCATGAACCTGCTGGCCGACGTTACCAACAACGTCTCCTTCGGCATCCGCCGCTTGCAGTCGGGTACTATCCAGGGTTATGTGTTCATCTACATGATAGGAGCCCTGTTGCTCGCCGTCATCACAATGATATGTATCATGTTCTAAAATCAACGGTCTAACAAAATAGAAAGGATATATCAAATGGAAATTTTCAATAATATACTGATTTACTTTGTGATCGTGCCTCTGTTGACACTTGGAGGCCTGGCCCTGTGCAGCAACCGCGGCATCAAGGCCATCAGGACCGTTGCCGTTGTCGGCGCCAGTGTGCTGATGGTGCTCGCCGTGTGGCTCGTTAGCATCTTCCTGCAAGCCCGCGGCGCTGGCGATACCAGCGAGATGATCCTGCGCAGCGATGTGATGTGGTATGAGCCGTTCAACATCCACATGGCGCTCGGCGTTGACGGCGTCAGCGTGGTGATGATCCTGCTGTCGGCCTTCATCGTGTTTGCCGGCGTGTTCGCCTCGTGGAAGATGAACCCGCTGCCCCGGCAGTTCTTCATGTGGTTCTTCTTGTTGTCCACGGGTGTGTTTGGCTTCTTTATCTCGATTGACCTGTTCACGATGTTCATGTTCTATGAGGTCGCCTTGATTCCCATGTACCTGTTGATTGGCGTGTGGGGTAGCGGCAACAAGAACTACAGCGCCATGAAGCTGACGCTCATGCTCATGGGTGGCTCGGCCTTCCTGATGCTCGGCCTGATTGGTATCTACTTCCACTCGGCTCCCGAGGGTCAGCCCTTGACGATGAACATCCTCGACATTGCCCATAACAATGCCATCCCCCATGGCTGGCAGTATGTGCTGTTCCCGCTGACGTTTGTCGGCTTTGGTGTGCTGGGTGCTATGTTCCCGTTCCACACCTGGTCGCCCGACGGTCATGCCTCGGCGCCCACGGCGGTGTCGATGCTGCACGCCGGTGTGTTGATGAAGCTGGGTGGTTACGGCTGTTTCCGCATTGCTATCTACCTGATGCCGTTTGCTGCCAACGAGCTGGCATGGATCTTCCTGCTGCTGACGGGCTTCAGCATCGTCTATGGTGCGTTGAGTGCCTGTGTGCAGACCGACCTCAAGTACATCAATGCCTATTCCAGCGTCAGCCACTGTGGTATGGTGCTGTTTGCCATCCTGATGTTCAACACCACGGCGATGACTGGTGCCGTGCTGCAGATGCTGTCGCACGGTCTGATGACGGCCCTGTTCTTTGCTCTGATCGGTATGATCTATGGCCGCACCCACACGCGTGACATCCGTGACATGGGCGGCATGATGCACATCATGCCCTATTTGGGCGTGGGCTATGTGATCGCCGGTTTGGCATCGCTGGGTCTGCCGGGCTTGAGCGGTTTCGCTGCCGAGATGACCATCTTCTTTGGCTCGTTCCAGCATACCGACACCTTCCACCGCGTGCTCACCATCATGGCGACGACCTCGATTGTTGTGACGGCGGTTTATATCCTGCGCGTTGTCGCCAAGCTGCTCTTTGGCGAGGTACAGGATGAGCACCACCGCACCCTCACCGACGCCAGCTGGGAGGAGCGCCTCTCGACCGCCACGCTGATTCTTGCAGTGGCAGCCATCGGTTGCTTCCCCAACTTCTTTATTAATATCATCAACAGCAGTTTTGAGCCCGTAGTCAAGGCCCTCCAGGCTGCTCTGCCCGTGTGATGTGATGAAAGTGTTTAACCTGATAAAAATAGCTAAGATATAGATATGATGGATTATTCACAATTCTTGTTGATGCCGCAGGAGATAGGCCTGTTGCTGGTTTTCCTGCTCGTTTTCATCTATGACACTTTCATGCCTGAGCGCAGTCAGCGTTACATGCCCGTGTTCTCGGTCATCATGATGGCGCTCTACACGATATACTGCTTCTGTGCCCCGGTTGGGGTGGGAGAGGCCTTTGGCGGCATGTTTGAGTCCAATGCGGCAACTTGGGTGATGAAGAACATCCTCAACGTGGGTGTCGTGCTGGTGCTCCTGCAAGCCGTGAAGTGGACCAACAGCGACTTTGTTAGCGTTCGCCGCGGCGAGTTCTATGAGTTGATTCTGTTGACGCTGCTGGGCATGTTCCTCATGATCTCGGCGCGCCACTTCCTGCTGTTTGTCATCGGTCTGGAGACCGCTTCGCTGCCTATCGCTGCGCTGGCGGCCTTCGAGAAACGCTACTATGAGTCCCACGAGGCTGCTGCCAAGTACATCTTCACGGCGATCTTCTCGTCGGCGATTTTCTTGCTGGGCATCTCGTTTGTGTATGGTATGAGCGGTTCGCTCTACTTCAAGGACATAGCTACGGCGCTCATCGGCAACCGTTCGGCACTGTTGATCGCATCGCTGGCCTTTGTCCTCGCTGGTGTGGGCTTCAAGCTCTCGCTTGTGCCCTTCCACCTGTGGACGGCCGACGTTTACCAGGGTGCTCCCACGGCAGTGACGAGCTACCTGTCGGTCATCAGCAAGGGCGCTGCCGCCTTCTCGTTCCTGGTGATTCTGGTACAGGTGTTCGGCTCGGCCTACAGCCAGGTGTGGGAGTGGATGCTCTATGCCGTGATCATCCTGACCATCACGCTGGGTAACCTGTTCGCCATGCGTCAGCGCAACCTCAAGCGCTTCCTGGCGTTCTCGTCGATTTCCCAGGCTGGCTATATCATGCTTGGCGTGATTGCCGTCAACGTGATGGGCATGAGCTCGATGATTTACTATGTGCTGGTCTACATCTTCAGCAACCTCGCCGCCTTTGGCGTGATTGCTGCCATTGAGCGCCAGACGGGTCGTGTCACCATGGACGACTACAACGGCCTGTTCAAGACCAACCCCTGGCTCGCCTTCACGATGATGCTTGCCATGTTCTCGCTGGGTGGTATTCCGCCGTTTGCGGGCTTCTTCAGCAAGTTCTTCATCTTTGTGGGCGCTTGCCATCAGGGATCGGTGGCCATCTATGCACTGGTGCTCATCGCGCTGGTCAACACCATCATCTCCCTGTATTACTACTTGCTGGTGGTCAAGGCGATGTTCATCCGCCAGGATGATTGCGTGATTCCCACCTTCAAGAGCCATTGGACCGAGCGTGCCGGCCTCATCCTGTGTGTGCTGGGCATCATCTTCATCGGTCTGCTGAGTTGCATCTACACCGCCATCAACGGCAGTGTTGATGCCATCAGCTCCATGTTCGCGGTTATTCAATAAATATTGATAGATTTAATTTAACTTCTGATATTATTTAGCATAACCAAGCAGTTATTCTTGCTAAAAGAATAAAAATGAGAAAATGGGAGAGCACCGCGGTTGTCCGCCGTGCTCTCCTGCTGTTATATAGTTCCAGCCATGCTTGGGGGGAGTGGAAACAGCAAGGGACGCCCCTCTGTGGTGAAGCGTCCCTTGAGTATTGTGTGGAATGAAGCTTTCTATTACCTCACGCGGCCCTGGTAGCTGCCGTCGCGGGTGTCAACCTCGATGATCTCGTCGGTGTCGATAAACAGCGGCACACGCACGGTGGCGCCGGTCTCGACGGTGGCGGGCTTGAGGGTGTTGGTGGCGGTGTCGC
>CAMJJG010000004.1 GCA_946406035.1 uncultured Prevotellaceae bacterium
AGAAGCACTGCGGCACCTGCGGCACCTGCACCGAGCGCCGCCAGGCCCTGCGTGAAGCCGGCATCGACGACCCCACGGAGTACCTCTTTTAGAGATGAGAGATAAAAGATAAGAGATAGGGAGGGCATTTTTTTTGACGGGGTGCTGCTGGTGGGTGCGAGCCAGGCTCGCAATACACTGACGGGCTCGCGATATTTTGACAAAGGGGGCTCTTTGTTGAATTGAGGATGAAAAAGTGTCTTTTATCTTATCTCTCATGTCTTTTATCTAAAAAAAGTGCTACCTTTGCAGCCGCATTTAGAGAAAAATTTCTATAATTAACGATAAAATAAAGATTTCAAAGAAATGAAAGCATTTGTATTCCCTGGTCAGGGTGCGCAGTTTGTCGGTATGGGCAAGGACCTGTATGACAACAACGCTCAGGCCAAAGAATTGTTTGAAAAAGCCAATGAGGTGCTCGGTTTCCGCATCACCGACCTCATGTTTAATGGCACAGAGGAAGACCTGAAGCAGACCAAGGTCACCCAACCCGCCGTGTTCCTGCACTCGGTAATCCTCGCGCTCACCATGGGCGACGAGTTCAAGCCCGACATGGTTGCCGGTCACTCGCTGGGCGAGTTCTCGGCACTGGTAGCCGCTGGCGCACTGCCCTTTGAGCAGGGCTTGAAGCTGGTCGAGGCCCGCGCCCTGGCTATGCAGAAGGCTTGTGAGGCCGCTCCCTCGACGATGGCTGCCATCATCGGCCTGCCCGACGAGAAGGTGGAGGAAATCTGCGCCACCATCGACGGCGTGTGTGTCCCCGCTAACTATAACTGCCCCGGTCAGGTGGTCATCTCGGGCGAGATTGCCGCTATCGAGGCTGCTTGTGAGAAATTCAAGGAGGCCGGCGCACGCCGCGCGTTGCCCCTCAAGGTGGGTGGTGCCTTCCACTCGCCCCTGATGGAGCCCGCCCGTGCCGAACTGGCCGAGGCCATCGAGGCTGCCGACTTCTCGGCTCCCCGTTGCCCCATCTATCAGGACGTGGACGCTAAGCCTCACACCGATCCCGCCGAGATTAAGGCCAACCTGCTCCAGCAGTTGACCGCTCCCGTGCGTTGGAGCCACATCGTTGCCAACATGGTTGCCGACGGCATGACCGAGGCCGAGGAACTCGGCCCGGGCAAGGTCCTCCAGGGCCTCATCGGCAAGACGAGCCGCGAGGTGACCCTGAGCGGTCGCCAGTAAGCCCGCCGCTTGCACCCATATAGAAAACAAGAAATACAAGAGATACAACTTGCCGTGAATCGGCGGTTTGTACTTCTTGTATTTCTTGTTTTTATGATTTTTGATTATTTTATGTCCAGGATGCGGTGGGTCTGTAACGAGAGGCGCCACTCGGGGTGGTCGAGCACGGCCTGGACAGTGAGTTGCGTGTTGAGGCGGCATTGTGCCTCGTCGCTCACCCAGCAGGGCTGCAGGTAGCGGTATGTGGCCGAGATGTTGTTGTATTGGGCCAAATCTTGGCCCACATAGACCACTTTTAACTCATCACACCTGTTGACCACCACAGGCACGTCACCACTGTCGCCGATGCCCGCCTTGGGCGAGAGCGTCACCCAATCGATGCCGTGGGGCAGGGGATGGGTGCCATTGGTCTCGATAGCGATGCGCTTGCCTGTCAATTGCTTGAGACCCGCCACAAAGTCATCATCAATCCACAACGACGGCTCGCCGCCGGTGAGCACGACGAGCGGCGCCATGGGGTAGCGCATCACTCGCTCGACAATTTCTGGTAGCGACATCATCGTGCCCGGCTCGTGCCGCGTGTCACAGAAGTCGCACCGCAGGTTGCACCCGCTCAGCCTGATAAACACGCTGGCAGTGCCTGTGTTGTAACCCTCACCTTGCAGCGAGTGGAAGATCTCGTTAACCTTCCACATCGTTGTCCTCGTCCTTGACGTAGATGGCCAGGTTGTTGGCGCTCTCACGCACGTCGGCGCGGTAGCAGTTGGGCACAGTATTGACAATCCAGCGGGCGATGTTCTCGGCTGTGGGGTTGAAGTCCAGCACCTCGTTCAGGTTGCGGTGGTCCAGCTTGCCGTGCACCATCTCCTTGATGAGGGTGAAATCGGTCACCATGCCGTTGTCGTCCAGCTCACGGGCCTTGCAATAGACGTTAACAATCCAGTTGTGGCCATGCAGGTTCTCGCACTTGCTGTTGTGGTCCAGATACAGCATGTGGGCCGATGATATCTCTATTGTCTTTTGTACGTAATACATATTCTTGTATTGATTGAGTATTAATTGTGTTGATTGAACAGGGTTTATTTTCGCTTATTCCTGGGTTGGGGCACCGACTCGTTGAAGTGCATGTAATAGATGGCATTGATGACGCCCTTGTCATAGCCCAGTGTCAGTGCCGTCAGGTAATCGCTGCAGAAGATGCCGTCACGGGCAAACACCAGCCCCTTGGTGCCCAGGCGGCTTTCTACTTTCTTGACAACGGCCTGCTCGGTGCTCGAGGGACAATGGTTCACGTTGAGCGACATGATAACGCGGTTGACGCGGGCATCATAGTTGAAGCTTGCAGCGGTGCTGTCGGCGTTGGCTGTCGCTACCTCGCGGTCGAACACATACTGGATGATGTATGGTCCCTGAGGCATGACCAGGCTGTTGCTACCGGCATACATGCGTGCATCGGTCCCCAGCATGCCATTCATGTCCATCAGGGTCGTCGATGCGTTGGCACCACAGGCACTGGTCTCGTCAAACATCATCATCAGTGACGCCGCTGCCAGGTCTGTGTCAATAAAACCGCGGGTGGCAAAGGGGTTATCCTCGCTCACATGGGCGTTGCTGAACTTAACGTTGCCCACGGCCTTGCCGTTGCGGTCGATGATATGATAGGTGTCACCGTCAACGGCAATCAGGCGCTCGCCATTGATGTCGATCAAGTTGTCATGCTCGATGGGCACAAGCACTTGGTTATTCTTATCGACCATGCCTGTCTTTTTACCCTTGACAACGATATAGTCGCCAGCAGGCGTACGGGAATAGTTGTCATATCCCGCTTTTTCCACCTTCTCCTGGTCGGCAATGGGGTTATCGACCTCTTTGCCCTCGGCATTCAGGCACACGAGGGTGTCGCCCTTCACGACAGGCAACACGCCGTTGATGTAGTAGGGCTGCACGGGCTGATATTCGCTCGAACTGGCCGTGAACATCACCTTGCCGCCCTTGTCGATGACCGTGAAGTTGACGGCACTGTCGCTGGCCTGCTTCTCATCGATGACCAGGGCCAGATCATTGTATAGGAACAGGTTGGCGCTACTATAGCTGGCGGGGACAATCGTGTCACCGCTGGCGTTGATATAGCCCCACAAGCCGTTATCGTTCTGGATGGCAGCCATGCCACGGGCAAACATCGAGCATTGTGACACTTCCTTGGGCAGCTCCTTGATGACGGCGCCCTTGCGGTCGATGACACACAACGGACCGCCCACCCGGCTGCAGACGGCGATGCCATCGTCGCTGAACGACGTCACACTGCCAAAGTGCCCTGCTACGGGCTGGGTGGGTGCGCTCACGTCATAGTAGTCATAACTGCCATCGTCGTTCATCACATAGTACATGCCCGCTACAATGGGTGACGGCGGGTTGACAAAGGCGTCCTTTGCTACCACCTCGCCGGTCTGCACGTCGAGGATGGACCATTTCTCGCTCCCAACCAGTTGAATGGGCAAGTACTGGGTTTTATACTGGTAAGTAGTGTCTTTACTGCCACATGCTGTCAGCAAAATGGCAATGACTGTTGCTATCGTAAATCTTGAATAAACCATGTTCATTAATGTCGATAATTGTGTATTTGAGGCTACAAACTTAGTGAAAAATACCTCAACAGCGCCCAAAATCGACAATAATAAACATTTTTTATCTATTTGGCTTTTCAGGTTTACCGTTTTTTATCAATTTTTAGATTTATGAGCATCAGCTGATACTGTTCAACAAGAACGTCGCCCAGCAACTCACACGTCCATAAATAGCAAAGGCGCTAAGCTCAAAAATCAACATCTTAGCGTCCTTGCTACTTATCGAGGGGGTAGCCGGTGATTATTCAATCTGTCATTGTCACAGTAACCTGGCCAGCTGGTAGAAGATAAACGACACGAGCCACGCTACTCCTGTGGTGTAGAAGATCTCAAATATCATCCACTTGGTCCCCGCCTCGCGCCTGATGGCCGTCAGAGCGGCGATGCAAGGGAAATAGAGCAGGATGAACAGCATGAACGAGTAGGCAACGGTTTGGTCAAACACATGTTCACCATTGGGTTTAGTGGCTGTTTGCAGTTTCTCCTTCAAGGGAGCCGATTCCTCGGTAGCGTCAGCCTCGCCGGTGTAGAGTACGCCCATGGTAGATACGACAATCTCCTTGGCTGCGGCACCCGTGAGCACGCTCACGCCCATCTGCCAGTTGAATCCCAGTGGAGCAACAAGGGGTTCGATGGCTTTACCCATCTGGCCCATGTAGGAGTTTTCGATTTGCTCCTGGGGTGTCTGCCCCTCATGACGAGGGAAGTAGCCCAGAGCCCACACGACAATTGATGCTGCAAGGATGATGGTCGCCATCTTCTGCAAGTATTGCTTGCCCTTGCTCCACATGTGGATAGTGGCATTGCGGGCTGTTGGCTTGCGGTAAGGGGGCAATTCCATCACAAACTGGGTTTTGTCATGCTTCAGGACGGTCTTGCTCAGCACGATGGCGGTAATGGCGGCGATAAGAATGCCGATGAGGTACAGACTCATTAATATCATGCCCTGATTGGCGGTGAAGAAGGCGGCCACAAGCAACAGGTAGGCCGGCAGTCGCGCCGAGCACGACATAAACGGGATGGTGAGGATGGTCACCAGGCGGTCGCGCCGGTTCTCAAGGGTGCGGGTTGCCATAATGGCGGGTACGCCGCAGCCAAAGCCGATGAGGTAGGGAATAAACGACTTGCCGTGCAGGCCCACGCGGTGCATGATGCGATCCACGATGAAGGCGGCACGTGCCATGTAGCCACTATCCTCGAGCAGTGATATGAAGAAAAACAGAATCAGGATTTGGGGCAGGAACACGAGCACGCCTCCCACACCTCCAATGATGCCGTCAACTATCAAGTCGCGCAGGATGCCGTCGGGCATGGCATTGCCTATCCAGTCCCCCAGCCAGGCTATACCGTTCTCAATCCACTCCTGCGGGTAGGCACCCAGGGTGAAGGTGGCCTCAAACATGAGCCACATGAGCACCAGCAGGATGGGCAGGGCCAGCCAACGGTTGGTCAATAGGCGGTCCAGCGAGTAACCGGGCTTGGTGACATCACTGGCTCGCTCTGGGTTCGGGGTGAGTACCTCGGCAAGAGCGCCTCTCACAAAGCCATACTTCAAGTCGGTGAATATGCTCACGATATCGCTGTTATAGTCCCGCTCGATGCGCTGGCGCATCTCCGTGGCCCTGGTCTTCACTTGCTCGGCATTGTCCTGACCATTAACCAACTCGAGGGCGTGTTGGTCGTTCTCGATGATCTTGAGCACGGTATAGCGGTCAAGACTGGGGCACATGGCGCCCAATTCTTTCAGGCAATCCTCGATGAGCGTGCCATAGTTCACGTTGTGGTGACGTGTCTCGTTCTCGCTTTCGTTAATCGCATCCATTGTCGCTGCCAGCACGTCTTTCACTCCGCGTCCATTATGGGCGGTCAGCGGCACCATTCGGGCGCCTATCAGGCGGCTCATCATTTCCACGTCAAGGCGGTCGCCGCTTTTTTCCATCTCATCCCACATGTTTAGTGCCACAACCATGGGAATGTTCATGTCCATAATCTGGGTAGTCAAGTACAGGTTGCGCTCCAGGTTGCCGGCGTCCACGATGTTGATGATGGCGTCTGGGTGGTTGTCGCGCAGGTAGGTGCGCACATACATTTCCTCGGGCGAGTATTCGGTCAACGAGTAGGTGCCTGGCAGGTCCACCAGTTGCACCCGTCGCCCATCGATATTGAACCAGCCTTCCTTGCTGTCAACGGTTACGCCTCCATAGTTGCCCACTTTTTCGGTGGCCCCTGTCACATTATTAAAAAGTGACGTCTTGCCGCAATTTGGGTTACCAACGAGCACGACACGCAACACGTCGTCGGCCATGGGATCAACTCCAGTCACAGTGGTCTCGACCGTGCCGTTAAAGACGTCTTCCTTGTTAGTGATATCTACGTCGGTGTCGGTGATTTCGACCTGTGCTGCTTCGCTGTGGCGCAGCGAGATGTGAGAACCCATAATCATGTACTCAACGGGGTCTTGCAGTGGCGCGTTCTTCATGACAGTGACACGGGCACCGCGAACAAATCCCATCTCGAGCAGTCGTTGCCTGAATGCACCATCTCCCTTGACATGTACCACTTGTATTGTCTTTCCAACGGGCTCATTGTCGAGCGGGCGTGTCGTGAAGTCGTTTTTATTAGTTTTCATATTCGGATAAAAAATTCTCATTTCGTGTATGTGCACAATTTTACAAGTGCAAAATTACATCACATGTTTCCCTGTCACAATCCCTAAAAGATGGTGTTTTTTCATTTTTTACCTCCCTAAAAGCGGGTAATTTCATCCCCAATATGAGTGATTTAGTTAACGGATGTTAAAAATCAGGACGCGATTAAACTTTCTTGCCTTTTGTTAGTCAATAAATCGACGACATTAAAAAATGCTTCAAACAATTTAAACGACTTTTTCTAATAATAAAACAATTCAACCTTGTGTCAAACTGCTGACGAAGCATCACGCGACACAGAACATATAGGTCCCGCCAGACACTCTCATGTCTCGGGACTTTTGTTTTTTTGTACGCGTGAAAATTAGATTTTAATGTGTATAGTCGGGTTTTTCACGCCTTTTAACTGCCATATCAACAATTTTGAGTAATTTTGCACGTTTTTTTGATAGAGGACATGGCTAACATCCTAAATATAGAAACTTCGACTGACGTGTGCTCGGTGGCCTTGACCAGCGAGGGACAGGTGCTGGAACATAACGAGAACTATGAGGGACAGACCCATGCCACGCTCTTGAGCCAGTATGTCAAGAACTGCTTGCAGTATGCCCAATCGCGTGAGATGAAGCTCGATGCCGTTGCCGTGAGCATCGGTCCGGGATCCTATACGGGATTGCGCATCGGCTTGAGCGAGGCCAAGGGGCTGGCTTTTGGCCTCGATGTCCCCCTCATTGGGGTGAACACGTTGCAGCTGCTCGCAGTGAGCACAATGTTCAATCACTTTATCGAGGAGGACGATGTGCTCTATGTCCCGATGATCGACGCCCGCCGCATGGAGGTTTACACCGCTGCCTATAATGCAGCGCTCGAGCCGGTAATCGAGCCCCAGGCGATGATTCTTGACGAGCACTCGTTTGAGCACTTGCTCGATGGGCGACACACCCTCATTGTCATGGGCAATGGCAGTGACAAAGCCCGCCAGGTGCTCACCCATGAACGCGTGCGGTTCATTGACTCAATCAAGCCCGTTGCACTCGAGATGATGGCTCTGGCCGAGAAAGCCTATCGTGAGAAGGATTTCATCGATGTGGCCTATAGTACACCTCTCTATCTCAAGGATTTCCAGGCTACCAAGCCTCGAAATCCGCTACAAGGCCTACAGGCCAAATAAGCCCGAAAGCGAAATTGGATTTTCGCAGTCAAATTTTTTGTTGTAACTTTGCAGATTATGTTGACCTATAACTCACAACTCAAGACACTCGTGCTGCCAGAATATGGCCGCAACATACAGCAGATGGTGGATTACTGCATCACCATCGAGGATCGTGACGAGCGCACCCATTGCGCTTACACCATCGTCCAGAACATGGCTAACATGTTCCCCCAGCTGCGTGCCGAGACCGATTATCAGCACAAGCTGTGGGATCACCTCATGATCATGAGTGGCTTCAAGCTGGATGTTGACTTCCCCTTCGATGACATCATCCGTGAGGAGAATCTGGAGACCAAGCCGGCCCCCATACAGTATGAGCTCGAGCCGATCAAGTATCGACACTATGGCAAGAACATCGAGCGCATGATCGAGCGTGCCGCCAGCTACCCCGAGGGTGACGAGCGTGATGCGCTGGTCATGCTGCTGGCCAACCACATGAAGAAGCTCATTTACCAGATCAGCAACGAGGATGTTGACGATGCCAAGATTTTCAAGGATCTGGAGCGATACAGCCACGGGCAGATTCGCCTCAACCCCGAGACCCACCACTTGCACGAGTATCAGATCGTCAGGCCCGCTCAACCCACTGGCAAGAAGAAAAAGAAGAAGTAAAACGGCATGATTACGCGCGACGAACTCATAGCCATCGGCCACTACAACAAGCCTCACGGTGTTGCGGGAGAAATCTCGGCAACGCTCGACGTCGATGTGGACGTGTTGCGTGCCCTGTCATGCCTGGTGAGCGAGATCGACGGCATCTTTGTCCCCTTCTTTGTCAACGCATTGAGGCCCAAGACGGCCGACTCGGTGCTGATGACCATCGACGGCATCACGAGCGAGCTCGAAGTGGCACGGCTGGTCAATAACGACATCTATGCCCTCAAGCGCGAATTCCTGCAAGAGAGCGAGGATGCCGATGCCGACGGCTATCCGCTGGACTACTTTATCGGTTTTGACCTCCAGGATGCCGACGGTACCCTGATTGGCAAGATTGTCGATGTGAACGAGCAGACCGAGAACGCGATCTTTATCGTCAATCGTGGCAGCAATGACGAGGTCATGGTACCAGCCAGCGATGACCTGATTGTCGAGTTTGATTTGGATAAAAAGGTGATGGTCATGGACCTGCCCCAGGGACTACTTGACCTGAATGAATAAACTTGATTGTAGATGAGACAACGTGTAACACATATCTTTTTGCTGGCGACCTTGACGCTGCTCATGCTGGCATGCCCACAGGAGTCGTTTTCCAGGGACACCGACGACATCTATGAGTTGTCGCTCGACGAGAACCTGGCCACCCCCGTGATCAAGAACGACAAGCAGGCCGGCAAGATTCAGGATTTTCAGTACGACATGGCAGTGGCCTTCAAGCGCTCTAACTATGATGTCGAGATCATGCGAGACGACGAGGTCATCGTTATCACCATCCCTGCCAGCCAGCTGTTTGACCCCAACGACACCGTCGTGACACCTGTTGGCGAGTCGCTTCTCAAGCCGTTCCTCAGGATGCTCAAGAACCCCGGATTCTACAAGATGCTGCTGGTCATGCACAGCGACAACACCGGCAGTTCGATGTACACCCTGAACCTCACCCGACAGCGCGTCAACGCCGTGTTCGACTGGTTTGACGCCAACGGCTCGGTGGACTATGTGGTCCCCTATGCGCTAGGCGATACCGACCCCCTCGTTGATAACAACTCGGTCGATAACCGCAAGACCAATCGCCGTCTCGAGATTTTCCTCGTGCCCGAGAAGACCATGATCCAGCAGGCCAAGAAGGGCATCATCAACATCAGCCACATCGCTAAAGAGAAATAACAATACAATACACATATTTTTATAGATTAGAAATGGCAAAAGAATTAAAAGATTTAACCAAGAGAGCCGACAATTACTCTCAATGGTATAATGAACTGGTTGTAAAGGCCGACCTCGCCGAGCAGTCGGCAGTGCGTGGATGTATGGTCATCAAGCCCTACGGATACGCCATCTGGGAGAAGATGCAGCGCCAGCTCGATGATATGTTCAAGGCCACCGGCGTGCAGAACGCCTATTTCCCCCTGCTCATCCCCAAGTCGTTCCTCAGCCGTGAGGCCGACCATGTCGAGGGATTTGCCAAGGAGTGCGCCGTCGTCACCCACTACCGCCTCAAGAATGATCCTAACGGCAAGGGCGTCGTTGTGGACCCCGCAGCCCGCCTCGAGGAGGAACTGGTGATTCGTCCCACTAGCGAGACCATCATCTGGAACACCTATCGCAACTGGATCAGCAGCTATCGTGACCTGCCATTGCTCATCAACCAGTGGTGCAACGTCTTTCGCTGGGAAATGCGCACCCGCTTGTTCCTGCGCACGGCCGAGTTCCTCTGGCAAGAGGGACACACGGCCCACGCCACTCGCGAGGAAGCCGAGGCCAAGGCTATCGAGATGCTCAACGTCTATGCCGACTTTGCCGAGAAATACATGGCTCTGCCCGTGATCAAGGGTGTCAAGACCGCCAACGAGCGCTTTGCCGGTGCTCTCGAGACCTATACCATCGAGGCCATGATGCAGGACGGCAAGGCCCTGCAGTCTGGTACCAGCCACTTCCTGGGCCAGAACTTTGCTAAGGCCTTCGACGTTAAGTATATTGACAAAGAAAACAAGTTGCAGGACGTGTGGGCCACCTCGTGGGGTGTATCGACCCGACTGATGGGCGCCCTGATCATGACCCATAGCGATGATAACGGCCTCGTGCTGCCCCCGCATCTGGCTCCCATCCAGGTGGTTATCATCCCCGTTTACAAGACCGACGAGCAGCTGCAGCAGGTTAACCAGGTTGTTGAACCCATCGTCAACCGCCTGCGCGGCATGGGCATCTCGGTTAAGTATGACAACGCCGACAACAAGCGTCCGGGCTTCAAGTTTGCCGACTATGAGTTGAAGGGTGTGCCCGTGCGCCTCGTGCTGGGTGCGCGCGACATCGAGGCTGGCACCGTCGAGGTCATGCGCCGCGACACGCTCGAGAAGAGCAGCGAGCAACTCGATGGCATCGAGAACCGCGTCAAGGAACTGCTCGAGGAAATCCAGCAGAACATCTTCGCCAAGGCGCTGCGTCACCGCGAGGAGATGACCTTCAAGGTCGATACCTGGGACGAGTTCAAGCAGCAGATCGAGAAGGGCGGCTTCATCCTGGCTCATTGGGACGGCACCACCGAGACCGAGGAGAAGATCAAGGAAGAGACCAAGGCAACCATCCGCTGCATCCCCATGGATGCTGTCGACGAGCCGGGCAAGTGCATCTACACCGGCAAGCCAAGCATGCGTCGCGTCATCTTTGCCCGCAACTATTAATGAATATGAGTGATAATAACTGTTTCATAAGTGAGAGTTTAATTTAGTAAAGTCAAGGTTGCGGGAGTTGTGAAATTCCCGCAGTCTGTTTTTTAAAAAGATTTTCAGTAACTGGTAAAAAAGCAACGATATGATTAAGATTGATCCCAAGAGAAAGTTGTGGCGCGAGGTGTTGGCCTATACCTTGCTGGTCGTCGGAAGCGCCCTGTTTGCCGTCGGCGACGTGATGTTTGTCAACCCCTACCTCATGGCACCAGGTGGCACCTATGGCTTGAGTAACGTGCTCAACACGCTCTGGCCCTGGAAGATCTCGCTCTATGCCATCTGCATGGACATCCCCCTGCTCATCATTGGCACCCTGGTGCTGGGACCCAAGTTCGGCATCAAGACCATCATCTCCACCGCATTGATTTTCCTGTTCACGTTTGTTCTCGAGAGCACGTGGGGTTACAACCCCGTCATTCACGACGGCCCCATCTCGACAGTCGAGGGAACATCGATGGTGCCCATTCCCCACGATGGCGGCTGGTTTGTCCCCGACTACTTCCTCAACACCGTGCTCGCCGGCATCATCTATGGCGTGGCCATCGGTCTCATCTTCCGCTCGGGAGCAACCAGTGGAGGCTCTGACATCATCTCGATGATCCTGCACAAGTACACCAAGATCTCCCTTGGCACCCTTGTCATGATCGTTGATGGCATCATCACCCTGAGCACGCTCATCGCCTTTGGCGACATCCGCCTGCCCATCTATTCGATCATCATCATCTTCATCGAGGGCAAGGTCATCGACCTCGTTGTCGACGGCATGAAGAGTTACAAGACCATGTTCATCATCACCGACGATCCTGACCCCATCCGCGACTACATCATCAACGAGATCAAGCGCGGTGGCACCTGCATCACCGGTAGCGGCCTGTATGAGGGCAAGGAGCGCAAGATGGTATATGTCACCCTCGACCGCTCTGATATGATCAAGCTGCGTTCGGCCCTGTACCTCATCGACCCGCACGCCTTTGTCAACATCATGGAGAGCTCCGAGATCCTCGGTCAGGGCTTCCGCGCCCTCCCCAAGGACTAACCGCCCCTCATCATCCTAAACTAAAACACGCCCTATGTTTGACATCTGACGGTGCAAACATGGGGCGTGTCTCAGTTGCCTGTAAGAATCGGTGAAATCAGATTAATCGGTTATGTATTTCGGACAATGATATCAATGTCGTCCCATCGGTGATATTAACGTGGGTTTTGAGCCCGCAACACTTGTCAATAATTACATGGTTCGACCATAATCTCCGATTACTGCATGAAAAAAAGCACTCCGTTTCTCAACGAGGTGCCCTAGGAAAAATAGTATGAATAAAAGTTTGATTTAAGGTGATGCAAATTTACCACAAGTTTTTAGAATGTACAAGATTTTCAATAAAAATATGCTATTTTACTTTTGTGTCAGTCTATCTTGCATATTACTCGCCCTTATGAGAATCACCGCGTCTTGCCCCGCTCTCGTTGTGCGAGACAAGATATTTAGGGGAGAAACGCACAATTTTGTTTAATTTAACACCGCAAATCAGGATAAAATGTTAATTTTGTCGTTTGATAGTCGTAAACCTTTGTTGTTTGCGCCAGTCTAAGGGCTAAAATGAACTTTAAAAACGATAATAATGAATAATAGGCAAACAGGATTCAATCGCGGCGTGAAGGTGTTCTTTGGCATCTTCATGGTGCTGGTATACCTCGGTATGGCTGCTCTGATGGCCACCAACTTTTTCGGCTGGTCGGCAACCCCGTTGTGGACGGGTGTCAGGTGGTTCTTTGCCGTCTTGTTTGCCGCCTATGGCGTCTATCGCGGCTACCGCGAGTTGAAGGGCGAGCATTCCTACGGCATGCGCGTCCATGACGATGAGGATGATGGGTATACGACCTATGGCAATGACTACAAGAACCAATCAACAAAATAATGATGAGAACAGCCAATACAATATTGACGTTGACCGTCCTGCTCGCAACCATGTTGCTCACCTCATGCGGTGACCGCCGCCCCAAGAGCACCAGCACCCGCGGTATTGCCAAGATCATGTGCGAGGAGTCGTTCCAGAGCGTGCTGGAACAGGAGATTGCCGTGTTTGAGTACCAGTACCCCGAGGCCAGCATCATGCCAGAGTACATCAATGAGCACGACGCCCTGGACTCACTGTTCCAGAACAAGGTGGATCTCATCATCATCACCCACGACCTAACGCCCGAGCAGAAGAAGAGCCTCAAGAAACTCAATCGTGGCTACCGCACCAAGATGATTGCCGTCGATGCCATCGCCGTCATTGTCAATAAGCAGAACGACATCGACGAGCTCTCGATGGATGACCTGCGCGACATCTTCACCGGCAAGGTGAAGCGATGGGGTGAGGTGTTCCCCACCAAGCTCAAGAACGACAGCATCAAGGTGATGTTTGACGGCTCTGGCACTGGCACTGTTCACTACATCAAGGAGAAATTCTTGGGTGGCGGCAAGTTGGGTCCCAACGTGTATGCCCGTGGCTCTAGCCAGGACGTATTTGACGCCGTGGAACAATACAAGAACGTTATCGGCTTCATCGGCGTGAGCTGGATTACCAGTGACCTCAAGTCGGCCGAGATCCCCATTGCACAAAAGTATGAGGAACTCAAGACCAAGAATGAAGTGAGCGTCATCGACTTCACCGACCGCATCAAGGTCATGCCCGTGCGTGGCGACGACATGGTGCAGGGCGTCAAGCCCTACCAGGCCCACATCAACAGTGGCGACTATCCGCTGGTGCGCACCATCTGGGCAATTGATGCCTCTTATAACGGTATGCTCGATCATGGTTTCTTCACCTTCTTGACGGGCGTCATCGGGCAGAAGATTATCCTCCAGACTGGCATCCTGCCCGCTGCCGAGCCAGTTAGATATGTTGAAGTTCAATAAGTTGACACTTTGGCACAGAAATTGCAATTATCATTACAAAAACGAAGATAAAACTAAATATTAACATTAAATTGTTACTACAATGAAAAGGAAATTCTTTATTGCATCACTCATGTTGATGGGTGCATCCCTGGTAACCAACGCACAAGGTTACAAGGACGGTATTGAGTACTACAAGGTTGACAAACTGGACAACGCCAAGGAGCTGCTCGAGCGTAACCTGAATTCGCCCAGCACCGACAAGGCCGAAGCCTACTACTATCTGGGTCAGATTGCCCTGCATCAGGGTAAACTCGCCGAGGCAGCAGCCAACTTTGAGAAAGGTATCTCGGCCAATGCCGCTAATCCCTACAACTATGTGGGACAGGCCGCCATCGCCCTCAAGAACGGTGGCCAGGTAAAGGCCCTTCTCGACAAGGCACGCAAGCTGGTGAAAAAGGATTCCAAGCTCGAGATGGAGATTGCCCGTGCCTTCTATGATGCAAATCCCACTACCTATGCCAAGGACATTGAGAAGTGTATCAAGAACGCTCGCAAGTGGAATGCCGACGATCCCGACAGCTACATCTTTGAGGCTGACACCAAGGCCGACCTGAGGGACTGGGGCAACGCAGCCGGTATCTATGAGCTGGCCTTTGATAAGGATCCCAACAACATCGAGGCCTATGTCAAGTATGCCAACACCTACTTCAATGTCAATCCCGAGATGGCAATCGCCCGCCTCGAGGAACTGCAGGCCAAGGTGCCCAACTCGGCACTGGTTCAGCGCGAGCTCGCCGAGAAGTACTATAGCGATAACCTGGGCGCTAAAGCTGCTGAGCAGTATGGCAAGTATATCAAGAACCCCAACCACTTCGCTCAAGATGAGGTGCGCTATGTGCAGCTGTTGTTCTTCGGCGAGAAGTACCAGGATTCTTACAACCTGGCTACCAGCCTCGTGAACAAGCTCAACCCTGCCGACGACAAGGTGTTCTACATGAAGCGCATGCAGCTTTACAATCTGGTGCAGCTCGAGAAGTGGCCCGAGGCAGTTGAGGCTGGCAAGAACTTCTTTGCCAACGCTCTGCCCAAGGGTTCCAACTATGAGGTCCGTGACTATACCGACTATGGCCTGGCCTTGCAGACTGCTGGTCTTCCCGAGCAAGCCATCGCTGCCTATGACAAGGCCATCGAGCTCAACCCCAAGAATGCTGACTTGATCCGCAACATGGGCGACAGCTATGCCGATGCCGAGAATTTTGTCAAGGCTGCTGAGTACTACCAGCGCCTGGTCAATGACGGTAACCACAAGTCCAACGACCTGTTCACCCTGTCCAACTACTACCTGGGCATCGCCAGCACCGACAGTCTGGATGCCGCTGTCAAGGCCGACGCCCTGGCCAAGTCGCAGAGCTACATTGACGAGGTGGACAAGCTCGTTCCCGGCAATGTGCAGATCGTTAACCAGAAGGCTAAGATCGCCAAGTTCCGCGAGGGCGATAACAACAACGGCGCAGCCCTGGCCGCCTATAAAGAGCTCCTCAGCATCCTTGATGCCAAGGAGAACAAGGCCGACTACACCCGCTACTACAAGTATGCCTACAACTACATGGCAACCTACTACTTCAACAAGGGTGACAAGGCCACGGCCAAGACTTATTATCAGAAGTGGTTGGAGAACGACCCCGATAATGAATCACTGCGCAACTATGTCAATAGCTTGAAGTAAACGACACAATCAAGACCTGATTACCAGTGCGGGCGACTGTTACCAATACAGCCGCCCGCACTGTTGATAATGGTGCTGATAGCCCATAAATTAAGGGTGAATTGCATTTATTTTTAATTTAATAATGTGTATAGTTTAGAATTTTACTACTTTTGTGCCAAAATAGATAACGATAACCGCTACAACAAGACATGAAAAAAATCTTATTTGCGCTCATGGCATGTGCCATGATGATGAGTGGTCATCTTGTGGCATCGGCCCAAGTCACCGGTAATGATTATTATGAAGCATTCGTCACGGTGAACGATGACTTCAAGGAGTACTTTCTCGAGCAGGCTGGCGTGGAAATCACTGCCAAGTATGATGGATTCTATACCGTCAGGATTGCAGCTGGCGTTCAGCCTGTCTCATTAACCAGCATCCAGGGCGTTGTGCATGTCTCGCCTGCTATCCCCTTGCAGACGTGCTGCGACAGTGCCCGTTATTATTCCCGTGTGTTTAACCTCCATGAGGGCATCGGTTTTGACATGCCCTATACTGGCAAGGGTGTGCTCGTGGGCCTCATCGATTGTGGTTTTGACTATAATCACATCAACCTGTGTGATTCTGACGGCATGACCCGCGTCAGGGCGGTGTATATGCCTCTCGACACCACGGGCACTCAACCCGTGGTGCGTTACCACATGCTGCCGGGCAGTTGTTATGAAACTCCCGAGGAGATCCAATCCTTGACAACCGACGACCCCTCCACGCCCCATGGTACCCAGACGGCCGGAATCGCAGCCGGTGCCTATCTTGACAATGGCTGGTATGGCATGGCGCCCGAGGCCGAAATTGTTGCCTGTGGCATTCCCGAGGACGAGATCACCGACGTTCGTGTGGCCAATTGCATCAGCTACATTACCGACTATGCCACCCGAGTGGGCAAACCCTGTGTGATCAACATCAGCTTGGGTTCCAACGTCGGTGCTCATGACGGCACTTCCTACCTCAATCGCGTGTGCGAGCAGTTGTCAGGCCCTGGCAGGGTGTTTGTCGTCTCGGCCGGTAACGATGGCGCTGACGACGTGTGCCTGCACTCGGCCATCGAGAGCAAAAACGACACCGTTACCGCACTGTTGAGCGGTTATGGCGGTGGCGTGAGCCGCACGGGCTTCATTAATGCCTGGGGACAAAAGGGCAAACCCTTCAACACCCGCCTCATCGTTGTGGACTCCCGCACTGGCGAGCGTCTGTACACTTCCCAAGCCCTGGGAGCTATCAGTGATGTGATTGAAACCGAGATTTCAAGTGAGAACGATTCGATCTTAGCCCGGTATTACAATGGCAAGGTGGTCATTAAAGGCCTGATTGAGTATAATGATCGACCCACGTCGGTGTGCGAGATGAACATGAACGCCAAGTCCAGGTATTATGTGATGGGATTCCAGTACTACTCACCATATGCTACCGACCTCACAGTATGGACCTCGCAATTGGCTTACATCAGGGACTATGGCTTTGATTGGGCTGCAACGGGTACAGCGGCCGGCTCCATCAATGACCTCGCTACCACCGACAGCGTGATCTCGGTCGGTTCCTATAACTCTAGGCAAACCGCGCCCCTGCGGGATGGCACGATTTACACTCGCCCTCGCAGTACTCCTGTCGAGATTTCCTATTATTCGGCCTTCGGGCCCGACGAGAACGGAATCAACCGTCCCGACGTCTGCGCCCCTGGAAGCATGCTGCTTGCCTCGGCCAACAGATATGATGTCAACGCCCACAACATTGCCTTGTGGCAGCCCTCGGCATTTGTCGATGGGGTAGAGTATCCCTATTGCCCCGACCTGGGCACATCCATGTCGGCTCCTGTAGTGGCTGGAGCCATTGCCCTGTGGATGCAGGCCAATCCTGAATTGAGCGTTGCCGATGTGCGCGACATTCTCCAGCATTCTTCCTATAAGGACAGCAACATCACCTCCAGCAACAGTGCCCGCTGGGGTGCCGGCAAGCTGGATGCAGGTGCTGGCATGCGTTACATCCTTCACATTGAGCCCAAGACGGGCGACGTGAATCTGGACGGCGAGGTCAATATTACCGATGTTAACATTGTTATCGACATCATCCTTGGCGGCAACGTGAGCGATGTGTTCCGCGAGAATGCCGACACCAACAGCGATGGTGAGGTCAATATTACCGACATCAATTTTGTGCTCGATGTGATCATGCGCGGTTGATTGTAATTGCCGCTACCACTATGATAGATTATATTAAAGGTTCTATTGCCGAGTTGAATCCTGCCTATGCCGTGATAGATAATCATGGCATAGGCTATATGTTGAACATCTCTCTTTCCACCTATGACTCGCTAACACGGTCGAGTGATGGCCAGGCTCTACTTTATGTCTATGAGGCGATACGCGAGGACGCCCATCTCCTTTATGGCTTTGCCACCAAGCGAGAGCGCGAGGCGTTCCTGTTGCTGATATCGGTCTCGGGTGTGGGTCCCAACATTGCGCGCATGGTCCTCTCGTCGATGACGGTTGATGAGTTTTCCCAGGCCATCGCCGGTAACAATGTGGCTCTTTTTAAAACTGTCAAGGGCGTGGGAGGAAAAACGGCCCAACGCATAATAGTTGACCTTAAGGATAAAATAAAACCGAGTGGTGATACGTTATTACAACAAGCAGGTAATCCTGCAAGTGAATCCTTTGACGAGGCTCTTGCCGCCCTTGTCATGTTGGGCTTTTCTCAACAGGCATCGCAAAAGGCTCTTAAAGCGCTGTTTTCCAGTAATCCAGCGTTAAGTGTCGAGAATGCGATAAAGCAAGCGCTCAAGATGATGTGATTCACTGTCACGCATAGTGGCACCCGGATTGCTTTTTGTTGAAGAATAATGTTATTCATGCTGAACCGAAAAAAATTAATATTTTTTATCATTATAGGCGCTCTCATCGGTTTGATGGCGGGCAATTCCACGTTGTTGGCACAATATGTGACCAGCACTTTACCGCCTCCACCACCACCTCCCGATACGCGCCCATCGGCCCAGCAACAGCAACAGCCATCGCTCGACCTCCATTATAGGGTAAAGCCCACTATTCCACGCAATTATACTGATGTGCAGGGCACCGACGAGTATGCTGCCGACTTGAAGAATCCCTCCAATATCACCTCGGTGGTCGAGTTTGACCCCGAGACGGGCTGTTATGTCATCCATACCCGTTTGGGTGACTATGACATCGTCACACCCTACATTATGTCGGCCGACGAGTACAGCAATTCAGACTTCAGGCAGTCAATGATGGAATATTACCGGCAGAAGAATGCCGAGAGTGCTCAGAATACCGAAACTGATCCGTTCAACTTCCTGGACATGCAATTTGGCATGGGACCGCTGGAGTCGGTCTTTGGCCCTGGCGGATTACAGTTGAAGACTACGGGTGCCGTTGACATCAAGATGGGTGTTAAGAGCAACTCGACCGACAACCCCGCGCTGTCTGTCTCTCAACGTCGCAAGACTTATTTTGACTTTGATCAAACGATCAATGCCAACATCACTGCGTCGGTGGGTGACAAGATGAAGTTCAACATGAACTATAACACTGCCGCGACATTCAACTTCGACAGCAAGAATCTGAAACTGGCCTATGAGGGCAAGGAAGACGAGATTATCAAGAATATCGAGGCCGGTAATGTGAGCATGACCACTGGTTCGTCGCTCATTCACGGTAGTGCGGCCCTTTTTGGTATCAAGACAAAGCTCCAGTTTGGCAAACTCACTGCCACCGCTCTCGTCTCACAACAGAACAGTGAGACGCAAAACGTGAGCAGTAAGGGCGGATCCCAAACCACCGATTTTTATATCACTGCCGACAAGTATGACCAGAACCGCAACTTCTTCTTGTCACATTTCTTCCGTGATCATTACGATGAGTGGTGTGTCGGTTCCAAGCCGCCCTCAGGTATCAAGATCATCAACATCGAGGTGTGGGTCACCAACAAGCGCAACAACTATAATGAGTCGCGCAACATCATGGCGTTCATGGATCTTGGCGAGGGCGATGCGAGTCACATCAGCAACGATCACTGGAACGCTGAATCCAATATACCCAGTAACAAATCCAATAACCTGCTCTCCGAAATCAAGGACAATTATCCCGATGCCCGTTACATGAGAATGGCATCGACGGCATTGGAACCGTTGCGGGCCTATGGCTTTGAGGGCGGTAAGGATTACGAGAAGATCGAGAGCGCCCGACTGCTGACAAAACAGGAATACACCTTGAATGCCGATCTGGGCTATATCATGCTCAATACGGCCCTTGCAAGTGATGAAATCCTGGCTGTTGCCTATGAGTATACCTATAATGGACAGCCCTATAAGGTGGGTGAACTCTCGAGTGATGTCACTTCGAGCGAGCAATCGCTGTATGTCAAGATGTTGAAGGGAACCACAGCGTCTCCCCATTATCCCATGTGGGATCTGGCGATGAAAAACATTTATTCCCTTAACGCAGGTCAAATCCAGAGGAATAACTTTAAGCTCAACATCAAGTATCTGAGCGACACAACGGGTAACGAGTTGATCTATATCCCTGCTGGAGACATCAATGGAAAGCCGTTGTTGCAGGTGATGAATCTCGACCGCTTTGACGCCAACTATGAGTCCAACATTGATGGTAAGTTTGACTTTATTGACGGATATACCGTGCAGTCGCAGAAGGGTAAAATCATTTTCCCTGTCGTCGAACCCTTTGGTGAACACTTGAGACGTCAGTTCAACAATGACCAGATTGCCAAGGATTACATCTATCCCGAGCTCTACGATTCAACACTCACCGTGGCCCAGCAATTCAGTGACAAGAACAAGTTTGTTCTTGCCGGTGAATATCAGTCCAGTCAGGGTAACGTTATCAGGCTCAATGCGACCAATGTGGCACGAGGATCGGTCATTGTTACCGCTGGCGGTGTCCAACTGACCGAGGGTAGTGACTATACCGTTGACTATGTCATGGGTACGGTGACCATCACCAATCAGAGCATCATCGACGCCGGTACCAACATCAATGTGTCACTCGAGAACCAGTCAACCTTCTCAATGCAGCGCAAAACATTGCTGGGTTTGGACTTGGACTATGCTTTTAACAAGAATTTTCACATCGGTGGTACCGTCATGCACTATGGCGAGAAAAACATCGGTGACAAGGTGCCCATCGGTAGTGAGTTGGTCAACAATACCATCTGGGGTGTCAATATGTCCTATAACAGCCAGTTCATGTGGCTGACCAATCTGCTTAATAAGATACCAACGGTCAATGCCGTGTCGCCCTCGACCATCAGTTTCCAGGGCGAGTTTGCCCAGTTGATTCCGCATCAGGCATCAACGGGTTCCAATTCCGGTAGCTCCTATATTGATGATTTTGAGTCCACCCAGTCGGGTATCGACATGCGTTCGCCCTACTCGTGGTTCCTGGCATCGACGCCCTATGATCCCGGATCCAGCCCGTTGTTCCCCGAGGCAGCCTTGACCAACGATGTCACCTATGGCAAGAACCGAGCCCTGCTGTCATGGTACTATGTGGACCGCTTGTTCACTCAGCGCAACTCATCCTATGCCCCGGGTTACATCAAGAATGACCTCGATGCACTGTCCTACCCCTATGCCCGCGAGGTTGCCTTCAGTGAGGTGTTCCCCGGCCGTGAGCTCAACTATGGTGAGTCATCGGTTATTCAGACGCTCAATCTCTCGTTCTATCCTCGTGAACGTGGCCCCTACAATCTTGATACCAATGTAGATCAAGATGGTTACCTGCGCGACCCGCAAAAGCGTTGGGGTGGCATCATGCGCAAGATCGAGAGCACCAATTTCGAACAATCCAACATCGAGTATATCCAATTCTGGATGCTTGACCCATTTATGGACCCAGACTTGAACAATCAAGATGGTGGTTCGCTCTACTTCAACCTGGGTGAGGTCAGTGAGGATATCCTTAAAGATGGACTCAAGAGTTATGAGAACGGCTTGCCCATCAATGGCGACTCGACATATATCTCCAACACCGTTTGGGGCAAGGTGTCATCGCAGTCATCGTTGACCTATGCCTTTGATAACAGCAATGGTGCCCGCATCTTGCAGGATGTGGGTCTGGATGGCTTGTCCACTGCCGAGGAGTTCCAGCATGAGACCTATAGCCGATTCTTGAACGATTTGAGACCTAGGCTGTCCGAGGCTACGATTGCCGCTATGCAGAATAATCCTTTCTCGCCGTTTAACGACCCCGCTGGCGACAACTACGCGTTCTATCGCAATAATTATTACGACCAGCAACGCTACACCATCAACGACCGTTACAAGCACTATAATGGTACCGATGGCAACTCGTTGTCACAGTCCGACTCATCCGATAGCCAGTACCAGACGTCTCGCTCCACACCTGATGTCGAGGACATCAACCAGGACAATACCCTCAACGAGTATGAGCGCTATTTCCAGTACCGTATCGCCATTCATCCCGACTCGTTGAACGTGGGCATGAACTATATCACCGACAAGCAGGTGGCCAATGTTCACACCCGCAATGGTCAAACCCAGCTGGCCACATGGTACCAGTTCACGATTCCACTGGCCGACTACCAGAAGAGGGTGGGCAACATCCAGGATTTCTCGACAATCCGCTTCATGCGCATGTTCATGACTGGTTTCACTGCTACAACCCACTTGCGTTTTGCCTCGTTGGAATTGGTGCGCGGCGAGTGGCGCAACTACAAGTATAACCTCAACATGCGTGGCGATCACCCCGCCAACGGCACTATCAGCATCAACACGGTTAACATCGAGGAGAATGCCTCGCGTGAGCCGGTGAACTATGTGCTCCCCCCCGGAGTGTCACGCATTATCGATAGCGGCCAGTCACAGATCACCCAGCTCAACGAGCAGTCCATGCAACTCTCGATTGATAACCTCGATGCAGGTGATGCACGCGGTGTCTATCGTAATACCGATTATGACCTGCGCACCTATAAGCGCCTCCAGATGTTTGTACATAACGAGGCCAAGATCGACAATCAAACCAACCTGGGTAATGGCGACGTTTCCCTGTTTGTGAGACTGGGCTCTGATGTCAAGAACAACTATTATGAGTATGAAATCCCCTTGACCGTAACCCCGCCGGGCCATTACTCAACCAATAACTCCAATGACCGCCTCATTGTCTGGCCCGCCGAGAACATGCTCGACATCGACCTCGACGTGCTGGTCAATGCCAAGCGCAATCGTAATGCCGACAAGATGGCTGGTGTCGATGGAGTGGGGTACTCAATGCGATATCAGGATGTCGATGATGCACATCCCAACAATAAAGTGTATGTCATGGGTAATCCCTCGCTGAGCAAGGTGCGCGTGATACTCATTGGCGTGCGCAATAACTCACCATCGACCAAGAGTTGTGTCGTCTGGGTTGATGAGTTGCGACTCACCGACTTTGACAGTGAGGGTGGATGGGCTGCCAAGGCCAGCATGACCCTCAACATGAGTGATATCGCCACAGTCAATATGGGCTTCCACAAGGAGACCGAGGGCTTTGGCTCTGTTGACCAGGGCCTGTCGATGCGTCGCATGGACAATTATAACCAGTACAACATCGCCGTGCAGGCCGACATGGGACGCTTCTTGCCCGAGAAGGTAAAACTGCATGCCCCCATCTACTATTCCTACAGTAACGAGAAAACGACTCCCAAGTACAATCCTCTGGACCAGGACGTAGAACTCGACGAGGCCGTTGCCATCTGTGAGACTAAGGAGCAGAAGGATAGCATCATGAATTATGCCGTCACCCAACGCACTGCTCAGAATTTCTCGATTTCGGGCCTGAAGTTTGACGTCAAGACGATGAAGAATCCCATGCCGTGGGATCCTGCCAACTTCACGTTTAGCTACTCCTTCAGCAAGCAGCACTTGAATGACCCCGAGAATGAGTACGAGAACACCAACGACTACCGCGGCAGTATGCAGTATAGCTGGACGCCCTACATCAAGCCGTTCAAGCCGTTATCTCACTTCATCAACGAGAAGAACAAGAACATGAAGTTCTTCCGCGAATGGGAGTTCAATTATTTGCCCACCAATATCTCCTTTGGTACCAACATCTCGCGTTACTACTATGAGCAGAAAACGCGTAACGAAACGGGCATGATAATCAAATTACTACCATCAGTCAGCAAGAATTTCCTCTGGGACCGCCAGTTTGCCCTGTCCTGGAACTTTACCAAATCGCTGTCGGTGACGTTTAACAGTAACACGACTGCCCACATTCTAGAAACTGCCGGTCAGGTCAACAAGCGCTTTGACCCCGACCGATACCGTGAATGGCGCGACTCGGTGATCAACTCAATCAAGAGTTGGGGCACTCCGTGGGCCTATAACCAGACATTTAATGCTTCCTACAAGGCTCCGTTTAGTGCCATCCCCTTCTTGAGCTGGATTACAGCAAGTGCTTCCTATAATTCAACCTATAACTGGGACCGTGGTACGGTAATCACTACTACAAGCGGTACAATCTCATCGGGCAACAGCATTAAGAATCAGACTACACGCTCACTGGATGGTCGTCTGAACCTCGAGCAGTTCTATTCCAAGATTCCTTACCTCAAGAAGGTTGAGGAGAGATTCTCGAGCAAGAAAACCAACCGCGCGAAAACTACCAAGCGCGAGAAGCCCAAGAAGTTCAGCCGCACCTTCAAGCTGAGCCCCGATTCGGCCATAATCATCAATCACAAGCTCGGTGTTAAGAACGTCAGAGTATCGGCCACTACAACCGATGACAAGCCATTCAAGGTGGAATACAAGGCCAAGGACAAGGACAATGTCGAGATCAAGACACTGGGTGAAGAGAACCTCAAGTTCACGATTACCGAGATAAAAGACTCGGAGCGCAAGAACTTCTTTACCGAAGCAGCTCAGTATGCCACACGAGTGCTCATGAGTGTTCGCAGTGCTAGTGTGAAATGGAAATACACCACTACGCTCTCAGTGCCACAGTTTATCCCTGAGATTGGTGACGCCTTCGGCCAGACCAATAGCTATGATGTCATGGCGCCTGGATTAGACTTCGCATTTGGTTTTGCAGGTCAATCCTATGTCCAGAAGGCCATTGACCGTGGTTGGCTCATGGGCGACAAGTCCCAGACGGCCCCAGCAATCTATGACCGTAACAAGGAGTTTACCGCCGATGTGGTTATTGAACCCATTGCAGGACTTAAAATCACGCTCACTGGCATCAGGAATGATCGACGCAGCAATCAGATCCAGTTCATGTTCGATGATCCGTCGATTATCTATGGCGGTAGCTATAACAAGACGCATATTGCGCTCAAGACCGCGTTCAAGAGCGTGAGATCTGACAATAACTACCAGAGCGATGTCTTTGATAAATTCCTGAGCAATATTCCCGTTGTCGCCGACCGCCTGCGGCAGCAGTATATCGGCTCGGTTTATCCCGATCGGGGATTCTTGCGCACAAACAGCATGGCTGGCCAGACCTTCAGCGTGCAGAATGGTGATATCAACACATCGAGCAGCGATGTCCTCATTCCGGCATTCATGGCCGCCTATTCGGGAAAAGACGCTGCCAAAATCAACTTGAACCCATTCCCGGGATTAAAGGATATTCTTCCCAACTGGAAGATCACCTATGATGGCTTGACCAGAATCCCCCTTTTCAAAAAACTGTTCAAGTCGATAATGCTCAATCACACTTACACATGTATCTACTCGGTTGGTTCCTACACGACATATAGCGACTGGGTTGCCGTCGGCGAGAACATCGGTTTCACCCAGGACGCTATCACCGAGGGCGCTATACCCTCATCGCCCTACAATATCTCGTCGGTGAAGTTGGAAGAGAATTTCGCTCCGCTTTTTGGAGTCTCCGTCACATTGAATAATGACCTAACACTGTCTGCCGACTATAAAACCAAACGCGTGTTGACCTTGAACTCATCGGCAGGCCAGCTGATGGAGTCATTAGAAAAGGGCTTCAAGTTGGGCTGCAGCTACAAGATAGCCAACTTCAACCAGGTGCTTAAAATCAAGTCCAAGCAGCAGAATGTGAGCAACGATCTGGAGTTAAGCCTGAATATTGACATGTCGAGCAACTCTGCTCTGATTCGCAAGATCGAGTTCAATACAGCTCAAGCCCAGAGTGGCGCTCGCACTTTGAAGTTGGATTTCAAGGCTACCTATGCGCTTAGTAAGCGCATTTCGTTGACCGCCTATTATGATTACGTCTCCAACACGCCGCTCGTTTCCACGTCGTCCTATCCCACCAGCAGTAGCAACTACGGCCTCGCGATCAAGTTGAATCTTGTCAAGTAAAGAACAGTTATGCTGCTAAGCCTCATAGTCTATACCGGTACCGCGTTACTCATGGCTTGGCTCGGATGGCATGTGAGCCATCGCGAGCAGCGGCTTTTGGCACAGCGGGGCGGGGCTGAGTTGCCGTTTTATGCGTGGGAAATCCTCATGGCGTTGCTCATCTATACTGGCGTTTCGGCTGCCAGGTGGCTGACCTCATGGGACTATAACATGTATTACAATTACTTTGTGACCATGCAGTCGATGGGTGAGACCTCGCGCGAGAATTTTGAGCCGGGATTTGAATTGGTAACGCGCTTGATGGCACAATCGGGCTTGCATTTTTCTTTCTACTTCGCTTTCTGGGCCGCGTTGCAGATTGCTCTGCTCTATTATGCCCTTAGGCATCGCAAGGTCTTGCTGCCCTGGATCGCGTTGTGCATTTTCATGGGGCCATATTATGTGCAGTGGATGAGTACGTTGCGCCAGGCTGTGGTGGAGTGCCTGTTCGTCCTCATGGTTGAACTAATAGTCCAGCGCCGCTTCTGGCTCTACTTGTTGCTCACCGTCGTCGCCACAACGATTCACAAGATGTCCATATTGCTCATTCCGCTTTATTTTGTCCCGCTCATTCCATTGCGTGATGTCAAGCGGTGGGTACCCTATTTATTGCTATTTTTGTGCATTATGTTGGGTTCATTCCCGCAGTGGATTCAATGGACATTTGACCACATCGGCAAGCTCGCCGATTATTGGGGCTATGGCCATTACTACCGCCTCTTCTCCACCAATTCCCATTACGCGTTCAGGGGAGTTATGGGACCGACTAGATTGTGCCCATTGCTCTCGGTACTCATCCTGGTCTGGTATTACCCCTCGATCAAGCGCATGTTTGCCGCCGACCGGTACCTCCCCGCTATGTACCGACTCACATTGCTCCATATCGGGTACCTCAACCTCATGGCCAACACAACGCAATACTTGAGCAGGCCTGGCGATTTGATGAGGTGCTGTTACTTGATCATGATATGCTACACGATGCATTTCCTGTGGCGCCAGCGCAAGTGGGTCCTGCTGGCCGCAATGGCTCTATTCAATTTTCATTATATCTATTATGAGATTGCCAAGGCTGTCATCAAGACCGGCAGCATGTATGAACCGGAACTGTACCACACCTTCCTGTTCTGAGTGGGAGAGACAATACACAAGAAAAGCCCATCGTCATGTCATGTCGATGGGCTTTTCCTGTAATGTGATGTCTCGAGAGCGTTATTGCTTCTTGCCACCAAACTTATTGTAGCTGATGTTCTCTTCCTTGAACTTGTCCTTGGGCTCGGGCGACTCGCCAGGATACCCGATGCGCACTACAGCAACAGGAACGATGTTATTTGGACAGTTAAGGATGTTGGCTACCTCGGCTGTGCGCTCCATGGCGGGGTAAACGCCGGTCCACACGGCACCCAGGCCCTGGGCATGGGCGGCAAGCAGCAGGTTCTCGATAGCGGCCGACACATCCTGTACCCAGAAGTCGGGCAACTTACTCTTGCCGTCGGGCATGGTAGTCTTGTTAGTGTCACCGCAAACGGCAATCATCAGTGGAGCATTGCTCGGCTGGCGCCCCGAGAGCAGCTCCAGCGTCGGTTTGTCATCGATGACAATAAAGTGCCACGGTTGCAGGTTCAAAGCGGTTGGGGCTGCCATGGCAGCCTTGAGCATGATGTCGATCTTTTCCTGTTCGACGGGCTGGTCGGTGTACTGGCGGATGCTTGTGCGGGTCATGATGTTCTCGATCGCAGCCTGACCCTTGTCAATGTTGTTGGTGGCAGCAGCCTCTTGTTGTGTCTCATTGCCCTGGGTCGAGCATGATCCCAGCACCAGAAGGGCCGTAGCCATAGCTAAAACTAATTTTTTCATAATCATTTGTTTTTTTATAGGTTATGGTGAATATATGATGTTAAGATGTCAATATGTCATGAAATGACTTGGGCAGTGCCACATTGTCGAGGGGCAATGCGTCACGAAATAGCGGTGCAATCTCCTCGTCCCTGAAACCGGCGATACCGCAGCCGATGCGTGTCACATAGAAGAACAAGTCCTGTCGAGAGCGTGCAAAGTCGATGAACTCGTCAACATAGGGCTTGATGGTTTCAACGCCACCATGCATCGTGGGAATTGCATAACTCTGGCCCTGCAGGCCCACGCCCTGACCCCACACTGCGCCAAACAGCTCGAGTGCAGCCCTTGCGGCACCTCCGCCATGGAATCCGCCCAGGTTGCTGCCAAAGACAAATACCTCGTTATCATCCAATTTACTGATCATCTCGGGCGTGAATCGGCCTAATGAGCCGTTCGATGCATGTTCCTTATTTGCTTCCATCATCAATTATCAGATTAATATTCAAGATATTGCAAAGGTAGTGAGTTTTCTGGTTTTTATCAAAATTCTGGCATGGTTTTTGCTAATGTAAATTAAATTTCCTCCTCACAGTTTATATTTGTAAATAATTGTGTATCTTTGCACCCGCAATTTTTTAGCAATGAGCATTTGGCATAACATATTTTGTGTGATTACCTCCCCAAAATACGGGTGGGAATTGATTAATGAATCCAATATACCCATTGGCAAGGTGTTGAAAAGCGCCTATTTGCCTCTGCTGGTTGTGTTGGGATTGTCATGCTTTGTGCCCATGCTCTATGACCGCACAATCTCCTTTGCCACATCGTTGATGACTGGCATTGTGATGTTTTCTACCTATTTTATCAGCTATTTCATCATTATTTACCTGCTCAGCGGCTTCTATCCCGAGTTGGTCAAGACCGAGGGCGCCACGGCACGCCTCAACGACTATATTCTCTACAACCTCATCTTCCTGGTGTTGTTGATTATCCTGCGCAACCTGTTGCCCAGCGACTTTACTCCGGTCCTGTTCTTGATGGCCTATCTGCCATGGATGGCCTATCGTGGCACCGACCATCTCTTTGTAAAGAAGGACAAGGTCGCCCGGTTTGTCATTATATCATCAACACTGTTGCTGGGACTCCCCATAGTGATAAACGCTATCTTGGGTTTATTCATCATTAAATAAAAAAGCTATGGCACGAAATAACAATCACAACAATACGATAAACATCAAGAACCGCAAGGCAACCTTTGACTACGAGATCATCGAGACCTTTACCACTGGTATTGTGCTAACTGGCACCGAGATCAAGTCCATCCGTCAGGGAAAATGCGGCTTGACCGATACCTATTGTGCCGTAATTAACGGCGAGGTGTGGGTCAAGAACATGTATATTGCCGAGTATTCCTTTGGGTCCTACAACAACCACACTACCCATCGTGACCGCAAGTTGCTGCTCAACCGCAAGGAGATACGCCACATTGCCCGCGACACCATGCAACCCGGCTTCTCGATTGTGCCCCTGCGCCTGTTCATCAACGAGCGTGGCCTGGCCAAGCTCGTGATAGCTATCGCCCGAGGCAAGAAACAATACGACAAGCGCCAGTCTATCAAGGAGCGCGAGGATAAGCGCACTATCGACCGCATGTTCAAGCAGTAAACCACCGATTAATCAATAGCGGGTCTCGAGCCCGCTCAACTAATAAAATCAGGCGGCCTCACATATGGTGGAGGTCGCCTGATAATTGATTACAGGTGATTCTTTATCCCAGGAAGCCCAGGAGGACACCGGCTGCAACTGCTGAACCGATCACACCAGCCACGTTGGGACCCATGGCGTGCATGAGCAGGTAGTTGCTGGGGTCGGCCTTGAGGCCCTGGTCGTTGCTGATGCGTGCAGCCATGGGAACGGCCGATACGCCAGCGTTACCGATCAGCGGGTTCAACTTCTTGCTCTTGGGCAAGATAAGGTTGAAGATCTTCACGAACAGCACGCCCGAGCAAGTAGCGATGACAAATGCGCAGAAACCGAGGAAGAAAATGAACACGGTCTCCTTGGTGAGGAACTGCGAGGCCTGAGTCGAGGCACCCACGGTCATACCCAGGAGGATGGTCACGATGTCGGTCATGGCATTGCTGGCAGTGTGGGCCAGACGCTTGGTCACGCCGCTCTCACGCAGCAAGTTGCCGAAGAACAGCATACCCAGCAGAGGAATTGCCGAGGGGACAACAAAGCAGGTCAGGATGAGGCCGAAGATCGGGAAGAGAATCTTCTCGTTCTGGCTCACCTTGCGAGCGGGTTTCATGCGCATCTTGCGCTCCTTCTGTGTCGTGAGCAGGCGCATGATGGGCGGTTGAATCACCGGCACGAGTGCCATGTAACTGTAGGCACTCACGGCGATAGCACCCATCAGGTTGGGAGCCAACTTAGACGACAGGAAGATGGCCGTGGGACCGTCGGCGCCACCGATGATGGCAATGGCACCGGCCTGGTCGGGCATGAAGCCCAGGGCGAGGGCAATCATGTAGGCACCGAAGATACCGAACTGGGCTGCTGCACCCACAAGCATCAACTTGGGGTTAGCAATCAAGGCTCCAAAGTCGGTCATCGCACCGATGCCCAGGAAGATGAGAGGCGGGTACCATCCGTTGCGCACACCTTGATACAAGATGTTGAGCACCGATCCCTCCTCATAGATGCCAATCTCGTTGCCCGGCTGGAACGGAATATTACCGATGAGGATACCGAAGCCGATGGGCACGAGCAGCATGGGCTCGAAATCATGCTTGATGGCCAAGTAGATGAAGAACAGGCCCACCAAGATCATGATCAGGTTAGTGTAGTCAAAGTTGTAGAATCCGGTAAAGTGCCAGAAGTCCAGCAACTTGGTGAACAGGAAATTGTCAAGCAGTACCATACACTACTATGTTTTATCCGATTACCATGATAGTGTTACCCTCGAGAACCGAATCCTCCTTCGATACCTCGATGCTCTTGACTGTACCGTCAACGCCGGCATGGATCTCGTTGCCCATCTTCATGGCCTCGAGGATGCAAACGACGTCGTCGGCCTTTACCTGCTGGCCAACCTTGACAAAGATGTCCTTGATGACGCCGGGAAGCGGCGACTCGATGGCGTGGCCACCAGCGGCGGCGGGAGCGGCTTTGCGGGCTGCGGGCTTGGGAGCGGCAGCGGGAGCATCGCTCACGGCAACGCGCTTAACAGCGGGAGCGGCCTTGGGCTGCTCGGGCAACTCAACGTCATAGGCCACACCGTTCAGCTGGATGTGGGCGATGTTGCCCTCAATGTTATCGATGGCAACATTGTACTCGTTACCATTGATCTTATATTTATATTCCTTCATGAGTGAATGTTTTTTTAGTGGTGATTATTTCTTGATAACGGGTAATTCACGCATCAGACCAGACTTGCTGCTCCATGCCGAGCCATCGCGGGGAGCGAGCGTCAGCACGCCGCTCTCCTGGTCGTGGGCATTGAGGTGCTGATACAGGGCGAAGCAGATGGCAGCCATCTTCTCTCCGTCAAGGTCGCCACCGGCAGCGGGAATTGCTGCGGCCTGGGCGGCTGCGGGAGCTGTAGCCTGATTCTGGTCATCCTTCTGCAGCGTCTTGCTGGCAAAAATGCCGAAGAGCTTGAAGAGGATGTACAGCACTGCCAAGGCACCAAACACTACCGACATGGCCAAAATGGCAATCCAGTATCCGTGAGGGTCCTTGATGTGGAAGGCCTCGATGTTCTCGTTCACCTCGCGGATGTTGTAATTCCCCTTAGTGATGGCCGACTCGATGGTCTTTCCGTCCTTAACAGTCCATTCGGTCTTGCCGTCGTCCAGCACGCTGGGCAGGCGGCCTTCGGCCTTGATAGCGTAGCTCTGACCGATCTGTAGCGTAGCGGGAACCGTTACGTCATCAACCAGGTCACCATTCACGTCATAGAGGGCGATATAATTGTCCTTGCCGGCAGTGAAGGTAAAGGGCATGTGGAACGTGCCTGCCTTGGGGTCGCCGTCGGCTTCCATGACAAAGTGGGTGCGGGGTGCGATCTTGGTGTTGCGCTCGTCGCCACGGGGAATCTCATAGATGTCCATGGGGCGTTCCTCACACAACTCGAGCAGCACCTGATTGGGCTTCTTGTTAGAGCCCTTGTTCTTATCGAAGATACTCTGGATCTCCTCGCGGCTAAGCGTGGTGATGAACATCTTCTCGACGGCATTGGTGCCATAGGACGAGTTGTAGAACTCGACCCAGCCATTGCCGCCCGTGGAGTCCTGCTGAACCATCACCTCGTTGATGCGCACGTTCTTGCGGCCCTGGGCCAGCGTGGGCAGTGCGAGGATGGCACACAGCAGCATCAGTGTCAATGCTCTTTTACTCATAATTAAACGCATTGATTACAGGGGAATATTGCCGTGCTTCTTGGCAGGGTTGGTCAACTTCTTGGTGCGCAGGACCTCAAGAGCGCGAATCACGCGGAAGCGGGTATTTCTGGGCTCAATCACGTCGTCGATGTAGCCATAGCGGGCTGCATTGTAAGGCGTGCAGAAGAGGTTGTTGTACTCGTCCTCCTTCTCCTGGATGAACTTCTTGCCTTGCTCGAGCAGCTCCTTGGCCTTCTTTTCGTCGCCGGCAGCCTTGGCCTCCTCGGCCTGGGTCTTGAAGTTCTTGCTGTCCTTGGCATACAGAATCTCGGCAGCACCGGCAGCGCCCATAACGGCGATCTCGGCACTGGGCCATGCATAGTTCAAGTCACCACGCAACTGCTTGCAACTCATCACGATGTGCGAGCCACCGTAACTCTTGCGCAGGGTGACAGTCACCTTGGGCACGGTAGCCTCACCGTAGGCATACAGCAACTTGGCGCCGTTCATGATCACGGCGTTGTACTCTTGACCGGTACCGGGCAGGAAGCCGGGCACGTCAACCAGGGTTACCAAGGGGATATTGAAGGCGTCGCAGAAGCGGACGAAGCGGCCGCCCTTCTTGGAAGCGTTCACGTCGAGCACACCTGCCATGCAGTTGGGCTGGTTGGCAACAACACCCACAGCCTGACCGTTGAAGCGTGCGAAGCCGACGATGATGTTCTTGGCAAAGTCCTTGTGAACCTCGAGGAACTCGCCGTTATCGACGATGGCGCTGATGACCTGATACATGTCGTAGGGGTCGTTGGCGCTCTCGGGGATGATGTTGTTCAGGGCATCCTCCACGCGGTCGATGGGATCGGTGCACTCCACGCGAGGCGTCTCTTCCATGTTATTGCTGGGCATGTAGCTCAACAGCTGACGGATGATGGCGATAGCCTCTTCCTCGGTCTCGGCGGCAAAGTGTGCCACGCCGCTCTTGCTGGCGTGCACGCTGGCACCACCCAGCTGCTCTTGGGTCACGTTCTCGCCAGTCACGGTCTTCACGACCTTGGGACCGGTCAGGAACATGAAGGAGATACCCTTGGCCATGATGATGAAGTCGGTCAGGGCAGGGGAGTAAACAGCACCACCGGCACAGGGGCCCAGGATAGCGCTGATCTGGGGGATAACACCAGATGCGTTGATGTTGCGCTGGAATATCTCGGCATAGCCAGCCAGGGCGTTAACGCTCTCCTGGATGCGGGCACCACCCGAGTCATTCAGGCCGATGACAGGTGCGCCCTGCTTCATGGCCAGGTCCATCACCTTACACATCTTCAGTGCCATGGTCTCGCCCAGTGAACCACCGATAACGGTAGCGTCCTGTGCAAAGACGTAAACCAGGCGACCGCCGACGGTACCGAAACCGGTAACAACACCGTCGCCGTCATAGGTCTTCTTCTCCATGCCGAAGTTGGTGCAGCGGTGCTGAACAAACATGTCCAGTTCCTCAAAGCTGCCCTCGTCAAGGAGCATGTTGATGCGCTCACGGGCAGTGAATTTGCCCTTCTCGTGCTGCTTGGCAATAGCCTTCTCGCCACCGCCCAGGCGCGCTTTCTCGCGACGCTCGATCAGCTCTTGGATTTTATCGAGTTGTTTTCCCATGTCAATCAGGATTTTACTTGTTGGGATTCTCGCAAAGCTCTAACAATGCACCACAAGTGGTCTTGGGATGCAGGAAGGCGATATTCAAGCCCTCAGCGCCCTTGCGGGGATGGGCGTCGATTACGCGGCCACCCTTCTCCTGTACCTCGTCAAGTGCATTCTGGACGCCATCCTCAACTGCAAATGCAACGTGCTGGATGCCACCACGGCCACCGTTCTTCTCAATGAACTTGGCAATTGCGCTCTCGGGGGCAGTAGCCTCCAGAAGCTCAATCTTGGTTTGACCTACCTGGAAGAATGCTGTTCTTACCTTCTGATCCTCAACTTCTTCAATAGCAAAGCACTTGAAGCCCAACATTTTCTCGTAGAAAGGAATTGCCTCCTCGAGCGAGGTAACGGCGATTCCCACATGTTCGATGTGCGAAATGTTCATAATTTTCTGTTTTTTAGACAATTATTTGTTTTAAATAAGTGAATTTTCAAAATAACGCACAAAAGTACAAAAAATAAATAGGATAGAGCCTAGTCAATGCCCTAAAACATGGCTGTTGCTGGCCGAAAATAACATTTTTTTAACTTTCTTTTTTCTGTTTTTCGTCTCATGTTTCTGTTACAACGGGAATTAGTAGTACCTTTGCCAATAAAAACCATTAAAGAACTTTTTTTACTAATCATATCATGGCTAGACATCGATTACGTTATATCCCTAAGGGTGCCCCCACCGAGTTTGATCGCCGCATTATGGACCTGGAACGCCGCGGGGCCATTGTGCCCACCCGCGAACTGATTAAAACAGCCGAGCAGATTGAAGGCATCCGACGTGCTGGCGTCGTCAATACCGGCGTGCTGGATGCGGTCCAGAGCGAAATTCATGCCGGCATGACGACGCTGCAGATCGACAAAATCTGTCGCGAGTATTGTGGCGACCACGGGGCCATTCCGGCATGCTTGGGTTACGGGGGATTCCCCATGAGCGTGTGCACCAGCATCAACGAGGTGGTGTGCCACGGCATTCCCAAGGCAAAGGATGTGCTCAAGGAGGGTGATATCATTAATGTGGACTTCACCACCATCCTGGATGGTTACTATGCCGACGCGTCGCGCATGTTCATCATTGGCGAGACGACCCCCGACAAGGAACGCCTCGTGCGTGTGACCAAGGAATGCCTCGAGGTGGGCATCAAGGCGGCGCGCCCGTGGAGTGACGTGAATGATATCGGCCGTGCCATTGAGCCTTATGCCCATCAGCATGGCTACGGTGTGGTGCGGGACCTCACGGGCCACGGCGTGGGCATCAAGTTCCATGAGGACCCCGAGGTGTGCCACTTTGCACAGCGCAAGCGCGGCATGATTCTGGTACCGGGCATGGTGTTCACCATCGAACCGATGATCAACATGGGCACGTGGAAGGTCTTTATCGATGCCGACGACCCTTATGGCTGGGAGGTTATTACTGGTGACATGAAGCCCAGTGCGCAGTGGGAGCACACCTTTGTCATGACCGAGGATGGTCCCGAGATACTCACACATTAAAGATCCCATTGAATTCTCATGCCGTCGATGGCCTGGTTTTAAAAGAAATTGTATTACCTTTGCAACGCCTCGAGAAGGAGACGCCGAGATAGTCTTGCAGCCCTCAAGTAGGCGCAAGACTTTTTTCATGCTATGAACTGGATCATGTTGATTATCGCTGGCTTGTGTGAAGTCGGTTTCACTTACTGCCTGGGGCGCGCCCGCGCCGTCACTGGACTGGAATGGTGGGCATGGATGGGCGGATTCCTCGCCTTCACGCTAGTGAGCATGGGATTACTGGCACGAGCCACCCAGACCCTCCCGCTTGGCACGGCCTATCCCGTGTGGACAGGCATCGGTGCTGTGGGCACGGTAATCGTTGGCATAGTGTTTTTTCACGAGCCGGCCACCTTTTGGCGCCTGTTTTTCATTACCACGCTCATTGGATCGATTATTGGACTAAAAATATTATCTTAATATAGGAAATGGAAAAGTCTTTCAGACCCATGCGCCGCTCCAGGCAGCAGTTATCCCGTGAAGAGTGTATCGACATCCTGCAGCAAGCCACGTCGGGCGTGCTGGCCGTCATGGGCGACGACGGCTACCCCTATGCCGTGCCGTTGAGCCACGTCTATGCCGACGGTTGTCTCTATTTCCATTCGGCCTTGCAGGGGCACAAGGTGGATGCCATCAGGCACTGTGCCAAGTGCAGCTACTGTGTCATCGCCCAGGACGAGGTGCATCCCGAGGCTTTTACCACCCACTTCAAGAGCGTCATCGCCTTTGGCCAGATCCATGTCATCGAGGATGATGCCGAGCGGCTGGCGGCCTTGCGCCGGCTGGGCCTACGTCATGCGCCACACGATCACGCTGGCCTGCAGCGCGAGATTGACAAGGACTTTGACCGCGTGCTCATGCTGCGGCTTGAAATCGAGTACCTCACGGGCAAGCAAGCCATCGAGCTGGTCCCGCATCATTAAGATTGCAGATGTCTTTTTTTGTGCATGTTTTGTAAAAAATGGATGCCCAAGTGACTCATTATAAAAAAGCATAGATTTAAGGCATGATGAATCGAGGGAAATTTAAAGACATATGGCCCTACGCATGGTTCTTCCTAGAAGGACTGGCGCTTGTCGTGTATTTCATTGTCATTGAGCTTGTAATCTTTCCTGGGTACCCCAATGTTGGGCATTGGTACTGGATGTTGTTTACAGGTGTCGTTTTGTGTGCCGCTTCGTTGTTAAGGACTAGTAGAATCTTGGCTTTCTCTATGATATCCAGGATTATCCTGGTGCTGTACTGCTTTGTGGCGATTGCTGTGGCCTATATGTTGATTGCTGTAGCCAGTCCCACCACCGACGCGCTTATTGCACTGTTCGTTATTTCGCTGGTCAACTTGATTGCAGGAATTTTCATCCTGCTGAAATAGATGCTGTTAAGTATAAAGGTTTACTGGAAAACCGGCTCTGTGCCACGGGCATTACTCCCGTTGATACCTTCTCTAGTTGTTTATAGTCTGATTATTACATTCATTCTTTATTATCTCAAGCTGACATGAAACGGTTACCGGCTATATTGATTGGCCTTGGCGTTCTTGTTGGGGTTATAGGGTGGGGCGCATGGAGAGCCCTGACCTATGACTACCGAATGCAGCGCCTCGGATACGAGCTGATGGACTCTATCGATGCCTACCAAGCGACCCATCATCGCCTGCCCACCAATGCCGAACTGGCAGGAAACGATGATGAGATGACAATAGAATTCAAGGGAGAGAATTTCTATTATGAAATCATGGATGACGGCAACTACTGGGTGGGCTATCTGCATGATGCCGAGACCACATGCATCTGCACATCAGCAACGCAGGAGTGGCAATAAGGCTGCAGTTACTTGAGTCGGTAGAAGTAGCCTAGTGTCACGCTGACGGTCATCGAGTTGGAACTGGAAAAAATGTCCGTCTTGTGGTTGGGAAAAACATCGGTCAGCCCGTAGTAGAACCGTCCCTCAATCAGTAGTGAGTGCTTGGCATTGAGGTTGATTTCCATGCCTGCACCAGCACAGATGCCATAGTCAAAGCGATTATTGATGTCCATCGTCATCTGCTCGATGTGGCGGGTGTCATTGATGAAATACTCCATGTCGGCAGCATCCTGGTAGGCAAAGTTGCTCTTGATGCCGTCGCCCAGCATCACGTTGAGTTCCGGGCCCAGGTTAAAGAACCCCTTCACGCGCTGGTTGCCAAAGAAGATGTGCGTCATGATGGGCAACTCCAGATAGGTGAAGCGGTGACTGTAATTGTAATCTGATTCTTCTAGGTTCTCTTTCCATCCACGCTGGGTCATGTTGAGCTCGGCGACGAGACCGAAGTGCTTTTCCTCAATGTAGCGGAACATCACGCCAGCCGCCATGCCAGGCAGCATCGTCTGTTGCACGCTAGGGTTAAAATTGATTCTAGATAGGGTGGCACCAGCCTTACCGCCCACGGCAATAGTCCCTTCGTAATGGGTTTGTGCTGTGGCGGGCAAGGTCGTTGCTAGTAGTGTCGCTATGATGACTGCAATGCGCCTCATTTCACGTGCACGGTGATTTGATGGTCGGTAGAGAAGTGAACAATCTCGATTGCCTGGTTGGTATATCCACGCCAGTTGTCACCACGTTCCCAGCGGTAACTTGTCTGTATGCCTTTGTACAGCGGGGTCTCGTCGTCAATGATGCCGTTGGTCCCCAGCGACTTGAGCAAGTACATGCCGGTGTCAAAACCATATATAGCCATATTGGGAACAGCCGACAACGGTTCGCCACCAAAGTTGGTCCTATAGGCAGCCTCAAGGTCGCGGGTCTTGAAACCCTTGGAGTTAAAGAATCGCGTGAACATGTATGTATCAATATCCTGCATGTCAACTTGGTAATCCTTGAGATATAGTACATACTCGGGATAAGCTATCAGCGATAATTCGCAGTCAAATCTGTCGTTCTTGACTTGTTTGAGCGCCTTGATATATTTCTTGACTAGCGCTTTGTCGCCCGACGAAGGGATGAAGACGTATTTCGAGCCAGGGTTCATCTGGTTGGAAATGTCATTATAGGATAACTCGCTATTGACATTTATCGTTGACGTTGTATAGTTCTTACGGTTAATGTGTGTGCGAATAAGCTCAAACATCTCCTTGTCATTCTCGCCGCCCTCGTTGAGGAAAACCACGTTGTACCCCTTGAACTGGTCGTCAAACCAGCGCATCACGTCGTGCATCATCTCGTCGGTCGGGGTGTTGACCTGATACACATAGGGGTTGTCGAGGTAGTCCTCGTTCCTTGTCGTGAAGCAGTTCATCACGTTCACGCCATTGGCCTTGCCGAATGCATTGATTCTGGCCAACTGCTGGGGCTCGCTGGGGGCAATGATCAGATTCATTGACTTGAGCTCGGGCAATGACAGGATGCTGTCGGTGACATTGAGATTGTGTTGCGTGTCATAGACTATGAGGTTGATGTGCTTGTCGGTGATGTGGCTGGTGCTGTCAAGCGCAAGCAGGAATCCCTTGTAAAAATCAGTATATAGGTAAGCCTGCTTGGGCGGAACGCTCTTGTGAAGCTGGAATGGGAGTATCATGGCGATATTCACTTCACTTTCAAGTCGTTTCTCAACCAGGTTGTCATAGATGCCGTTAATGCGGGGCTCGTAGTAAGCGCGCAACTCGTCCAGTGGCACAGTTGCCATTTCGCCCACCACATTCTCGGTAAAGGGCTTGGGCACAACGATAGTCTTGCCCTTTTTTGCCTTCTTCATGTCGGGATTTGCTGCCTTTAACTCGGCCTCGGTGATGCCATTGTCTGCGGCAATCGATGCAAATGTCTCACCTCGTTTGACTTCATACTTGTAGTTGCGGCGGCTTTCTCGTTGATAATTAAACGGCAATGCCGTGTTGGGTGCAACCTTGACCTTGGCGTTAGCAACATATTCATCGGGCCTTAATCCGGGATTGGCTGTGAGCAGACCCTCAATAGATGTGTTGTATTGCTTGGCTATGCTATAGATGCTCTCTCCGGGCTGTAACGTGATAAATATGGGATCGGATCCCTGGTGTGCCAGCACTGACGTCGTGTTGTGGTCAAATGCATTGCGCACTTGCTGATTGGTATTGGCCGATTGTGCGGCTGGGGACGTTGAGGCTGGGATGTTGAGCTTTTGTCCCACCTTGATGCCCTTGTCTGAGCCGGGATTGGCGGCAATCAGTTCCTCAATGGTAACACCATAGCGTTTGGCAAGGCCATAGAGTGTTTCTCCTTGTTCAACAATGTGAGTGTTATTGTTGGTTGTATTGCTTGTTGTTGAGGTTGGCTCGTTGTTGTCGCCTTCGGCCGGGAAATAGAGCCTCATGCCATTCTCTATCCCGTCGGCGGCATTGGGATTGTTTTGAATGATGAAATCCTTGGTTACACCTAGTTTGGCCGCTATGTCATAGACACTCTCGTTGGCACCAGTCTCATAATAATAAAAGGTGTGACCGCCAAGTACCGTTTTAGGTAGATTCATTTGGCCATAGGATACGAGTGACATTATTGCCATTACGGCAAACAATGAAATATGTTGTAGTCTCATAATAAATGGTTTATTTTTTAATGCTTAAAGTAATGATTTAAATTTTCACACAGTTTTTAGTGTATAATTCACCGCAAATTTAGTAATTATTGGTTAAAATGCCTTATTACATGAGGCAAAAAATGATAAAATGCATATCTCAGGGAAGCCGCAAGATCGTCTAGACCTTATTTGGGATTTACCACGCGATCGCCAATATAGACCGCCAATTCCCGTCTTACTTTATACAGTTCCTGTAGTTGTTCCAGCAGTTGTGGCAATGATGAGGGGTCGGCATGTGCGATTTGGGACTTCAATTCATTGATTTTGAGTAACAACAGGGCGTTTTTCCAGTTATAAAGCCTCTCGGGAACGAGAGTGATCAGTCGGTCTCGATCCTCGACAATCACCGCAAATTGGGTGTGGATTTTGCTCAGTTGTGGCATGCTGTCGGTTACCATGTCACATGCTAGCTGGCGCACTTGGTCGTCATCAATCGAGCAAAGCACGCGTTGCAGGTAATCACTGCTGAATTCCTGTAATTGCTTTTGCGCTTTCACATTGGCCCGTGCGTTCACGCTCTGTTGCTTGCGCTCGTGGGCATTGATGAGCGCGGCGCTATCCATTGCATCTGGCATGTCGCCGTCATCATCCTTAGCCATCTCTTGTTCAATATAGCGCTTGGTGTCTTCTTCGAGAGTGACCTTAAATGATTTTAAATCATGGTAATAGGGATCAATATATTGCTTGGATATTTCAAAAACTCGAGCATACAACGCGTTGCTGAAGTCCATCTGGTCAAGCGACAACTCGGTGTTAATGTATTCTAGCACGGTTGTCGGTTTGCTAGTCCCGTCGTCATAGGGGGTCTCACACAGGTAGCACATCCCATAGTTGACAATGAGTTTGATGATTTCGCGCTCTTGGGCTTCCACTCCTGTGGCTGGTGGATTAATCGTGACGGGACCGCTATGATGAGGATGAGCTTCATCGGTAGATAATGGCTCCTGGCCCGCATAATCACTGCTGGCATTCGTTTCTTGCGCATTGATTCGCTGTTCTCGCGCTTGCTGCTGCTGGCGCTCCTTGTGCCACTGCTCAATGAATTTGCCACGATGATGCTTAATCTGCCTCAAGATGGTTTGCTCGTCCATATCAAACAGGGAACTGCATTCCTTGGCATACACCATTCGGGCAATCTCGTCTGGAATGAGCGCGATGGACTTGACCACATCGGTAATGGCGGCAGTGCGCTTAATCGGGTCATTCTGGGCGTCCTTGAGTACCACGCTGGTCTTGAAATTGATGAAGTCGGTCTCGTTTTGGCTGATGTATTGCTCAACCTCGGTGTGGCTGTGGCCACGCACAAAAGTGTCTGGATCATCCTCCGGTGGTAATGGCAACACCTTGATATTCAATCCTTCCTTGAGTAGCATGTCCACCCCGCGCAATGCAGCTTTCACACCGGCCGCATCACCATCAAACATCTCGGTAACGTTGCTGGTGAATCGGCGTATTGCATGAATGTGACCTTCGGTCAGAGCGGTCCCCGACGAAGCGATGACGTTCTTGAAGCCGGCTTGATGCATCGAGATCACGTCGGCATACCCCTCAACGATGTAACTCTTGTCTTGCTTGCCGATCTCGCGCTTGGCTTGATACAGGCCATAGATGACATCGCGCTTGGAATAGATGGCTGACTCTGGCGAATTGACATATTTGGCCACATCCTTGCTCTTCTTGAGGGTCCTGCCGCCAAAGGCAATCACCTTACCCGCAATGTTCATTATAGGGAACATCACGCGCCCGCGGAAACGGTCATGCCCACCTCGGTCATCGGGGATGCAGAGCCCGACGTCGAACAACAATTTGGGATTAAAGCCTTGTGCGACGGCGGCCTTGTAGAAGTCATCGTAACCATCACTTGAATATCCAAGTCTGAACTCCCTGATAGTCGCATCATTAAAACCGCGCTCCCTGAAGTAGGCCAGCCCCACGTCTTGCCCCATCTGGGTCTCATGTAACTGCCGTTCAAAGTAGTCACATGCCCACTCGTTGAGCATGAGCATGGCTTCACGCTCGGTTTGGGCCTGTTTCTCTTCATCGGTTAGTTCTTTCTCATGAATCTCGATGTGATATTTGTGGGCAAGATAACGCAACGCCTCGGGATAGCTGAGTTGCTCATGCTTCATGATGAAATTGACCGCACTGCCCCCTTCGCCACAGGCAAAGCACTTGCAGATGCCCTTGGCGCGCGACACATAGAACGAGGGGCGCCTGTCGTTGTGAAACGGGCACAGTCCTATCCAGTTGGCGCCACGACGCTTCAAGGCGACAAAATCGCTCACAACATCAACAATGTCGGCAGCGTCAATGATTTGTTGTACTGTATTGTGGTCAATCATCGGGTAATCACATTTAACTCTTGGTTACAGTCGAGCACACTGCATCGGGTATCAACGCCTGGTCAACAGTGGACACACCATGTCGTCTCAACTCGGCAGAGTCGGCCATGAAAGCTTTTCTGAACTTCTTGCAATCACTGTTCATGCCTTGCAGTGACCGGCGATAGGTCGCAATGGCTTGTTGAGTCAGTCCCTGGCACAGCAACACATGACCCTGGTTCAACAGATCCTGTGGCGACGGCACGTCGTCATGGGCAATGCGCTCATAATAGTCGATTGCCTTGTCATAATCACTCAACAGGAACGAGCACCATGCAATAGGGCGCCACGCGCGATGTTTGGCTGCGGGCAGGAGGTCGGCTTTGTAATATTGCTGCAGGGCCTCGCTTGTGCGATTTTGCTCCAATAGCACGTGACCGATGGTGAGCGTGAGAGATACATTCCCGGGGTTTAAAGCCTCGACGCGGCGGTAGTATTCCAGAGCATTGTCCAGGTCACCCATGGCTCTGTAACAGGTGGCAATGTGCCGCATGTTCCACACGTCATCCTCATGAATCAACTCAAATCGCTTGTAGTACTTCAAAGCCATCTCGACGTTACCGGCATTCTGGTAGGCAAAACCGATTTTCTGATAGATATGCTCATCGGTCGCGCCACCCATCTTCTCGAGCCTGGTAAAGCACTTGATAGCATCGTCATAAAAGGCATTCTTGAAGTAGAGGGTTCCCAGGAGTTCTAGCACATGGGCATCACGCGTGACGTGAGCAAGTGGCAGGCAGTCAATCATATCCAAGCTTGGATCATCCATCATCGCATAGAACTCGCGACGACGCGAAAACAACTTGAAGAACCGATACAAGTCCTGAACAAACGCGTTGACGATGCTCACTCGCATTTTGCGCTCATCGGGCAACTCGGCATGTCGTGCCTCGTTGAGGGCGGCGTTCTGCTCCTCGAGTTGGGCCGACATCATGGAGCGTTGTGAGTAGGGCAATGCACCCAGCGAAAGGCAGAAGGAGTACTTGTCGCTGTTGCACAAGTAGGGAGCATGCTGGACGACCTCGGCCAGCCCCATCTTGTCGGCGCCAAGATTCTCGACGACGACCGAGTGGGCGGCATAGAAAGGCAAAAACCAGTTGCTCAGTGTCTTGAAGAACGGGAATGTCTTCAGATGGGCAAATGTGGCGATGAACACATCACTGCCCTCGAGTTGCATCGCGTTAAACTCCTCGATGCGGCGGGTAATGCCACTTTGATCCAACCAATCTTGCCACTCAGGATTGGCCTCGATATCACTCAGGTCAACAATCTGGGAATCCTTATCCTTTAGCTTGTCAATGATATCGGGCCTCATTTTCATGATGTTGGGGATGAGGTCGTTGCGCACACGGTTCTTGATGTTCTCGGTGTTGCGCGATCGAGCCAACTGCATCTGGATTCCCCACACGTCGTGGGCAAACTCTGGTGAGTCCAGCATGGCATCGAGTCGGGCTTGGATTGCCTTGGATGCCGTGGCGCGCCTGCGGTGGGCCACCATGGATAGCATGGCACACACCAGTGAACGCAGTTGAATCTGAGCCTCATCGCTTAGCGTGTAGGTCTCAAGCAGCACCAACAGCTTGTTCTCGTCATAGAATTTCATCATTCCCAACATCAATGCTGCCACTAGCAGGCAACGCGTGTGATTGGGCAGGATATCACCTCCGATGCACAACTTCAAGGTGCTGGCGTCGTCGGTTGACAGTGGGAAAAGCGACCACACGCGGTTAAACAATCGCGTCTCCAACTCCTCGGCGCGACGCAGACGTGACAAAATGGCATGGCTGTCGTTCTGCTCGGCAGGTACCGCCTGCACTAGCGACAGCTCCTTTAACGCGTCGCGGTACTCGTCAACGATGCTCAGTAGGGTAGTGTTGGCCAATTCACGGCGTCTCACATAGAACACCTCGTTGCTCACAGGCTCCATCAGCCCGATATAGCTATGGTCATTGAGTGTGTGCAAGGACTGGCGGATATTAGTGAGAATCTCGCTACGTTGCGGATCCATCACTCCTTGTTCCAAGTAGTTGAGCATGAATGAGTAAGAGATGCGCAACCGTTCGAGTTCATCATACATGTCGGCACGGCCCAACTCATTAACAAGTCGGGTGATCTGCTCAAATGCATTATTGATTTCGGCATCATTAATATACTGTGATGCCTGCTGATGGATCTTTTCTATTTCTTGTATTGTCATCTTGATATCAACTGTGCTCCAGTGAGCTCCCTACACCATTCAGTGCAAGAATTGTGCAAAATGCCATGAAACAGTTAGCCTCATGGCACCTTTACCCCATGATTGATCAAAATCGTTCCTCCCCCAAAATGAGAGAATCATCATGATGGCAACTTCCAATCTACTTGTCGATAATGATTTTCTTGTTATCGGTGTCTTGCGGCGGGTTAAATAATGCCAGCACCATGACGGGCACATTGTCATCATTGTTTGACATGGTTACACATGCCTGGTTCCACATCCTGTTGAATCGGAATTGCTTAACCAGATCGTAATCCTCTTGGGTCACCTCGGTATCTCCAGTGAGGGTGGGGCCGAAAGCCGTGACACAGTCGGCGATGAATCTCACGATTTGGGGAGTCAAGACTGCCCTGTCGCCCCAAAACTCTACCGTGAGTCGCCCGTCATTATATTCCCTGATGCGAGCCTCAACAAAGACGCCCATGTCGTGGTCAAGGGCTACCGTGGCTGCCTTGTATTCCTTACCCAAATTAGGTGCATTCTTGGTGTAACGGCGCAGGTTGGTGACATCAATTGTGAAGTACTTAGCCGAGTAAAGCGAATAGCGAGGATTGATCGTTATTTTTTCATTCTTCTCGACTTTAAGATCGATTTTTTTGATTTTGTCTGTTTGTGCCATAACTATTACTTGGTTTAATAAGATGATTTCTAGCCATCATGGTTTCTTGATGGATTCAACTTGCAAATTTAGGAAAATAATTCTGTGGCGCAATAATAATTAAGGTTTTTTCTATCGATAAGTCTTTCTTCATTTCCCGACGAAATACACAAAAAGCCACCCAAACACATGAGAATGGACACGGAATTTACTCTTTCTATGATTTTTCTTCATCTTTTATTGATGATTATAGAAATATTTCCGTAATTTTGCCGCAAAATAATAAATAACAACATTCAACTAATAACGATTATGGTAATTCAACGCATCCAATCAGTTTACCTGCTCATTGCAGTGATTCTCATGGTGGTATTTGCATTCTTCCCTGCTTTGACATTTGAGCTGGGTGGACGTGAATTTGTTTACGGCGCACTCGAGGCTGGCAAGGTGGGCGCTACTCACATCGATCCCCTGATGCTCATGCTGATCATTTTGATCTCAGTTCTTGCCTTGATTGACATCTTCCTGTACAAGAACCTGCAACGGCAAATGACCGTCTGCTTTGTGGACATCATCATTGGCATCGCGATGCTTGTTGCCATCTGTGTGGTTGCCTTTGTTCAGAGTCGCCGTGATGGCATCGTCATCAACGCTCAATGGTCATTGATCTTTCCCTTGCTGTCAATCATCATGCTCATGATGGCTCACAAGGCGATGTCCAATGACAAGAAAAAACTGCTTGATGCCGACCGCCTGCGCTAATGGTGATGAATAAATTAACCGATACCCCTTATTATCAAACTATTAACTATCTAATATCCAGGCGATGATTGCAGCAATGATCATCATCTTTGTGCTAGGCTATGTGCTTATCACATTAGAGCATCCACTCCACATCAACAAGGCTACCTTCGCGTTGCTCACGTGCGGTATCCTCTGGTCAATCTATGCCATCTTTGGTAATGACCCCCACATGCACGAGGCTATCGTGACTCAATTGGGCGATGCATGCGAGATTGTAGTATTCCTCATTGGGGCGATGACCATCGTTGAGATTATCGACCGCTATGGCGGTTTTTCGTTCATTACCGAGAATATTAACGCCAAGAGCAAGCGGCATCTGATGTGGATCATGTGCACGCTGTCGTTCATCATGTCGGCAGTTCTTGACAACATGACTACTACCATCATCATGGTGATGATGCTACGGCGCTTGCTCAGTGACCAGAAAGAGCGTTGGCTCTTTGCCGGACTCATTGTTATTGCCGCCAACGCTGGTGGCGCATTCTCACCCATCGGCGATGTTACTACCATCATGCTGTGGATGGACGAGAAGGTGTCATCGATGGGACTGATCATCAATCTACTCATCCCCAGTGTAGTCGCAATGGTGGTTCCTGTGGCGATTGCCCAGTTCTATATCAAGGAGGGCAAGATGCAGACGCTCACCAGAATGTCCGATAAGAATCCCGGTCTGCATGACCGTCACCCGCACCTGAGCAAGGCGATGCTCATTATTGGAGTATCGGGCTTGCTGTTCGTTCCCCTTTTCAAGACCCTCACTGGCCTGCCTCCCTTCATGGGCATCATGTTGTCACTGGGCGTCATCTGGGGCGTTACCGAAATTTGGGTAAAGCGTTTCAAGATTGATTCCAAGCTGGGTGGTCGAGTATCATCGGCTCTGCACACGATTGATATGCCCACGATCCTGTTCTTCTTGGGGATTTTGATGGCAGTGTCGGCGCTCTCCGAGGTGGGCGTGCTCAACACGGTTGCCGATGAGATGAACACCCGTATCCATGAGCCGGTATTGATGACATCGATTATCGGTGCACTGTCCTCGATTGTAGATAACGTGCCTCTCGTTTCGGCATGTATCAAGATGTTTGAGACGATGGCCCCCGCGGGAACGACCGACCCCTATTTGATGACGTTTGTAGAGGATGGCTTGTTCTGGCACCTGCTCACCTTCTGTGCCGGCGTTGGTGGTTCATTGCTCATCATTGGTTCGGCTGCCGGTGTGGTGGCAATGGGTATTGAGAAGATTCCGTTCTTCTGGTACTTCAAGCGTGTTTCACTGCTTGCGTTGGCTGGCTATGTCGCTGGTATCGCCATCATCTATATTGAGAGCAAGATGCCTTTCTTCCTGCAGGCAGGAGGTTGACAGTTAACGATAGATTAACAAGCTACAATAATCCCCGTCGCTCAAGTGTGATACGACGGGGATTACTGTTTGCCTCGGTTGGGCTACCTGGTTACTTGGATGAGATAAACTTTGCCGTCAGGTGTCGAGAACACGATTTTACCTGCCTGGGACGAGGACAGTGGATAGGTCGCGATCACATCGTCGCCAGTGAGCACCTGTTCACGTCCGTCAAGGGTGCGTGCAACTATGCTTGAGGCTATGATGCGGTATTCATCATCCACCTCGTTCATGCCCACTATCGTGTTGTCGTCCCACCACTTGGGAGCGGTGAGGTTACCCATGCCGATGACATTGCTGCCATCCACGTCACACACAAATGTGCCATGCCCGCTCACATAATAAAGCACCTTGTTTCCATCTGGTGACAACGAGGCCCAGATGTATCTCTCATCGGTTCCGTTGGGCGCCAGCTGGGTTGTGGCACCATCGCGGGTGATGTACATCTTGAGATGGTGCTTGGTCAATATGGGGCGCACGCTTGCTGTAGCCCTATCGTCGTCCTTGAGATGATGGCGTTTTATCCTGCCATCGGTAACCGTGGTCACGGTCATCTTGTCGAGGGCGATGCCTTGCAGGTCTCTGGTGGGCTTGACAAGGGTGCGGCTCTTGCCTGTTGCTAAATCGATCGTCTTGACGGCCTCGTGACGACGTTTCTTGGCATAAGTGACTTGCCCGTACACAATCTGCTTGCCGTCATCACTGATGCGCACGTCACTGCCTGTCCCCTCATCATTGGTAAGGACTTGGCTGTGTCCAGTAGCTAAGTCCCACTTGATGAGCCCTTTCTTGGTATCTGATGACAACAGGATATAATCACCTTGCGGGCTCAAGGCAACAGCCTGAGTAACCATGTCATTGCTTGAGGTGAGATTAAGGTCCTCGATGGACGTCACCTTCATGATTTGCCCCTGCAAGGAGTATGCCGCACTGGCTAGCGAGAGAATCAACAATTGTCGTTTCATATTATTCTTCATGTTTTTTAGGTTAATGTCTGCTTAATTGGTGCCCGAGAGCAACAGGTCGATGAGGTCGGTCACGTCCTTAATGTTGATTGTGTGGTCAATATTGATGTCTGCCGCAGTCAAGTCTATAGATACAGCCGAGCCACTCAAGAGATAATCAATCAACGTGGTCACATCGGCAATATTGGTGCTGCCACTGCCGTTCACGTCGCCTATCATGTGTTCCTGGCCCTTGATGACAGTCAACGATGACATGGCTGGCGTAGTGCTCTGGTTGTCAGCGGTGGGGATGGAGTAGATGCCGATATTACTGCCGGCACACACGAGATTTCCGCCCCAGTCAAAGGCCATCTGGTAGATTGCATTGGCACTTGTGCGGGCATCCGCGACATGGGTCATGCCATTAGAGGTCAATGTCGGGGTCGATCCGTTCCAGCTGATATCAAAGAATTGCAGCACCCCGTCGCCATCATTGATGACCATCATGTCATCGGTGTTATTGATGGCAAAGGCCGACATCAGCGAGCCGTTGAGTGATGGCAGGTCGCTGCCACTGTTATATACGATAGAGCCATTATTGTCAATAAATATGAGTGAAGGTACCGAAGCCATATTCATGTCCTTGCTGCGATACTGCATCACCCAGGTGCCCCGGCCGCCGTTGTCGGCGATAATGTTGCCATTACCGTTAATCATCAGTGAGCCCACATCATACAGTGCGTCGGGAGCCTTGTCCCATGAGTTGACGAGGCTGCCGTCATTCTGCCCAATGTTGTAAACGGCCACATTGTTTCCCTTGCCCGAGGTGGGACCGGTAATATCCTCAACAAAGGCATACAGCTTGCTGTCGGCACCAGAGCCCTGTATCCACAGGCCAGGCACTGAACTGCCAACACTCACGCCGTTGTTGGTAATCAGTCCCGCCGAGTTGCGTGTGCCGACGAAGAATGGATTGAACGCACCATCCAGGTTGTCGGGATCGGCGATATAGATGCCCGAATTGGCGTCACCCCACTCGGGTATGTAGATTTTCCCCTCGCCATCGACAGCTATGCGCAGGTTATTGGCCCATGTGATACCGCCATTATAGACCGTGTCATGGGTGGGTTGACCATTGATGTCGCAGGCATACAAGCCATTGCCTGCATTTTCCTTGGCCACGCGCTCGCCCACATAGATGGTGCCAAAGTGGGCACTCTCGGGACTGCGGTCAATGGCCACGGTAGCGCGGGTATAGTCTGCGTAGTGGTCATTCAGTCGGGTGATTCGCGTAATGGTATCACCCACGACATTCACTGCCCAATTCATTACTTGACCGTTATCGCCAGGCAGTTGCTGCTTACTCAAGGTGACAGTATTCTCGCCCTCAACGACATGGCTCAGCGATACACGGCCTATTTCGGCATGACTGGTATGATCGGTAAAGACGAGACAAGCCTCGCGGGCCGTGGTATTGCTCTTGAAGGTGAAAGTGTAGTTGCCGCTATCGTCCTGGGCACTACGCAGGTCGTATGCATAAATGCCCTTCACAATCGAGGTGTCAACTTGAATCTCTTTTTTAACAACGCTCAGTGCCCTCCTGGCGGGGGTGGTGCTCTGGTTGTCATCGGTGGGAATGGAGTAGATGCCGATTTCCTTGCCGGCACACACCAGGTTGCCTCCCCAGTCGAATGCCATCTGATGAATGGCATTGCCATTGGTGCGCGCATCGGCAATATAAGTAGTGCCTGTTGCCGTCAACACAGGGATATTGCCATTCCATGAAATCTGATAGAATTGGAGCACGCCGTCACCGTCATTGATCACCAGCATGTCATTGGCATTGTTGATAGCAAAACCGGCGATGACCGATCCATTGAGTGACGTCAGGCTGATGCCTGAGTTATATAGCACATTGCCATTATAGTCGGCAAACACGATTGAGGGCACAGACGAAGTGTTCTGACCCTTACTGCGGTTCTGGGCAACCCACAATCCACGCCCCGCAGGATCGGCAATGATATTGCCGTTGGTGCTGGCCTGTAGGGCTCCGATATCCAGGTAATCGCTTGGAGCGCTGTCCCAGGTGCTGAGTAGTGTTCCATCGTTCTGGCCGATGTTATAGACGCCAATGCCGTTCTTGTTGCCCGATGGACCCGCGATATCTTCAAGGTAGGCAAACAAACGAGTATCAGAGCCAATGCCATCCACCCAAACACTGGGTACGGAACCTCCCACATTCTCGCCATTGTTGGTGATAAGGCCATTTGAAGTGTCACGGGTGCCGACAAAGAATGGTGTAAAAGTGCCGCCCAAGTTGTCAGGATCAGCTATATAAATACCCGATGAGGCGTCTGCCCAGTCGGGGATATAAACCTTGCCCTCACCATCAACGCAGATGCGGAAACAATTACTCAACGTCTGCCCACCACGATAAACGCTTGTGTTGCGGGGCTTGCCGTCGATGTCACACACATACAGGCCATTGCCTGCATTATCCTTAGCCACGCGTTCACCCACATAGATGGTGCCGAAGTGTGCACTCTCGGGGCTGCGGTCAATCGCTACGGTAGCGCGGGTATAGGTGGCATTGGTGGTATTCAGGCGCTGAATGCTTGTGATGGGTTCTCCTTGAACGTTGACTGCCCATGCCAATACCTGTCCGCCAGCGCCTGGAAGGTCTTCAGGAGCAAGAGAAATGGTGTTTGTGCCCTCGACAATGTCATTCAACGGGACTCGTCCGGTTTCCACACCGCTCACACTGTCGGTAAACACGAGATATGCCCCCGTGGCGTTGCTGTTGCACTTAAATGTAATTACATAATTGTCCTGATTATCGACCGTGCGGTTCAGGTCATATGCAAAGATGCCTTTAATCTTCTCGTCGGTAACTGGTGGAGTTCCATCGTTGTTCATGTACAAGACCATATAGGTCGTCTCGTTGGCAGTGACAGTATAATTACCCTGGCTTGTCAAGGCGGTATATCCGTTGGCAGTTACGCTGATGGTGTAGTCGTTGCCGGGAGCTAGACCGTTAAAGACAAAAATTCCGTTATAGTTGTTGTCGGTCTTATAGGTTCCCACCAGTGCGGAGCCCTTATACAGCTTGACTGTGGCGCCGTTGATGGGGGCGTGGGCATCGATCGTTCCGGCTGAGTAGTTATACAGACTGTGCTCGAGGCTGTTAACAGCGTCCTTCACACTGCCCATGATATAGCCAGTCGATTCGCCACCGATGTTGAAATAGTCGGCGGCTCCACGGGCAAGGCGAACGCCTTCTTGGCGACAATAATCGGGATTGAGCGCACGGTGTCGCGCTGGTTGATAGGTGTGGAAATAACCCTCGACAAGGAAGCCTGGGACTCCATGCTTGAGTGCGCCCAGATAGCCATAGTAGGTTACTCCCGATGCACTGTTGGTTGAATTACTGCCTCCATCATAGAATGTGACATCACCCCTGATAACGGTATTCGTCTGGCTCCAACTGCCTGAAGTGGGATCCACCTCGTTCATCCAGTGGCGTGGCCAGCTCACCTGGCACATGGCTTTACTACCGGTAACAGACTCCGCCGCATTGGTGCCACGGTAGAGATACAACGGATAGTTGGTTGAGGAGCCTTCGGTTGCGGCGTTGGAGTGGATAGAAACAAACATGTCATAGTCGCCTTCCTCGGCCTCGGCAGCTATGACGCTTAGGCTCTTGCTATAGGCGCCAAAGGTGTTGCCGTCATAGGGAAACGGGCCGTTTTGGGTCCTTGACATGGTTATGTTACCTGCTTTCACACCCATCCTGATGAGGGCATCACGCATTTCGAGGCCTTTCCACAGATTGGTGTTGCTCTCATAGAAACCGCAAGTGTCGGGCCTGCCTGTCGATGACAGGTTAGGGTAGGGGATGGTTGCCATCGGGCGGTCGTTAGGCCCCCACCCGCCATGTCCGGGGTTGATGTAGATGCGCAGGTCATCGGCCGTTACTGCCAGCGTTGTGCCGGCAGCACATGCCACGACGAGCATCAATAGTAGGATTCTTTTCATTCTGAGTAGGTTTTAAGGGTTAACGTAATTGTTTGTGATTCAATATTGCACTTTTCTAGCAAAAAAGACCCATATGGTGTGGGTCTTCTCTGGTAAATTAAGAATTATCCTAATGTTGCTGCAAATATATAGCTATTTTCTATTAGAAACAATATGATTTGGAATTTATTTCAATCAAAAATCAATAAATTGTTAGTTTTAGGAAGCGTCCTAATTCTCAATGATAAGACTTTTGGCTCTATAAGTCCAGCCATAATGCTTATAGATGTCCACCATGCGCGGTAATCGGGCCTTGAAGTCCTGATAATCTTTCATCTCGGGCTGCAACCATTGCAATTCGGCAAGTGCTGCCATGCGGGGCAGTACTTGATACTGTATTTGAGGCTCACAGGTGATGTATTCGGTCCACACGTTGGCTTGTGCCCCCAGGATGTGCTGGCGCTTATCGGCGGGCAGGTCGGCAGCAACAGGCTCAAAGTCATAGACCTTTCTGAGCGTGTTGCAGCCACCGAAGGCTATTGGTTCATTCCACGTTTTGTCCGTCTGATAATAGTCAAAATATAACGGATCCACGGGAGTCATGATTACGTCATGACCCTTCATTGCCCCCTGTGCGCCGGGGTCCGCTCCTCGCCACGACATGATGGTTGCCGTCGAGTCGATGTCGCAATCAAGCAGCTCATCCCATCCGATGATGCGTTTGCCATGTTGGGTGAGGTACAGCTGCACTTGGCTGGTGAACCATCCTTGCAGGCGGGCTTCGGCGCTTTGTTTGGCGCTGGCCGTGATGCCCAAATCCTTGATGCGTCGCTGGCACAAGGGGCATTCCTGCCAGCGCACGCGAGGTGATTCGTCACCACCGATGTGGATGTACTGACTAGGGAAAAGTTCAATCACCTCGTCAAGGACATCCTTGACAAAACGCAATGTCTCATCCTTGCCAGCGCACAAGATGTCGTCGGTCACGCCCCACATGCCCCACACTTCATAGGGGCCACCAGTGCAACCCAGTTGCGGGTATGCCGTCAAAGCGGCCACCATGTGTCCGGGCATGTCCACCTCGGGGATAATGGTGATGTATCGGTCGGCGGCATAGCGCACGATGTCGCGAATTTCTTCTTGGGTGTAAAATCCTCCATAGCGAATGCCGTCGTTCACTGGCGAGTTGTGTCCCAGTGTTGTGCCGTTGCGCCAGCCGCCCACCTCGGTCAGGCGGGGATATTTCTTGATCTCGATGCGCCATCCCTGATCATCTGTCAGGTGCCAGTGCAGGCGGTTCATGCCGTGCAGAGCCATGATGTCGATATAGCGCTTGACCGTCTCGACGCTGAAGAAGTGGCGCACGCAGTCCAGATGCATGCCACGGTAACCGAAACGTGGGCTGCCGACCACCTGGGCGGCAGGCAGCAGGACTTGATCGGTCTTGCCCACGGGAATTGACTTGCGCAGCGTCTGGATGCCGTAAAACACCCCAGCCGCAGTCTTGCCTGCTATTATCACACTTCTTGATGTCACGGTAATGCGGTAACCCTCGTCACTGGTCATCTTGGGGTCTAGTTGCAGGGATATGCAGCCGTAATTGTTGCCTGTGTTGACAGGCCTGGTGCTCAGGTGCAGTCCCGTTAAATCCTCGATGTACTGGCTCAACATCGCGGCATTGCGCTCCATGTCTCGGTTGCCTGCCGGATAATCAACCAGGGTGGACTCCTTTAACTTGAAGTCATTGTCCTTGATGCCGTTAATCCCGTCTGGCAGCGGCACCACGCGATAATCGGCCCTGCTAACTTGGGCCACCGCTGTAACGGCTACCATCGCGACCAGGAGACTTAAAAACAGTTTTTTCATTTTTCAATACTTTTGATGATTCTTTGTCGCAAAAGTAAGGAAAAACTGACAACTCAGCAATTTTTTATATCATAAAACGAGGAGGCGGCCACATTTGGGTTTGGCTGCCTCCTCGATAGAATCAGTAAAGTAAACCCTTGCTGGGTTTAATGGGTCAGGGGAGAGTAGTCCTGACCATATCGCAGCATCTGGTCGATGTAGCCTTCGGTGTAAGAAATCTTGACATCGATAAGCTTACCATTCTTGTCATACACAGGAGTGTAGATGGGGTTGACAAAGCCTTTATATGGAGCGATGTGCAATCCCTCATAGCGAGCCAGGACTTCCTTGTGGATGGCGGGGTCAACCTTGACACCGTAGGTCTCGACGAGTTGGCGTCCAGCCTCATAGTCGCCCTCGCTCTTGATGCGCTGCACCTCGGCCAGAAGCTCGGCAAACAGGCCACGAAGCTTCTCGTAGTCGTTGACGCGCACATAGGTTTTGCCATCGCGCTTTACATACTCGATAACGTTATCCTTCTTGCCATGCTGGTAGCACCACTCACTGATGAACTTGCGGTTGCGCATGTGGGCCTCCTCAATGTCCTTGCCCGGCTCGATGCGGGTGAGCTGGGTCATCAGGCCGTTCATGATGTACTTGTAGTACTCGGCCTTGTAGGTCTCCATGTTGGGGAAGATGCCGAGCTCCACGAGCTTGGGATCGGCGAGATAATACAAGGCAAACAGGTCGGCACGGCCTTCCTCTAGCGATGAGCCGTAGGCCTTGAGTGCGTCAGGATCAACACCGGGCAGCAGCTGTCCCGAAGCATGGCCCAGGCACTCGTGCAGGTCGGTGTGCAGGGCATCGGCAATGTCAAGATATTTCTTCATCAGTTCCACCTCGACGTTGCTGTAGGCAAACTCCTCGTTAAAGCCAGTACCGGCAGCAACCTTGTTATATGCATCGGTGATATTGTCGATAGATACCGACTTGGAGCCGTGAGCGGCACGTATCCAGTTGCTGTTGGGCAGGTTGATACCGATGGGGGTGGAGGGATAGCTGTCACCGGCCAGGATGGCAGCGTTGATGACCTTGGCGCTCACACCCTTCACGTTCTTCTTCTTGAAGCGGTTGTCAACGGGCGAGTTGCTCTCAAAGTACTGGGCGTTCTCGCTGATGAGCTTGGAGCGGCGGGATGCGGCCTGGTCCTTGAAGTTGACCATGCCCTCCCATGAGCCGGTCATGCCCAGGGGATCGCCATAGCTCTCGATGAAGCCGTTGATAAAGTCAACCTGGCTATTGGTCTCCTCGGCCCACATGATGCTATAGTCGTCAAATGTCTTGAGCGACCCCGTCTGGTAGAACTTGATCAGCTCATTGATGTAGGCGCGCTGGCCCTCGTTCTCGGCCACGGTGGCAGCCTTCTGGAGCCAGTAGACGATTTTCTCGATGGCCTTGCTGTAGAGGCCGCCCACCTTGTAGGGTTCCTCGACAATCTTGCCGTTGCGCTTCACCACCTTGCAGTTCAGTCCCCATGAGATCGGGGTGAGGTCGGTAGTGTCCTTGAGGTTATTGTAGAAGTCCTCGACTTCCTGCTGGGTCACTCCCTCATACATGTTGCAGGCCGAGGTGAGGATCAGGTCCTGGCCGTCGGCTTGGTTGACGCGCTTGGCCATGAAGTCGGGATCAAAGATGACACGATCGAGCACTTTTTTCTCTTCGCTGCGCTTCTTGGCTCCAGGCAGTGCTGCAAACTGCTTGTCAAAGAATCCCTTAGAAAACTCGGGCTTGAACTTGTCCATCGAGTAGTGATGGTGGATGCCGTTGCCAAACCATACCTGCTTCAAGTACTTCTCGAAAGCGACAAATTCCTTGTCGGCCTTGTTACCCTTGTAATTGCGGTAGATGTCCTCAAGGGTCTCACGCACCATCAGGTTGTACTTGCAGTTCTGGTCAAACAGGATGTCACGGCCATTAAGGGCGGCCTCGGTGAGATAATAGACCAGCTCCTTCTGTTTGAGTGACAGGTCTTCAAAGCCGGGCACCTGGTAGCGGAGCACCTCGATGTCGGCAAAACGGTCAACGTTGTAGTTAAAGTTGCTGTTTTGTGCCATAGCGGTAGATGCTAATGCCGTTGTAGCAATAACGGCAAGAATGGTTTTCTTCATAAATGTAATGATATTAATGGATAGTTAGTTGTTATTCATGACTGTTTGATCGGCTTCGTTCACAACCCTGTTCAACTTGTCGTTTCCTAACTTGAAAACGGTGTATTGATTGGGTATGACGTGGAAATTGTCATCGGTCTGGTAGGCATAGAACAGTTTGTTCTTCTCATCCCACTTGAAGAGGTCGCCCACCTTGATATTGCCTTCATACTCGTTGTTGCCTGCAACTTCAGTCCCGTCAAAGAAGAAGGGCTGTCTGAACAGTATCAACTTCTGAATTGTTAATGCTGACACAAACGAGCGTTTGCGGCCATCGGCGTTCAAGTAGGACTGAACAACGAGATAAAGGTGTTGTTTATCCATATTGACGTCCATAATGGTGTCAATGCTATGGGCCATCTCTTTATTTTTGGCAGCATCCTTCTTATGACTGTTCAACATATTATTCAATGGTCCACTATAACCGAGGAAAGACTCTCCATCCAGCCACTGTACCACGTTGGCATATACGGGCGCTGTCTGGTCACCATTGGTGATCCAGCTGTAGGTGCGCAGTTTGCCATCAGCACTGGTCAGGACATTCATCCCTAATTTCTCGCGCATGAGGTTGAAATCATAGGTCATCGTGGACTTATCTTTTTTTAACCATTCACAGAAGTCAGTAAACCCCTGTGCCGAGACCTCAAAGTCATCGCTAGACATGGCATCGAGATACTTTTTCTCGTTACTCTCCAGCTTTGAGCATGAGCTCAATACCATGACCATGCTGGCCATGAGAAGTAAAAATTTACCGGTGTTCATCGTCTTTTTACTTGCCGTTGGAGCCATGATAGATGATGCTCTTACTGTCCATGATGGTGATTTCCTCACTACCGGGGGTGGACTTGATGATGTAGTTCTTTCCCTCATCGTCCTTCATGAGGTAATTCTCGCCCTGCTTGACGCATTTCTTGGTCTCGACCACCTTATCGTTCATGGTGAGACGAAAGGTTCCGTCGGCAAGGTTTTCCAGTTTTATCTGGTAATCTTTGGTGCTGAAGTCGGCTACCGTGTGATCTTTTCCGTCCTTGGTCGGAGCGGCCTTTTCAACGCTCATGGTTGGAGCCTGTTTCTGGGTCTGATCTACCTGTTCGGTTGTTGCGGCATTGCTCGACTCGTCGCTGCCCTTGGCAGGCTTTTCATTACATGCTGTCATGGCCATCATGGCCACAGCGGCTAAAAGGATTGAAAATTTCTTCATTGTCATTGATTATTTTGGTTGTTTTGTAAATGATTATTCAACATACAGTACCAATCCCTTGAGGTACTCGCCCTCGGGGTGGTAGATATTGATGGGATGATCGGCAGGCTGCGTTAGTTGATGCAGAATGCGCACCTTGCGACGTGTTTGTGCCGCGGCGCTGAAAACAGCCAGGCGGAACTGCTCTTTGTTGACTGCTTGGGAGCATGAAAAGGTGAATAGGATGCTGCCTGGAGCGATTTTCTCAAGCGCTTTGGCATTCAAGCGGCGATATCCAACCAGGGCATTGCGCAGGGCGCTCTTGTGCTTGGCAAAAGCGGGTGGGTCGAGAATAATGAGGTCATAGGCGTCCTTGTCCATGTTGTCGAGGAACTTGAAAGCGTCTTCGGCAAAGGATTGATGGCGATTGTCACTGGTAGCGTAATTCAGTGACACATTATCATCGGTGAGCCGCACAGCTTTGGCCGAACTGTCGACCGAGTGAACCAGTTGGGCTCCACCTCGCAGGGCATACACTGAGAATCCACCCGTGTAACAGAACATGTTTAGCACTCTACGACCGTGACTATAGTGTTCAAGCAGACTGCGGTTCTCGCGTTGATCCACAAAGAAGCCTGTCTTCTGCCCCTTGAGCCAATCAACATGGAATCGTAGTCCATTTTCCAGAGCCTCGTCGGTTTCCATACCACCCACGATATAATCGTTCACTGGGTCGAGATGGGCTTTATAGGGCAAGGTTGTCTCGCTCTTGTAATAGACATTGTGTATGCCGGGCAATCGGGTCAATGCATGGGCAATGATGTTGCGGGCAAAATGCATTCCGGGTGAATGGGCCTGCATCACGGCCGTGGGACCATAGATGTCCACCACCAGTCCGGGCAGGAAGTCGCCCTCGCCGTGCACCAGGCGGAATGCGTTATTGTCCTCGCGTTGCAGCCCTAGAGCCAGTCGCATCTGGTAGGCGTCATTAAGGCGCTGGCTGTAGAAAGCCTCGTCAATGGCTGTGTCGTCAAAGGTGAGCATCCTCACAGCAATGCTGCCTATCTGGCTGTGCCCGTTGCCGATGAGCGTTCCGTCATGGGAATAGACGGTCACGAGGTCTCCTTCCTCGATGCTGTCATCGGCGGAGGCAATGGCCCCCGAGAATACCCAGGGGTGCATGCGCTGCAAGGATTCCTCCTTGCCACGCTTGAGAGTTACGGTTTTATAGGTCATTTGATTAAGAATCTGAAAATGTCGTTTCCTAGTGCATAAACCATCAGGGCGATGATCAGTCCCATTCCTATCATTTGTGCCACCTCCATGAATTTGAGGCTAGGTTTGCGACGTGTGATCATCTCATAGATCAAGAATAGAACATGGCCTCCGTCAAGAGCAGGAATCGGCAACAGGTTCATCACGGCAAGAATGATAGAGATAAATGCAGTGATATTCCAGAAACCCACCCAATTCCATGTCGAGGGGAAGATACTGCCAATGGTTCCAAAACTGCCAATGCTCTTAGCCCCCTCGGGAGTGAAGATGATCTTGAGCTGCTTAACGTAATCCACAGTCTGTTTCCAGCCCAGTTCAATGCCGCGAGGTATCGATTGCAGGAGATTGTACTGGACCGTGGTGGTATGATAGACTTTGGTCATGTCGGCAAGCATGATGCCCAGTTTGCCATCACTATCCACTTGCACATTGCTGGCTGTCATGGTTTTCCCATCTCGCAGGTACTTGAGGGTGATCGTCGCCCCCTTGTATTTGGACAGCTCGGTAGTGAACTCGGTAAATGTAGGGGTGGGGACGCCGTTCACGGCAAGCATGCGGTCGCCTTCCTTTAAGCCGGCTTTTTCACCACCTTGATGCAGCATCGTCTCGGCGATAACAACAGGCATGCGGGGCGTCATGAATGGTTTGCCGTCCTTCGCCTCGCTTTCCAGTTGACCGATAAAGCCCTTGGGGATGTTGATGGCAACGGTGTCCTTGTGATTGCGCAACACGGTCACCTGCTTGGCCATGAAGATGGCGTTAAAGTCGGCGGCGTCGGTCAGGTTGGCAAGCTGCTGACCATCGGCTGTCAGGGGGATGTCGCCGTCAACAAAACCGGCATCGTGAGCCGCCTCGCTATAGGTCATTCCCTCGGTAATGTCGGCAAATCTGATGATTTGTTCGCCCTGGGTATAAACGATACCGGCATAGATAACCATGGCAAGCAGCAGGTTGAAAAGCACACCGCCCAGCATGATGAGCAGTCGTTTCCATGCCGACTTGCTGCGGAACTCATAGGGCTTGGCGGGCTGTTTCATGGCCTCGGTATTCATCGACTCGTCGATCATACCCGAAATGGCGCAGTAGCCACCCAGGGGAATCCAGCCGATGCCATATTCGGTGGCTCGCCATGAATTCTTGTTCTCGTTGGGGTCGTTGTCGGTGGCAACGGCCATTTCCTCGCCATGTGAGAACCACTTGAGGTACTTGCCGGGCTTCCACTTTACCAGCGAAAACTTATAATTGAAAAATATGAAGAATTTCTCCACCCACACGCCAAACAACCGTGCAAATGAGTAGTGGCCAAACTCGTGGATAGTTACAAGGATGCTTAATGCCAGCACCAGTTCAAGCGTTCTTACCCAAAAAGATGATGATGTTAAAAATGATAAATCCATTTAATGTTGATTTCTTTAAATTTAGATGGTCACTTGTTGAACGAGGCGTGCTGCATAGTCGCGAGCCTCGGCGTTGCTAGCCACATAGTCTGCATAGTTAGGGTGCTCGACTAGGGGCATGTCGGCCATCGTTTTTTCTATGATGTTATAAATATCGGTAAATCTGATTCTGTTTTGCAGGAATGCGGCCACGGCAATCTCGTTGGCGGCATTCATGACACAAGGGGCCGTGCCACCCCTGCGGGCCGCCTCATAGGCCGTGCCTAGCAGCGGGAACTTGTCCAGGTCGGGACGCTCCATCGTCAGCATGGCCATGTCGTCGATGGTCATCTTGCGGCAGTCACTAGCCAAGCGACCCTCAGGCAGGCCCAGTGCATAGCGGATGGGCAAGTGCATGTCGGGTAAACCTAGTTGGGCCTTGATGGAACCATCCTTGAAGGCCACCATCGAGTGGATAATACTTTGGGGATGTACCACAATCTCGATATCTCTAGGCTCGATGCCAAACAGCCATCGCGCCTCGATCATCTCAAAGCCCTTGTTCATCATCGTTGCACTATCGATGGTGATTTTGGCACCCATCGCCCAGTTTGGGTGTTTCAAGGCATCGGCTGCTGTGACAGTTGATAACTGCTCTTTGGGCATGGTGCGGAACGGGCCTCCCGATGCCGTGAGCCACAACTTGTCGATGTCTTCATGCCGCTCACCCATCAAGCACTGGTAGAAGGCGCCATGCTCGCTATCAACAGGATAGAGCACGGTCTCGCTCCCCTCGAGCAAGCGGTTGATGAGTTCTCCGGCCACCACTAGTGTCTCCTTATTGGCCAGGGCGATGCGCTTACCAGCCTGGACCGCGGTGATTGTCGATTCCAGGCCGCTGTAGCCCACCATGGCGGTAACGACGGTATCGACCTCGGGGGCGGTCACTGCGTCGGCAATGGCACTGGTGCCGGTGGCAACCACAATATCGGTGTCGGCGAGGGCGTCCTGAACATATTCATAGTAGCTCTCGTCGGCAATGATGACCATGTGGGGGCGATACTGGCGCGCTTGCTGAATCAGCAGGTCGGCACTGCTGCGGGCCACAAGCAGCCAGGCTCGGAATCGATCGGGATATTCGGCAATAATGTCGAGCGTCTGCCGTCCGATGGACCCTGTGCTGCCCAGCACTGCTATATTCCGTTTATCTTGTGTCATTATCTACTCTCTAAGATGATATTAACCTGCAAAAGTAAGCAAATTCCTATAAATAACAACACTTTTCAGTGACATTAACATACAAAAGCATTCAATGCGTGCCGGTGATGTGTCCGGCACGCATTGAAGTGGATATTTGCTACTCATTGGAGTAACTGAGCGGTCATGTCAATTCACACCCAAATCCTTGAGTGTGCGGGGCGCAGGTGTCTTGGGCATGGGCTTGCGATCCTTGAGTTGCTCGAGGATCACCTCGATAGCTTTGTCAAGTTGCTGGTCGATGCCATTGAACTCCTTGACGGGATCATTGTCGATGAGAATATCAGGATCAACGCCGTGATTCTCAACAATCCAGTTACCGCGAGTGTCATAATTGGTAAAGAACGGTACTCGGATGTCGGTGCCGTCCATATAGGGTAATGAACCACTGATGCCTACAATGCCGCCCCACGAGCGGGTGCCGATGACGGGACCGATCTTGTTCTCCTTGAAACTCCAGGGGAATAAGTCGCCGTCGCTGGCCGAGTATTTGTTGACCAGCAGGACCTTGGGACCAACGAGCGTGCGCTCGGGTGTGGTGCCATTGTAATTGCTGCCGCGGAACATCGTCAAGCGGTAGGGTTGGCGCAGCAGGCGCTCGATGACCATGGGTGATATGTTACCACCGCCATTGCCGCGGTCATCAATGATGAGAGCCTCTTTGTCGGTCTGGGCAAAGAAGTAGCGCGAGAATTCACGCAGTCCTTCGGGACCCATGTCGGGGATATAGATGTAGCCCACACGGCCACCGGTCTTCTCGCTCACGTAGTCGATATTGTGCTGCACCCACTCGTAGTGATACAGTGGGTACTCATTCTGAATGGGCTTGACAACGACCTTGCGTCCGTCGGCCAGGGTCAGTTCGGTCATCACGTCGGCCTTGTCGCGCAGCAGGGTATAAATGTTGCCCACACCTTGAGCATTAACACCGTCAACCGCTGTGATGATGTCGCCTTCCTTCACGTTCATGCCGGGCTCCAACAGCGGGGAACGCAGTTCCTCGCGATCGGGCGCACCGCGCAGGATTTTCTTGATCTTGTATCCATTAGCCACAGGTTCCAACTCAGCACCGAGCATGCCGATGTGATGCTCGTCGGCCTTGATGTGGTCACCTCCATCAACATAGGCGTGTCCCACGGCCAGCTCGCCAATCATGCCGCCGATGACATAGGTCAAGTCCAAACGGTTCTTGACGTAGGGCAGGAAAACGGCATATTTGTCATGCATGGCCTGCCAGTCAACACCGTGCATGTTCTCGAGATAGAATCCGTCGCGATAGGCACGCCAGGCCTCATTGAAAATCTGCTTCCACTCCTGGTCATAGTTTACAGTCGCGATCATGTCGTCAAGCTTCACCTCGTCATTGAGGTCTGTCTTGCGCGGTGATAGTGGAGCGACATAAATCTTGTCCCCCTTAATAAAGGCAGCCGTCTTCATGTCGGCCGAGGGTGTCATGAATGCCCTGTCGGCAACAAGCTCATCCTTCTGCTCAGAGAAGTCAAACACGCGCACACTGCCGCGTCCGCTGTACCACAAGTGGTTGCCGTCACACACGAAGTTGCCATAACTGCCGGTGCCAATGGGAACCTTCACGATGCGATTGGCGATGCCGTCAATGTCGATGCGAGTGGCGTTGGCGTCGTTCAGGGCCTTGTTTTTACCCTTTTTGCCTTTAGACGCTTCGGCAGGTGCCTCTTTCTTCTCTCCGCCAGCCAGCACTTTGTCATCCTTGGGCAGGAAGGGTGAAGGGGTGTCCTTGGCGAGCATTACAAGATAGATGCCTTCCATCTCGCGGTAGGCAAAGTTCCACTCGATGCTACTATAGATGGGATTGAAGTCGCGAGCCGACGCAAAGATCAGGTACTTGCCATCGCTGCTGAATTGAGGCGAGTTGCTCTCATACCAGCGATCGGTAACAGGATACTCCTTGCCCTCGGCAATGTTATAAAGGTAAACCACATTGAATTCGTTGGCTCCGCTACGGTAATAAGTCAGCCATTTGCCGTCGGGCGAGAATGATGGGGTAGGGATCTCGCCCATTTCGTCTTGCATCAGCGTTTTCTTAACGAGCGTCTTGACATTGAGTAGAATCATGCGGTTCTTGCGATCAGTATACACAATCTGGCTGCCGTCAGGACTCCACTGGAAGTCGCGGATGTAGGTGTCATTGTCCTTGGTGAGTTGGACGGCCTTGTCGCTGTCGACGGGGCGCATCCACAATTCGGTTTCGCCTGTCTGGTCACTGATGTAGGCAATATTCTTGCCATCGGGGCTCCATGCGGCATTGCGCTCATGCACGCCAGGGGTGTGGGTGATGTTGCGGGTCACGCCGTGCTTGGCAGGCACATCAAATACTTCGCCACGGGCACTGATAGCCATGCGGCTGCCATCAGGAGCCAGGCTACCGCCAGTGAGGTTGTCCTTCACCTTGCGCTGCTCCTCACGAGCAAAGTTATTCTCGCTATTGAGGTGAACGGTGATTTTCTGGCTCTGCTTGCTCACGGGATCGAGCACATAGAGATAACCGCCGTTCTCAAACACGATTTTGCCGCCGCCACAGCTGGCGAACTTCACGTCATAGTCGCTAAAGTTGGTCACCTTTTTGGTCGATCCTGTCGTGGTGTTATAGACAAAGATGTTCATGCGGTTGTCGCGGTCGCTCATGAAGTAAATCTCGTCACCTATCCACATCGGGTCAATGTCCTGGGCTATGTTGTTGGTAATGTTGGTCACCGTCTGGGCCTTGGTGTCATAAATCCAGATGTCGTCAGCCATACCGCCCTTGTAATACTTCCATGTGCGGAATTCACGAAAGACGCGGTTATAGGCCAGCTTGGTGCCGTCACCATTGTAGCTGCAGAAACCACCCTCGGGCAAGGGCAACTGTTGAGACATGCTGCCGTCGATGGGAGCGCACCACAACTTGCCGTCAAAGCTGTCGCTGATGCGGTTGCGGTAAATCACTCCACGACCATCGGGCGTCCAAGTCATGGCGATGTTGTTGGGACCCATTCGGTCTCCCCAATCATCACGGGGATTGCTGGCGGTGAACGTGATGCGGCGGGGCTCACCACCCATCGATGGCATTACATAGATCTCGGTGTTGCCGTCGTATTGTCCAGTAAAGGCAATGGTTTGTCCGTCAGGACTGTAACGGGCAAATGCCTCATAGCCATTGTGCGAAGTGAGTTTACGCGCCGTGCCTCCGGTAATGGGCACGGTGTAGATGTCGCCGGCATAGCTGAACGCAACATCGCGTCCGTTAGTGCCTGGGAAGCGCAACAGTCGCCCCTCGTCGGCTTGAACAGCCAGTGATGTTGCAGCCAGTGTTGAAATCAGGATGAATTTGGTTTTGTTCATAATCAAATCTGTTTTATAGTACAATGATAATTTTCACTTTTTAATGATTCTCACATGCACCGGGTCACAAGGCGTGAATGCCTTGGGTAGCCTGATGGTAGTGAATTGGATGACGTTTTCGCCCTTGAGCAGCATGGCCGTCACCATGTTGCTATATGCCAGCCCATTGGCATCAGGTTTATTGGTGCCAGACATGACCAGTGTACCCATCGCGTGGGTGTTAACGCTCAATTGGCGCACGTCGAGCGATCCAGTCGGATGGTAGCCCACATCAATCAGGTAATCGCCACCCTCGGCGACGTTAACAGTGACAGACGTGACCCCGTCAACAACATTCTTGGGGAAAAATGCGACTTGTGGTGTCAACCCGAAGTAGAACATGGGCTTGGACATGAAGCCGTTGACATATTTACCGGCAATCTCAACCGAAAACTCGGTAAAGGTATCGGTCTCGGGTAAAACGAATACCGAATCATTTAATGCTAATAAATTTCCATTGGAGGACAAACGGTAGGGCGTTTTTGATAGGTAATCCATGATGTGGCCACTGTCGTTGCTCCAGTTAACGACTGGAGTAGGGGGCAGAATCACCTCGTTGTGGTGGATGGTCACATGCTGGGATGCGCGATTGTCGTGTTGAAGGGTAATGACAATGTCATGTTGACCCTCGATGTCGTTAGGCAGGAAAGCACTTTCAAGTGGCTTGCCATTGTCGGTGATTGATTGCACATCATTTCCGGTGCCCTGAATGGTCACGTTGATGATCGCTTTGCGGTAATTGAACCCTGACAATGTCTTTTTGCCATGAAAGCAGGCAGGAACCGTTGGAGAGAATTCAATACCTTCTGATTTGAAACTCATGCCCATCAGCACTCGCATGATCATAGCCGCATTGGACGCGCTGGTGCCCAACTCGTCAATTGTAACGTCTTGCATGTGGATGCCCCGTGACTGATACAGTGCCTGAGCGCGATACAAGGCTCCCAGTCCATGCCGCAGGGCGTTGACGTTCCCCACCCATGCGGCAGCCAGGTTCCACAGGGCCTGGGTTGTTGCCCATGATGAGTGAGTGAAATAGGGCTCAATCGGATTAGCGGCTGGATAAGAGACGTTCACTCCCTGATTGGAAATTGGGGTTTGAGCGATCAGGTTCTCGGCTCGGTTATCATCGGCTATCCCCCAGAGCACACACATCGCCTGGGCCGTGTTGTCGGCCAGTGGAGCTTGTCTGGGATAGGCCATGCCATACAGGAATGAACTGTAAAAACCCTTATCTTCGTTCCACAGGTGCTGATTGATGGCGTCCTTGATGCGTTGAGCGTCTTTTTGATAATCGTTCTCGATATCTAATTCATCACACATGTCTGCCAAAATGGCATACGCATTGGCCGTCAAGATGTTGTTGCCCAATGACATGCAGGCGAACAGGTCGTTATAGCCCATCCAGGTCATGCGGCGCACGCCCAACGGCCGCGAGGACGTGTAACCAGCCCCGTGCATCAGTCCTGTCTCGTGATCAAGAAGCACCTCACGGTTGATGTTGAGGGTCTTTTCAATCACTCGCCGGCTATAGGATAGCCACGTGCGGTCGCCGGTTACCTTATATACTTCCCAAGCCGCAGTGGCCCAACCGATGTGGTCGCTCACGACGGGCCATTGGCCCTCGCGCTGCATGATGATGCTGTCACGGTCGACTATTGAGCGCAATGTCGCCATTGACTGATGGGGCTTGAGCGCAGCCAGCGACAAATATAATGTACAATACAATCGGCTGTAGTTGCTCTGGGAGGGCGCAAATCGTCCTGACTTGTCAACGGCATCGGAAATACGGTCAACCGACATGTCATAGAGGGCATTAATCAACGATTGGTCACTTTTATACTCGGGCATTGTGACGGGTCGTTTTTTACGCTTCTTCCAGCGTTTGCCCTCGACAAAATGCACCCTGGATGTATCGACATGGGCATAGAGGCTGTCGAGCCGTGACAGCGACACCGTCGATTCAATGCTACCGGGCAAGGGACAATAGGCAATGATGTCTCCCTCGATTAAGCTGTCCCCAGTCAGGGTGAACAAGTCGTTCTGCACAATAACCCGATTGTTAGTCTCCTTGCGCTCGGTGCATGCACACAAAATTGCGCCCACGACAATTGCCGCGAGCATCACTGCAATGCTTTGCGTCCTATTTCTCAACATTCCAATGGCAAAGGTAACGATTTTGGCACAATTATTGTCTCTTTCTCTTAAAAAGATATTTTTTGTAATAGTTTTTTTCAGGAATCATCGTTGGATGAACAGGATCTCATGGTTATAAAATGAAAAAACAGTAACTTATTGATTAATTATGAAACAATGCGATTTAAACATTCCCTTGACGAGAGTGCATCAGCTTCCCCCTCATGCCTATCACCCCAATCCCTCAATGTGCGTCAACCATCGCGGCTATATCGCGCGTCCCGAAAAAGACAAAAAAACAACTATGGGCGACAATCCTAATGGACTGCCACCCACAGTAGTAGATGTTATCTCAATGCTTGACCGTTGAGTTAGAGCAACGCGTTGGCCATGTTGAGGGCAGCACGGCGGCCGTCGCCCATGGCCAGGATAACAGTTGCACCGCCACGCACGATGTCACCGCCAGCATACAGGTCGCCCACCGACGACTGCATCGTCTCCTCGTTGACAACGATAGTGTTGCGCTTGCTGATGTCCAGACCGGGGATCGAGCGGGGCACGAGCTGGTTGGGCGATACACCCACGGCCACGATGACCAGGTCAACGGGGATCTCCTCGATAGCGCCCTCGACGGGAACAGGACTGCGGCGACCCGAGGCATCGGGTTCACCGAGCTCCATGCGTTGTACGCGCATGGCCACCACGCGGCCCTTGTCGTCGCCGATGTATTCGATGGGGTTGTGCAGGGTCATGAATTCCACGCCCTCTTCCTTGGCATGGCCGATCTCCTCACGACGGGCGGGCATCTCCTCCTCGCTGCGGCGATAGATGAGGATGACGCGCTCAGTGCCCATGCGCAGGGCTGTGCGGGTCGAGTCCATGGCAGTGTTGCCGCCACCGATGACGGCGATGGTCTTACCGCGCAGCACGGGAGTGTCACCGCCGCGGCCAGCCTCCATCAGGTTGATGCGGGTCAGGTACTCGTTGCTCGACATGATGCCGTTGAGGTTCTCGCCCGGGATGTTCATGAAGCGCGGGAAGCCGGCACCGCTGCCGACAAACACACCCTTGAAGCCCATCTCGTGCAGGTCCTCATAGCTGATGGTCTTGCCCACCAGGCAGTCCTTGACAAACTCGACACCCATCTTCTTCAAGCCCTCGATCTCATAGTCCACGATGTGGTTGGGCAGACGGAACTCGGGGATACCATACTTCAACACGCCGCCAATCTCGTGCAACGCTTCAAATACGGTCACACTGAAGCCCTTCTTGGCCATGTCTCCGGCAAACGACAGTCCTGAGGGACCACTGCCGATGACGGCGACCTTGATGCCGTTGGCGGGTGCCATTGCGGGAACTTCCTGCGGCAGGTTATCACGCTGCCAGTCGGCAGCAAAGCGCTCCAGGTAGCCGATGGCTACAGCGGGATGGTTCATCTTGGTGTGGATGCAGCGCGATTCACACTGCTTCTCCTGCGGGCAGACGCGGCCACACACGGCGGGCAGTGAGCTGGTCTCCTTGAGCGTTGCGGCGGCCTGGCCGAACTCGCCACGCTCGATGTTCTTGATGAACTTGGGGATGTTGATGTTAACCGGGCAACCGGTCACACACTGGGGATTGGCGCAGTCCAGGCAGCGGCTGGCCTCGACGACGGCCTGCTCGGCGCTGATGCCCTGGTTCACCTCCTCATTGCAGGTGATGCGGTACTTGGGATCGAGTTGAGGCATCTCCACGCGGGGAATTGCGGTGCGCTCCTTGGGAGTCTTAGAGTTGCGCAGGTCGATGCGCCATTGTTCGTTACGCGAATCCATATTATTCTGTTCCATTTCTTTCTGTTAACTATATAAATTATTGTGCACCCTTTAAGCGCATCATCAACTCGTCAAAATCAATCTCATGGGCATTGAACTCGGGACCCTCGACGCACACAAAGCGCGTCTTGCCGCCCACGGTCACACGGCAGGCGCCACACATGCCGGTGCCGTCAACCATGATGGCATTGAGCGAAGCCTCGGTGGGCACCTCATACTTCTTGGTCAGCAGTGCACAGAACTTCATCATGATGGCCGGACCGATGGTCACGCAGTAGTCCACATGCTCGCGCTTGAGCACTTCCTCCATGCCGACGGTGACTACGCCCTTGTTGCCATAGCTGCCGTCATCGGTCATGATAATCACCTCGTCACTGGCTGCCCGAACCTCATCCTCAAGAATGATCAGGTCCTTGGTGCGGCCTGCCAGCACACTGATCACGCGGTTACCGGCTTCCTTCATGGCACGGATGATAGGCAGCAGGGGAGCGGTACCCACACCGCCACCGGCACACAGCACGGTGCCATACTTCTGGATATGGGTGGCCTGGCCCAGGGGACCCACCACGTCATGCAGGCATTCGCCCGGCTCCAGGGCACAGATCTTGCGGGTGCTCTCGCCCACACTCTGGATCACCAGCGTGATGGTACCGGCCTTGGGATCGCTATCGGCGATGGTCAAGGGAATGCGCTCGCCTTTTTCACCGCAGCGCACGATCACAAAGTGGCCTGCGCGGCGTGACTTGGCGATGAGGGGAGCCTCAACGACAAGTTTTGTCACGTTAGCAGAAAACTGCTCTTTACTAACGATTTTGTTCATTGGTTCTAAAAATGTAAATTAGTTATTTGTTGTATCTGTTGTATTTGTTGTCTTCCTTGTTACAAAGCAGCAGCAAAATCACGGCCCCACTGTCGGCACTGCTCCAGAGCGTCCTGCTCGGGTACCCACAGCGTGCGCATGCCGTCATTGACGGGCTCGATGCCTGCGGCCTTTAGGTGCTCGGTGATGAGCTTGGAAGCCTCGCCACTCCAGCCATAGCTGCCAAAGGCGGCACCTTTTTTCTTCTTCAGCTTCATGCCCTTGATCATCTCCAGGATACCGGCGATGGCATAGCTGTAGCCGTTGTTGATGGTGGGAGAGCCCACAAGCACAGCGCGCGAGTGGAACACCTCGGTGAGGATGTCGTTCTTGTCGTTCTGGGCCGCATTGTAGATCTTGACGGTTGTCGATGGCGACTGCTGGCGGATGCCGTTGGCAATAGCCTGGGCCATCAAGCGGGTGCTTTGCCACATCGTGTCATAGACGATGGTCACCTGGTCCTCCTGGTAGGCATCGCTCCATTGCTGGTACTTCTCGATAATCAAGCCGGGATTGTTGCGCCAGATAATGCCGTGACTGGGGCATATCATCTTCACAGGCAGATTCATGCCCAGGATCTCCTTCACCTTGCGAGCCACCAGCGGGCTGAAGGGCGCAAGGATGTTGGCATAGTATTTCTCGGCCTCCTGCAGCACCTCGTCCATGCACACCTGGTCGTCATAGAGCGACTCGGTGGCATAGTGCTGGCCGAAGCCGTCGTTGCTGAACAGGATTTCCTCGCCACTCAGGTAGCAGAACATCGTGTCGGGCCAGTGCAGCATCGTAGCCTCGATAAAGGTGAGCGTAGTATCGCCCAGTTCCAGAGTGTCACCCGTCTTGACGTTCACGAAGTTCCAGTCCTGGTGGTAATGGCCACGGATGATGGCTTCGCCCTTGGCTGTGCAATAGATGGGTGTGTCGGGAATTTCGCGCATCAGGTCCACGAGAGCACCGCTGTGGTCAATCTCGTTGTGGCACATCACGATATAGTCAATCTTGTTCAGGTCAATCTCCTGCTTGAGGTTGGCCACAAACTCGCGACTGTAAGGGAGCCATGCAGTGTCGATGAGCACGTTCTTTTTGTCACGAATCAAGTAGGAATTGTAACTCGAGCCACGGTGGGTGGACAATTCGTCACCATGGAAACGCTTCAGTTCCCAGTCCACCTTTCCGACCCAAGTCACTCGGTCAGTCAATTTCTTTGCCATGTGTTAATGTTTTATGTCTAGTCGGTTAATAAGTTCTGATTCCAAAACTTGTGCTCACCAGGGGCAATGATATGGGTGTCATTTGCTGAGGTGCCACCAAGTTTATTCAATCTGCAAAGGTAGTGTTTTTTTCATTTACTGGCAGCGAAATAGCGAAATAAATGTTTTTGATAACATCAAAAAGCATCTATATCAACAGATTCTTGTGGAATAAGACATCTTGGATGTCAAGCGGGCATATAATACAATGGTCGCCCCAATGGCTTTATCCACCTATTGGGGCGACATCTCTTTAAAAAAGTCTTGTTGTTTTTACGCGATTTCGCCGCCGGTGTAGAGTTGGTAGTACTTGCCGCGCTGGGCAAGGAGTTCGTCGTGGGTGTCGCGCTCGATGATGCGGCCTTTCTCGAGAACGATGATGCAGTCGCTGTTGCGCACGGTCGAGAGGCGATGGGCGATGACAAATGTGGTGCGCCCTTTCATCAGTGAGTCCATGCCGCGCTGCACGAGGGTCTCGGTGCGGGTGTCGATGCTGCTGGTGGCCTCGTCAAGGATGAGGATGGGTGGATCGGCAACGGCGGCGCGGGCGATGGCCAGCAACTGGCGTTCGCCTTGGCTCAGGTTGCCACCATCGGCATTGAGTACGGTGTGGTAACCGTCACTCAGGCGACGGATGAAACTGTCGGCATTAACGAGTTTGGCGGCTTCGATGCATTCCTGGTCGGTGGCATCGAGCCGGCCATAGCGGATGTTGTCAAGCACGGTGCCCGTGAACAGGTGGGTCTCCTGCAGCACCATGCCCATGCCATGACGCAGGTCTCGCTTGCTGATGTCGTTGATACTGATGCCGTCGAGCAACACCTTACCGTCCTGGATGTCATAGAAACGGTTAATCAGGTTGGTAATGGTCGTTTTTCCTGCTCCAGTGCCGCCAACAAAGGCGATTTTCTGGTCGGGCATGGCGTCGATGTCGATGTCAAACAGTACTTGCTTCTCCTCGTTGTAGCCGAAGTCCACATCGTTGAACTTCACGCCACCGGCCACCTTGACATAGCGCAGCTTGCCACTCTCCTGCGGAATCTTCCAGGCCCAGATGCCCGTGTGAGGGTTACAGGGATGCAGCAGGCCGTCAGCGCCGCGCTTGGCATTGACGAGCTTGACCTTGCCGGCATCGGGCTCGGGCTGCTCGTCCATGATCTTGAAAATGCGGTCGGCACCCACCGATGCGTTCAACACGCTGTTGATTTCCTGGCTGATGCTGGCGATGGGACGCGCGAAGCTCTTGTTGAGCGTCAGGAAGGCCACGAGGGTTCCCAGGGTCATGCCGGTGTGGCCGTTGAGGATAAGCCAGGCACCCAGCACACCCATGAGCACGTAGCTCAAATGGCCCAGGTTGCCGTTCACGGGCATGACGATGTTGCTGATGCGGTTAGCGTCATAGGTGTTACTGCGCAGCTGCTCGTTGATGACCTCAAACTGCTCGATGGCCTTCTGCTCGTGGCAGAAGACCTTGACAACCTTCTGTCCCGTCATCATCTCCTCGATGAAGCCATTGACCTCGGCGAGTTTTTGCTGTTGCACCCTGAAGTGCTTGCGCGACCGCTTGCCCAGATAGGTAGTCGACCAAGCCATGATGAGCGCCATGACGATGGACAAGATGGTCATCGGGACACTCATGACAATCATGCTGGCAAATGTGATGCCCAACGTAATCAACGAGTTGAAGGCTTGAGGCAAGCTGTTGGAAATCATTTGGCGCAGGGTGTCCACGTCGTTGGTATAGGCCGACATCACTGTGCCGTGGGCATGGGTGTCAAAGTACTTGATGGGCAACGTCTGCATGTGTTCAAACATGCCCCGTCGCAGCTTGAGCATCGTGCCCTGAGTCACATTGATCATCAGCCGGCTGTGCAGGTAGGAGCACAGGGCGCCAAAGGCCAGAATGATGCCCAGCTTGACAAGGGTCTGGGCCAGCGGGCCGTAATCGGGGTGCGCTTGCCCAATCATCGGCGTGATATAGTCATCGATGAGGGTGCGCGTGAATAGGGTAGAGGCGAGGGTAGTGCAGGCCGTCACCACGATGCACACAGCTACAGCCAGGAACGAGAACTTGTAGCTTTTCATCACTATCTTGAACAACCGCCACAGCGTGCTGCGCTTGTTCACGCCGGTCGTATCGACGATTGTGTTGCGGTTGATATGTCCTCCAGGCATTCTCATGATTGGGCCTCCTTTCTGTCATCTTGGGGTTTGTCAAAATCGCCGCCGGCTGCTTCCTGGATAGCGCAAATCTCTTGATAAATTGTGCAGGATTGCAACAGCTTGTCATGGGAATCAAAGCCTGCCATCTTTCCATTATCGAGCACCAGGATGCGATCACAGTCCTTGATGCTGCTGATGCGTTGCGAGATAATAATTTTGGTCATTTCAGGAAGATTGTCACGCAATGCGGCACGGATGCGTGCATCGGTAGTGTTGTCACATGCGCTCGTGCTGTCGTCGAGCACCATGACCTTGGGTTTCTTTAACAACGCTCGCGCGATACACAGGCGTTGTTTTTGGCCACCTGAGACGTTGGTGCCTCCTTGCTCGATGCGGGTCTCGTAGCCGTCGGGCATTTCCATGATGAACTCGTCGGCACAGGCCACCCTGCAAGCTTGCCGACATTGCTCGAGTGTGGCGTTCTCGTCGCCCCAGCGCAGGTTCTCGAGAATTGTCCCCGAGAAGAGCACGTTTTTTTGCAAGACGACAGCAACGTTGTCACGCAACACCTCCAAGTCATAGGTGTTCACGTTATTCCCCCCAATGAGGACTTCGCCCTTGGAGGCGTCATACAGGCGGCTCATCATATTAATGAGTGATGATTTACCGCTGCCAGTGCCACCAATAACGCCGATTGACTCGCCACTGGCGATGTGCAAATCAATGTTGTTGAGCGCATATTCGCCACTGCCGCCCTTGTAAGCGAAAAAGACGTGGTTAAAGTCTATAGAGCCATCGGGAATTTCGGTTAAGGCGTCTGCCGGATTAACAATGTCGGGTTCTTCGTTAATCACCTGAGCAACACGTTGCCCACTAGCAAGACTTTGAGTAATGGTTACAAAAATCATGCTCAGCATCATTAGCGACATCAGGATGGACATCACATAAGTGAACAAGGATGTCAACTGGCCTGTCGTGAGATTGCCAGCGACAACAAATTGGGCTCCAAACCACGAGATGGCAATGATACAGCCATACACTACTATATTCATCAGCGGGCGGTTAAGCGCCATGAGGCTTTCGGCTTTCACGTTTAGGTCATAGAGACGTTCTGCGGCTTTCCAGAATTTGGCATTCTCATGATCCTCGCGGACAAATGCCTTTACCACACGGATGCCGGTGACATTTTCCTGCACGACGCTGTTGAGCACATCATATTGCTTGAAAACCAACGCAAACATCTTAGATACCTTGCTGATAATCAGCGCAAGAATTATGCCCAAGACGACGCTGGCAACAATAAAAATTAGACTCAGATCGGGACTGATGACAAAGCACATGACAATGCTGGACAAGAGGTTGAAGGGAGCTCGCACCGATGTGCGGATGATCTGCTGGTAAGCATTTTGCAGGTTGGTTACGTCGGTGGTCATGCGCGTTACTAGGCCCGATGTGCTATACTTGTCAATGTCACTGAAGGCAAATCGCTGGATGTTCTTGTACATGGCATCGCGGAGGTTGCATGCGAAGCCCGATGAGGCATAGGAGGCATATCTTCCTGCCAGAATAGCAGCAAGCATACTCAAGAATGCCATTACAATCATCACCAAACCATATTTATAGACGCTAGGCATGTGCCCAGCGTTGATGCCATCATCGATCAGTTTGGCTGTCACAAAGGGGATAAGCACGTCAAGCACAACTTCAAGCATGATGAAAACTGGCGTCAATAGTGAAGCCGTCTTGTATTGCTTGACTTGTTTGAGTAGGGTTTTTAACATCTTGAATTTTGTGTGATTATTATTCAAGCACAAAAATACAAACAATTCTCATTATAATAATGAAAAAGGATTGTAAATTAATCACCCAATCAACGATGGACTAAAAAATGAATAATTTAAAGTATTGGTTTCAGTATAATAGTATATCTAATTGATTACAAATAATCATTAAACTTAATATATCAAAAATTCAATCGATGTTTTAAATAATTACTTTAAATGAGGATAAAAAACGTCTCAATATTTAATGTATTACTTTAATATATAATTCGATATCAATTGTTCGTCAATTGATAATATATGAATTTTTAAAGGTGTTTGTTTTGAACAACAATAAATAATCCGAAATGTATTTTGAATTCAATTCGAAGCTCAGTATTGCTTTGAGTTGGCTCTGTTTCTGGCGGAGCCGACAATTATCAGTCAATTTAAGTCGATGAGAATTTAATATTTCGTTGTAATTTGAAATCTCGTCAAGAATAATGACATCTCAACATCTCAAGATATTACCATAAAACTCTCTTTATTAATAAATGTAATTACACTAAAAAATATGAATTTGTATTATGTAAAATAGAGATATCGAAAAATAGCTTTCACCCCTGCTTCTCAATATTATGGATAAAATCCAGGTTGACTATTTCTTTCTCTTGGCAGATGATTTCTTATAGAGGGCCTTGCGCAGACGATCGGCAAGTTCTTTTTCATCGTCAGCAAGATCATCCAGGCCTATTTTTTCATAAATAGCCTGTAGGCAATCATGCGGTTCTGGACGTTTTTTATCTGCTTTAGCAGCTCTCTTGTATGACTTGATGGCTTCAGGTACATCTTTCAGTAATTCCATCAGCTTCCCCATACTCATGTGTGCTCTATAGTTGGCTTTGTCCAGTTTCAAGGCTTTTCTCAATTCGTCCTCGGCACTCTCGAGCTGGTCAATGGTCATAAACAGACGCGCCTTGCCAATCATAGCTTCCACACAATCGGGCATGATTCGTATTGCCTTGTTGTAATTGGCTAGCGCTGAGCGAATTGCTATATCGTCAAGCCTGCTTTTTCCATAAGGTTCACTACCCTCTCCCACTACCCTATTATCTTCTATTTCAAGGGCTTGGTCGCCGAGCGAAGCGTATTCAAGTGCAAGTTCACGCAATAGACGTTGCTGGCTATCAATTACCTGCTCCAGACGTTCAATCGTTCGCAAATGCGTTTTAAAAGTATTCAGTTTTCTGGAAATCAAACGTTTGACAGCTGGATTTTGGATGTTATCTTTAATCTTCATCGCTTCGGTAAAACAGTTGACGCACTCTTCAAATTCACGATGGTCAAATGCGTGTACTGCCCTGCGATAGAGTTGATTGGCGCGTTCTTGCTCCATGGCCTCGTTAAGGATCTGTCGATTATTGAACAGCCGGCTAAACTCTACCACTGCCATGTTGACTATTATATCCCTATCGCTCAATGGTTTGAGTAAAGTGATGCCCTCGAGTGAGGTGCAACGTGACAGGGCAACATAAGTTTGCCCGCCACTGAAAGCGCCTCCCACAAAGTCAAGTACCACATGGTTGAACGTCAGTCCCTGGCTCTTGTGGACCGTGAGTGCCCATGCGGGCTTAATGGGAATCTGCAGAAAAGTTCCCAGTACTTTTTCCTCGACTTTTTTCTCCTTCTCGTTGTAGGAGTACTGCATGTTTTCCCATACTTCGGGCAGCACTTCCATCTCCTCACCGTTCTCGAGAGCCACATACACTTGATCCAGATCAAGACGCGTTACCTTGCCAATTGTGCCGTTACACCATCGCCCATCCTTGTCGTTGCGGATGAAAATCACCTGTGCACCTTCTTTCAAAACCAGGTGAAGGGCCGTCGGCAGGTTGTTCTCTGGAAAATCGCCCTCAATACGGCCCTCGTAGGCATGCTCGGGCGTTTTAAGTGCCATCATGTGTTCATCGTTGATGGAATCAACCGTGTCGCGCCGTGTGGCTAAAGTGATAGAGAAATTATCATTTATCTCTTGATAATAAGGATCGTATCGGCGGTTCAGGCATGCAATGTCGGCAGTAGTGGCTCGGTTGATGCGCACGCGGTCCAGCAACGAGATGAACTCATTGTCGCTTTGTCGATATATCTTTCTCAACTCGATGGCGACAAGATTAATCTGCTCAAACGCGCGTGCATTAAAGAAAAAGAAGTTCTTGTAGTATCGCCTCAGGATGTCACGCATGTCATGAGTGACAACGGGTTCCAACTGGAAGATGTCTCCAACAAGGAGCAACTGCTTGCCACCGAAGGGTTCGCGCATATTACCCGAAAATACCCTCAAAACGCGGTCAACAAAGTCGATGATGTCAGCCCGCACCATCGAAATCTCGTCGATAATGATCAGTTCCAGCTCGCGTATGAGTTTAACCTTCTCTTTGGTATAGCGCAACATCTTGCGCAAGCGCATGATGTTAGAAATGTCTGGATCGTCAGGCAATAGCGGCTTAAACGGGATCTTGAAGAACGAGTGCAGCGTCTGGCCGCCCACATTGACCGCCGCTATGCCAGTCGGGGCCAGGACAACGAGTTTCTTTTTGGTGTTGGCACGAATGTACTTGAGGAACGTACTCTTGCCAGTTCCCGCCTTGCCCGTCAGGAATACAGAGCGATGGGTCTTGCGCAGCACACTCCATGCGTCCTGAAAATCAGGATTGTCAAGGTCGATATTTTTCAAGTCATCGGCCATCACTCACCGTACTTTAATGATCAATCGAGTTTGAGCACGGCAAGGAACGCCTTCTGCGGCACTTGGACGGTGCCGATTTGCTTCATGCGTTTCTTTCCAGCCTTCTGCTTCTCAAGCAGTTTGCGCTTGCGGCTCACGTCACCACCATAGCACTTGGCCGTCACATCCTTGCGCACCTGTTTCACCGTCTCGCGGGCAATAATCTTGGCACCGATAGCGGCCTGGATAGCAATATCATACTGCTGACGCGGAATCAGCTCCTTCAGTTTCTCACACATGCGTCGTCCCAATGGCACGGCATTGTCAACGTGAGTAAGGGTACTCAACGCATCAACAGGCTGCCCATTGAGCAGGATATCCAATTTGATGAGCTTAGACTCGCGGTATCCGTTGATGTAGTAGTCAAACGAGGCATAGCCCTTGCTGATGCTCTTGAGCTTATCGTAGAAGTCGATAACGATTTCGCCGAGCGGGATGTCAAATGTTAATTCCAAGCGGTTGCCGGAGATATACTCCTGCTTGGCCAGCTCGCCTCGCTTGGACAGACACAACGTGATGATTGGCCCCATGAATTCGCTCTGGGTGATGATCGATGCCCGAATGTATGGCTCCTCGATTTTTTCAATAACTGCGATATCAGGCAGTCCGGCGGGATTATGCACCTCGGTCATGCCACCTTTCTTGTCATAGACCTTATAGGAAACGTTGGGCACTGTAGTGATGACTTCCATGTTGAACTCACGGCTCAGGCGCTCCTGCACAATTTCCATGTGCAACAACCCCAAGAAACCACAACGGAAACCAAATCCCAACGCTACCGACGACTCGGGAGTGAAGGTGAGCGCCGCGTCATTGAGCTGCAACTTCTCGAGTGAAGCGCGCAGGTTCTCAAAGTCCTCTGGGTCGATAGGATAGACACCGGCAAACACCATCGGCTTCACTTCCTGAAAGCCCTCGATAGCGCTCTCACACGGGCGTTGAACATGAGTAATGGTATCGCCCACTCGCACCTCGGTAGAGTTTTTGATACCCGAAATGATATAGCCCACATTGCCTGTTGAGAGACGCTCACAGGGCTGTTGACGCAGTTTTAGCACACCTAGCTCATCAACATTATACTCCTTCTGGGTATTGACGAATTTAACGAAGTCACCTTTGGCAATCGAGCCGTTCAAGATCTTGAAGTACACAATAATGCCGCGAAACGAATTGAACACCGAGTCAAAGATCAACGCCTGTAACGGCGCCTCGGGGTCGCCCTCGGGAGCAGGAACACGGTCGACAATAGCGTCAAGTATGGCCGGGACGCCCTCGCCAGTGCGTGCGCTGCAACGGATAATGTCGCTCGGGTCACAGCCCAGCAGTTCCACGATCTCGTCCTCGACCTCGTCGGGATGAGCGCTATCCATGTCAATCTTGTTAATCACTGGGATGATTTCCAGACCGTTATCAATGGCCATGTACAGGTTGGAAATGGTCTGGGCTTGAACACCCTGGGTGGCATCCACTACCAGCAAGGCTCCCTCACATGCGGCAATGGATCGCGATACCTCGTAGGAGAAGTCCACGTGCCCCGGAGTATCGATCAGGTTGAGTGTGTATTTTGTGCCGTCCTTGGCATAATCCATCTGTATAGCGTGGCTCTTGATCGTGATGCCTCGTTCACGCTCCAGGTCCATGTCGTCAAGCACTTGAGCCTGCATGTCCTTGCCGGCAACGGTGTTGGTATACTCGAGCAAGCGGTCGGCAAGAGTGCTCTTGCCGTGATCGATGTGGGCCACGATGCAGAAGTTGCGTATTGTCTTCATTCTATCTATATAATGTATGTCGCGTTTTTTTGTTTTTTGTGCAAAATTACACAAAATCGCTGATTCTTCAAACCCGCCAAAGCAAAAAAGTCATGCTGTCAACTCTGGGAGCCCTAAAAAGGAAGGAAAGAGACAAAAAGTGAACAAATAAATGATAGCAAATACCCTTAATACCACAGAAAATGCTTAATTTTGCAAACACAAATTAATTTGAACATCGATATGGCTGAAATGAAAGTTTTCTCGGGCACTAATTCACGGTATGTTGCCCTGAAAATAGCTAAAGAACTGGGAGTGGAAGTGGGCAAACTCAATATCCAGCACTTTGCTGACGGCGAGTTTGAGGTGTGTTATGAAGAACCGGTGCGCGGCGCTGAGGTCTATCTGATCCAATCGACATTTAACAGCAGCGAGAACCTGATGGAACTGCTGCTCATGATTGATGCAGCCAAGAGAGCTTCGGCCCACTCGGTGATTGCCGTAATACCCTACTTTGGCTGGGCTCGACAGGACCGCAAGGATAAGCCTCGTGTGTCAATTGCCGCTAAACTGGTCGCTAATCTACTCATCGCAGCCGGCATTGACCGTCTAATCACTATGGACCTTCATGCCGATCAGATTCAGGGATTCTTTGACGTGCCGGTAGATCACTTGTATGCTTCGACCATGTTTGTTCCCGATATTGAGTCGCTGCATCTCAAGGACATGGTGATAGCATCCCCCGACGTTGGCGGAGCTAAGCGCGCAAATTCCTATGCCAAATACTTCAATACGCCTCTCGTGCTTTGCCACAAGCAGCGCTTGCATGCCAATGTGGTTGAGAGCATGACTATCATTGGCGATGTGAAGGACAAGGACGTCGTGCTCATCGATGACATGGTGGATACCGCAGGCACCATCTGCAAGGCGGCGACCCTGATGAAGGAGAATGGTGCCCGCAGCGTGCGTGCCTATATCTCACATGCCGTGATGAGCGATCCCGCTAGTGAGCGTGTCATGGCAAGTGGACTCAACGAGTTGGTTATCAGTGACAGCATCCCATTTGACACCGAGAAGTGTCCCAAGGTGCGCGTCCTGTCAGTCGACAAGCTGTTTGCCCACACCATCCAGCACGTGAACAGGAAAGAATCCATCAGCGAGGTGTTCTTGTTCAAGTAACCCCGCGATTTATTACGATTGAGGATATTTTCTAGAAGAGCGTCCACTTGAGGCGCTCTTTTTGTTGTTACGATAATGATAGGATTTTAGTATTTAGTAAGATTTATTTGATTTTTGCAACTATTTTGCTTATTTTTTGCTGCGATTGTTAAGTAGGTGTACAGGCCAGAAGATTTGAATATTGTATTAAATAACCACTTTTGTTTAACTTATAAACCATAACCATCATGATGAGAAAACTTCTTTTCGCTATTGCGTTAGGTCTCTCGATGAGTGCGATGGGGCAGGTGCTGAATGTGACATCGATCAACAAGGACGACCTGCCTGAACAGGCCGCTGTCGCGGCGATTAATCCTCAAGGGGATTACTTGCTGATCACCAGTGCGGTGCCATCTTCCAGATGGCTTTTGACTATGCAGGTAACCAGGTGTGCGCTGACAGCAACATCGGCATCTATTCATTGCCCACCAGCGAGAATGTCCACACTACTCCCGCATGCGGTGAGTTTGCTGTAGTCCAGATTCCCTCGGCTGTAGAAGATACCAGTGTGGCTGCGACCGTCGTGAGCGAGCTTTACTATGACATTCGCGGCATCGAGTAGAGCCAGCCAGTGAAGGGCGTGAACATCATCGTCCGCACCTATAGCGATGGCTCGACCCGTAGTGTGAAGGTTATCAAGTAATCGATTTTTTACGGCATTGATTGTCGCAGCAATCCGCTACGCAGGCGGCCCGCTGGATAACACGGGTCGCCTGTTGTGTTATTTTTATATAAATGATGAAGCGCAGTGGCCGCCAATTCGGTGGATTTTTGTAATTTTGGCATTCGATTTGCGTTTGTAACGCTAGTGAAGATGACATTGTTAGGAATATGTTTGATTTTTTAGATAATATTGACAACGAGATGAATGAAGGCGGCGCACGCGTCGTCCCGATAATCACCGAGATTCACGAAGTGGGCGACAATGCTGACATTCAAGATAATAAGGCAGATGACATTCCCATTTTGCCATTGCGCAATATGGTGCTGTTTCCCTCGATGACCATGCCTGTATCGGTAGGTCGTGAAAAATCATTGCAACTGATCAAGGAGGCAGAGCAGAGTCATAGTTCGATTGCCGTCTTCTGCCAATATGACAGCCACATCGAGGATCCATCAGAGAAGGACCTGTACCGATATGGCACCATTGCCACTATCATCAAGGTGCTGGAGCTGCCCGATGGCTCTACAAATGTCATCCTGCAAGGGCGTTCGGCCTGCCAACTGGGTCATATCGCCCAGACCATCCCCTATCTGCGAGGTTCGGTTGCATTAGTAGAGGACAAGTTGCCTCTTGCCGGCGACAAGGAGTTTGAGATATTGATGCAATCGATTGTCGAGATCACACTGCGCATGCTGCGCAATATGGGCAACAATGGTCGTGACTTGGCATTTGCGATGAAGAACATCGACAATCCCATGTATTTGATGAACTTCCTGGCAACCAATATCGCCTTTGACGCCGATCAAAAACAGCACATGCTAGAGGAACGCGATATCAAGAAGCGGGCCTACCTGTTGTACTCGTTGCTCACTCGTGAGGAACAGTTAGTCGAAATCAAGGCCAATATCCAGTCACGCACTCGCGAGGACCTGTCACAACAGCAGCGTGAGCATTTCCTGCAGCAGCAGATCAGGACCATTCAGGAGGAATTGGGTACCGATGTTGATGATATCGAGGAATTACAGGAGCGCGCACGCAAGATGAAGTGGAACGAGAACGTCCAGAAACAATTTGACAAGGAACTGCGCAAACTGGAACGTCTTAATCCCCAAACGCCTGACTACTCGGTTGAGTATGCCTATCTTGATAATATGCTCAATCTGCCCTGGGACACCTATACCGAGGATAATTTTGACCTCAAAAAGGTGGAACAGAAGCTAAATGATGACCATTACGGGCTGGAGAAGGTAAAGGATCGCATCCTCGAGCACCTGTCGGTGTTGAAACTGCGTGGAGACTTGAAGGCTCCCATCCTGTGCCTCTATGGACCTCCGGGTGTGGGCAAGACTTCACTGGGCAAGTCCATTGCCGACGCCCTGCATCGCGAGTATGCACGCATCTCGCTGGGCGGACTGCATGACGAGGCCGAGATACGCGGTCATCGCCGCACCTACATCGGCGCCATGCCGGGCCGCATTATAGCTGCTCTGGCCAAGTGTGGAAGCAACAATCCCGTGATAGTACTCGACGAGATTGACAAGGTGGGACAGGACTTCAAGGGAGACCCATCGTCGGCATTACTCGAGGTTCTTGACCCGGAACAGAACGGCCACTTTCACGACAATTACCTGGACGTGGACTATGACCTGTCCAAGATCCTGTTCATTGCCACGGCCAACAGCCTCGCAACCGTGAGTCGTCCCCTACTCGACCGCATGGAGGTCATCGAAATCAATGGATATATACCCGAGGAGAAACTTGAGATTGCCAAGCGACACCTTATCCCCAAGGAGCTGCAAGAGAACGGTTTCAAGAAGAATGAGATCAAGTTTGGCAAGCAAGTAATTCTCAAGATCATCGAGGATTACACCCGCGAGTCTGGTGTTCGCCAGCTAGAGAAGAAGATTGCCACCGTGTTGCGTCGCGTGGCACGCCACAAAGCTAGCGGTGACGACTATCCCACCAGCATCAAGGCAGAAGACCTGAAAGAGTATCTGGGTTCTCCTGATTATAGTCGAGACAAGTATGAGGGAAACGAGTTTGCCGGTGTGGTGACGGGCTTGGCATGGACCGCTGTTGGCGGCGAAATCCTTTTTGTCGAGTCCTCGCTGGCGCATGGTAAGGGCGAGAAATTGACCCTCACGGGCAATCTGGGCGATGTGATGAAAGAATCGGCTGTCATTGCCCTGCAATACCTGCGGTCACACTGCTCGTTACTCAATATCAATCCTGACTTGTTTGACAAGTACAATGTCCACATCCATGTGCCTGAAGGCGCCATTCCCAAGGATGGCCCGTCGGCTGGTGTGACGATGGTCACCTCGCTCGCCTCGTCGTTTACCCAACGCAAGGTCAAGGATCACTTGGCCATGACGGGCGAAATCACCCTGCGCGGCAAGGTGCTGCCTGTGGGCGGCATCAAGGAAAAAATCCTTGCTGCCAAGCGAGCCGGTATCAAGGATATCATCTTATGTAAGGATAACCGCAAGGATATTGAAGAAATCAACGAGTTATATCTCAAGGGATTGACATTCCATTACGTCAACACTATCAAGGATGTGCTCGACCTGGCGCTCCTGCCCGAGAAAGTAAAAGATGCCCTGGAGCTCTAATCCGGAGGCTAGGCTCCAAAGGACAAACAATTGGGTTATAAGGACGATGTTCCTTGTAACCCAATTGATTTTTCTAGCTTGAATAATGCTTTGCTTAGTTAGGATAAGTGAGGTTCTCGGGGCCGATGTTCTGGAGGACCTCGATATAGTATTTGCGTGCTTCCCACTTAGCCATAGGCAGGTTATTGAGCATGTAGTTGCCGCAGTCGTGGGCATTGGCACCAGGGATCTCGCCGTCAAAGTCGGCAATCCACTGGAACAGTTCCTGCATTAGCGGCACGATGTCGCGGCTCTCGAGGTCGCCCTTGAGCAACAGGTAATTACCAGTGCAGCAACCCATTGGTCCCCAATAGACCACCTTGTCTCCCCATTGGGGATGGTTACGCAAGTAGGTGGCCGCTAGATGTTCGATAGTGTGTAGCGCACTCTGGCTCACGGCTGGCTCACGGTTGGGGAGCTTCATGCGGATGTCGAATGTCGTCACCACGTCGCCTCCGGCAAGATAATCCTTGCGAGAGACGTAGATGCCGCGCAGCAGTCGCGTGTGGTCAATCTTGAAACTAGCTATTTTCTCCATATAACAGTGACAAATGGTTTTTAATTTAAGACAGTTATAGCTTGGTGATGATGTCCTTGACCAGGTTGAAGGTCTCGCGCGGAGCATCGTTCCAGAAGTCAAGGTATTGGCTCGTGTTGTCATGACTGGCACCAGGCGAGTCACTAATTACACGCAGGGCCATGAACGGAACCTTGTTCAAGTGGCACACCTGGGCAATGGCGCCCGATTCCATATCCACGGCTAGTGCCTCGGGGAAGTTACCCTTGATGCGCTTGAAGGCTTCGAGCGTGTCGATGAACTGGTCACCGCTGCAGATGAGTCCCTTGTGGATGCCCTTACGGTCGGGTATCAGGTCGAGCAGGCGTTGGGCGCCGTCAAAGTATAACGGCAAGCCTTGCACTTGCCCCAATTCATTCTCGGGTCCGCACCACACGTCATGATAGGCCACTCGAGCGCTAGCCACCACGTCCATCACGTTGACCGACGCGTCGGCACCGCCTGCGACGCCACTATTGATGACAAAATCGGGTAAAAATGAGTTGATGAGCGTCAACGACCCCATGGCGGCATTGACCTTGCCGATGCCGCACTGCATGGCGATCACGTCATGCCTTCCCACCTTGCCGCGGTGAAACTCACAACCGCCCATGCGGCTCTGTTCGCTGTTATGAAGCAACGGCAAGAGCAATTCGAGCTCCTTGTGCATCGCTGCAATGATTCCAATCTTCATATTGACTCAAAAAATATAAACGGATTCTTTATTTGCTGCAAAATTACGCTTTTTCCACGGAATATACTACTTTTGCCGCATGAAAGAATTGATTGACATCTTGCACAACGAGAGATTGACACTGGTTGTAAAAAGTGCCGACGGAACGATACACCGCTTCACACAGCGCGGTGTGAAAGATCTTCTTACCCTGGTAACCCAGAGCCCTGAGATACTCAACGGCTCCAGCATTGCCGACAAGGCAGTGGGCAAGGCCGCTGCCGCATGCATGGCCGCCGGAGGCACCCGGCAGGTGTGGGCCGACGTGATGAGCACGTCTGCACTTGCCCTGTTGCAGAATCATGGTGTAAAGGCCGAATGTGGCCAGCTCGTTCACCACATCATTAACCGCACCGGCGACGACTGGTGCCCCATGGAACGCCTGAGCCGCGGCCTCGATGACTCTGAAGCAATCATTCAGAAAATCCAAGACTTCTTTGCATCCCATTAAAGAAACGCCGGAACCGTGTGGTTACAGCGTTTCTGTCATTAAACATCACTAATTGTTACTGTATTGTGTATATTATGGCTGAATTTAAGTTCACATTCTGCTATAAAGACATATGAGAACGCTGCTTTGTAACAACAAAACAGCGTTTTAACATAACTTTAACAATCTGCTATTGTTTAGAGCTCGGCTTCCTTGAGCTTCTCGGCGTTCTCGGCCACAATGAGGTGGTCGATGCAGTCCTGGATGTCACCGTCCATAAAGGCGGGCAGGTTATAGATGGTATAGCCGATGCGATGGTCAGTAATGCGGCCCTGAGGATAGTTGTAGGTGCGGATCTTGGCCGAGCGGTCGCCTGTCGAGACGAGGGTCTTGCGCCGCGAGGCGATGTCGTCCATGTACTTCTGGTGCTCGTGGTCATAGATGAAGGTGCGCAACCGGGCCAGTGCCCTCTCCTTGTTCTTGGGTTGGTCGCGGGTCTCGGTACACTCGATGAGGATTTCCTGCTGCTCGCCCGTGTTGGGGTTGGTCCACATGTAACGCAGGCGCACGCCACTGTTCACCTTGTTCACGTTCTGGCCGCCGGCTCCGCCGCTGCGAAAGGTGTCCCACTTGATCTCACCCTCGTTGATGTGGACGTCAAATGGCTCGGCCTCGGGCAGGACCGCAACGCTGGCAGCCGAGGTGTGGACACGACCCTGGGTCTCGGTGACAGGGACGCGCTGCACGCGATGCACGCCCGATTCATACTTCAACGTGCCATACACGTTGTCGCCCGTGATGCTGAACACCACCTCCTTGAAGCCACCCACGGCACCCTCGCTGCACGATGACATCTGCACATTCCACCCCTTGGTCTCGCAGTAGCGGGTGTACATGCGGGCCAGGTCACCGGCAAACAACGCGGCCTCGTCGCCGCCTGTGCCACCGCGTATCTCGAGCACCACGTTCTTGCTGTCCTCGGGATCCTCGGGGATGAGTAACAACTTGATTTCCTCTTCCAGTTTGGGCACAGCGGCCTGATTCTCATCGATTTCCTCGCGTGCCATTGCCCGCAAGTCTTCGTCGGTCTCACTCTCGAGCACGAGTTTTGCCTGCTCGATGTCCTCGAGCAGTTTGCGGTAACGGTGAGTGGCCTCGAGCAGGGTTTCAAGACTCTTGTACTCCTTGGTGAGCTTGACATATCGCCGCTGGTCGGCAATGACATTGGGGTCGGTGATAAGGGTGCCGATTTCCTCAAATCGGGCGTCAAGTCCGTCCAGACGCTGCAATAAAGTGGATTCTGCCATGTTGTTTTGTCCTAATTTGGCTGCAAAGGTAGTAAATAGTTTTCAGTTTCTGGTTTTTTAGTTCCTAGTTTTAGGCACTCGAGTGTGGACGAATTCAAACTAAGGGCTAAAAACTTAGGTACTAGAAACAAAAAATTACTACTTTTGTGGGCATGAAACGATATTCCTCATTGCACGGCACACCAGTCGTGGGGCTGGTGTGGAACTTGCTGGTGGTATATGTGGCCTACACATTGTGCCGTTGTGTGTTCCTGGCATTGAACTGGTCATTGTATGCTGGCACAATGACGCTGGCTCACGGGGCTGAACTTTTTGGCGCCGGATTGTTGTTTGATACCCCAGCGATACTCTATACCAATGCGATTATTATCTTAATGATCCTGTTGCCGCTTCACCTCAAGGAGCGCACGGGCTATTATCGCGTGGCGCGATGGATATATGTTATTGTGAACAGCCTCGCCGTGTACATTAACCTCATGGATTGCGTCTATTTCCCCTTCACGGGCAAACGCACCACGGCATCGGTGTTTGCCGAGTTCGGTAACGAGAGCACTGGTGAGATGTTAAAGATCTTTGGCGGACAATTCCTTAGTCACTGGTACCTCGTGCTGATGGCGGCACTGGTGACCTGGGCTTTTTGGAAATTGTTCCGTCCCAGGCCAGAAATGGTTGACCGCCCTTCCAGCATATCACGCTATTACCTGACGCGTACGCTGGTGCTGATTGCGGCCATACCATTGTGTGTCGGAGCCATCCGTGGCGGCTTCACCAAGGCGACGCGCCCCATAACCATCAGCAATGCCAACCAATATGTCAACCGTCCAGCCGAGACTGGCATTGTGTTAAACACACCATTCTCGATTTTCCGCACGTTGAAGAAGACGCCCTTTGTCGTCCCGCAGTACATGAGCGACGAGGAGGCCCTTGCCCTCTACACCCCACTCCACAGGCAATCGCTTGACAGCGTGGCTTTCACAAGCCGCAATGTGGTGGTCCTGATCCTGGAGAGTTACAGCAAGCAGCACATCGGTTTTTACAATAAAACGTTGAGAAACGGTACCTATAAGGGTTTCACACCGTTCCTGGACTCGCTTATCGAGACGAGTGCGATGACGTTTAAGTACTCTTATGCCAACGGGCGCAAGAGTATCGAGGGAATGCCATCGGTACTGTCGTCGCTGCCCAACTTTGTGGAACCTCTGTTCTTGACGCCCGCATCGCTCAATGCCATGTCGGGCCTTGCCCGTGAATTGGGCGAGAACAAGGGCTACACCACGGCCTTCTTCCACGGAGCGCAGAACGGTTCGATGGGATTTGAGGCGTTTGCGCGAGCGACAGGATTCCAGCGCTACTATGGCCGCACCGAGTATAATGCCGACCCCAACTTCAACGGCGATGAGGACTTTGACGGCACATGGGCCATCTGGGACGAGGAGTTCTTCCAGTTCTATGCCCAGCAGATGAGCAAGATGCAAGAACCATTCATGACAGCCTTGTTCAGCGCTTCTAGCCATGACCCGTTTGTCATTCCAGAGAAGTACAAGGGCCGTTTTCCCCAGGGCGAGCGTCCGCTGCAACAATGCATTGCCTATACCGATTATGCGCTGAAGCGCTTTTTTGAGACAGCAAGCAAGCAACCGTGGTTCAAAAACACGCTGTTTGTCATCACCGCCGACCACGTGAGCCAGCAGGTAGATCCATTCTACTGCACGACATTGGGTAATTACTGCGTCCCCATCATCCTATATGCTCCTGGTGACGTGTCATTGCACGGCTATGACGAGGAACACATTGTGGAACAGATCGATATCATGCCCACTGTGCTCAGTTATCTGCACTATGACAAACCTTATATCGCATTTGGCCGAGACATGTTGGGCGATGGCGACGGTTTTGCCCTTCACTGGTTGCCCGAATCAAGCAGCTATGAGTATGTTTGGGGCGATTACGCCATGCAGTTTGACGGAAACCGTGTTACCGCCGCCTATGAGTTCCGAACCGACTCCACCTTGAGTAACAATATATTAGGGACCTTGCCACCCGCTATCCGCGACCGCATGGAGCGACACATGAAGTCCATTATCCAGCAGTATATGCAACGCATGACAACGGACCAACTCACAATCAAACCTTGACGATTTGTATGTTATTTGATTTCTTCAGCGTCATCAATGAGCTTTCTAGCAAAATAGGCGGCAATGGCAAAAATCGGTAATAAAACGAGGCTAAAGAATGAAACGCCTACAACATCAAATGCAAATACCCACGATGATGCTGCCGCACTATAGTTTCCAGTAAAGATCTTCACGAATCCGATAGCTTGTAAAGCTAACACGTGAAAAAACATAAGTAGCAGGCATAGCAACAACCATGATTTCTTATTCCAAAAAAACCAAGCCAAATCTGAACACACGAATGAGCTCAAGAAAATGATCATCAGGGGTGTTTCTTGCGTAGGTATCAATAAGGACACAACGAGTGCCAGAGTCAACGCTATGACTTGATATTTCCAGATGACATTCTTCATATACTGAAAAACTAGAAGTCGAAGCCAAGGATGTGATATACCTGATTGACCATTGTGAGGCGATCGATATCGGGACGGGTTGAGAAGAAAAGGAAGATCAGATCTCGCTCGGGAATCTTGCCAGCATAGATGGTAAAGCCGCCATTGTCGCCCAGGTGATAGACGTGGGTGGGCTGGCAGGGCACATCCTGGACAAAGAAACCGTAACCATAGCCCGTGTGAGGCTGATAGCCGTACTCGGCATCAACGGGAATCTGAATCCAAGGATTATAAGCTAGACGCTTGGTAGCAGCAGTCCATACCTTATTGTCACGAAGTGCACGCTCCCAATTGACAAAATCGTTTATCGAGCAATAGAGGGCACCGTCGGCCTTGGTGGCAAAGAAAGACTCCTCTCCGTAGTCATATTCCAGCCAATCTCCCTTGCCGTTACGCTCATAGCCATGTGCCATACAGGCAATGTTGCGATCAGGCTCAAAGTAACGGCAGGTCATCATCCCGGCTTTACCAAAGACATTCTCCTGCATGTAGGTCTCAAACGGGATGCCTGTGACTCGTTCCACTATTTGGTAAATCAACTGGAACGTGGGGTTGATATACTCATATTGGGAGCCTGGCTCGAAATGCAGGTGGTCTAGCGTGCGCATATAGCCCACAGATTTGACATCGGTGCTATAGAGCACAAAATTGCGGTCATCGCGGGGGCGGTCATCAGGGATGCCCGACGTGTGGCTCATAATGTGGTGCAAGGTGATCTCCTTGAAGATTGGAGCTTGAAATTCAGGGAAGAACTTGGACAACGGGTCGTCAAGCGATAGCAGCCCTTGTTCGGCCAGTTGCAACAACGCTATTGCCGAGAACTGCTTGGACACCGAGGCAATGCAGAAATTGGTCTCGAACGTTACTGGAGCCTTGGTCTCCATGTCGGCAATGCCAAAACAACGGCTATATATCGTGTCGTTGCCTTGCATGATGAGGACAGCGGCGCCCGGCTCATTGGGATTATTGTACACTGCACTGAAAACCCGGTCAATGCTCTTGATCAAATCGCTATTTTTCATGTCGCTGGCTGACATACCAGCAGCTAATGCCAGTGATGTCACAATTATTAAAATTTTCCTTATCATGGGGGCAAAGGTAAGCTTTTTAACCGATAATATGTATCTTTGCACAGTATTTTTAAAAAAGAACGATAGCAATGATTCAAGTCAAGATAGATCCAAGAATTTTGGAGGCGTGTCCAGAGACACGCATCGGCCTGATCAGCGCCACAGTTGTCAATGAACCGACGAGCGATGAGCTGTGGGCCGAAATTGAGGCCGCCGCAGCCGACATCAAGGCTCATTACCAGCTTCTTGAGATCAACCAGCGCCCTGCCATTGCCGGCACGCGCCACTTGTATAAGACCCTTGGTAAAGATCCCAGCCGCTACCGCGTGTCGAGCGAGGCATTGTGTCGACGCATCATTCGTGGACTGGGAATTTACCGCCTGACAACCCTCATCGACGTGGTTAATCTGGTGTCGATCAAGAGCGGATATGCCATCAGCGGACTGGATGGCGACCGCATCGTGGGCGACACGTTGACGATGAGCGTTGGCACCGCCCAGGACGAGTATCATGGCATCGGGCGTGGCGTGCTCAATATTGAGGGAATGCCTTGCTACCGTGACGCTATGGGGCCAATAGCCACCCCCACAAGCGATGAAGAACGCACCAAGTTCACCGAGCAGACGGTCAAGGCGCAGATCAATATCAATGCCTTTGCACCCGAGATGCCGATTGATGAAGCCGTTGACTGGATGGCCTCGCTGTTGAAACAGTATGCTCATGCTACCGACATCGAAGCCTCGGTTTATTCACCAATAAGCAGCAATTAAATATCAATTATAATATGGAGATACTTGAAATATTAGAAAACAACATCAACCAGCGCCACATCGACCAGGTGGTAGATACGCTCAAGGATGGCGGATTGATTATCTATCCAACCGATACCGTGTATGCCCTGGGTTGCGATGCGCTCAACAACCAAGCCATCGAGCGCATCTGCTCATTGAAGGAGATGAAGTCTGCCAAGACCAACTTGTCCATCATCTGTGACGACATCTCTCAGGTCGCGCAGTTTGCCAAGTTTGACAACACGCAGTTCCGCATGATGAAGGCCAACTTGCCTGGCCCGTTCACCTTCATTCTCCCTGCCCTGTCCAAGTTGCCAAAGGCTTTCAAGGGCCGCCGCACAGTGGGCATTCGTATCCCCGACAACGAGATTGCTTTATCTATCGTGCGCACCCTTGGTGGCCCCATCCTGACCACGTCGGTCCCGGGTGATGATGAGGATTACCGTTGCGAACCTGGGCTGATGGCCGAGGCGTTTGAATCCAAGGTTGACATTGTCATTGACTCGGGCCGCGGGCAGTTGCTGCCATCTACCATTGTGGACTGCACTGGCGGTGAACCACAGGTCACACGCCTGGGAAAAGGTAAACTGCAATGAACCATTAATTACATTTAATCATCAAGCTATCAATCTAATGAAGAAGTTATTTTTTTGCTTGACAGCAATATTGCTGCTTGCGTCCTGCAATAGTTCGCGTAACGAGAGTGAGACTACAACCGATTCAGCCCAGGCCGAGATGACCGATACCGCCAACCAGGCCGAAGACACAGGTGATTGGGCCCAACAATCGACACTGTTGGGGTCAAAGCCGATGGTCGTTGACTTTTTTGCGACCTGGTGCGGCCCCTGCCAGGAGTTATCCCCTATTCTCGATGAGATTGAGAATCAGCACAAGGGTGAAGTCATCTTTAGACGCATAGATGTCGATCAGGAGCCCGAGTTGGCACAGGAATTCGGCGTTCAAGCCATACCGATGTTGTTGTTCGTTGCGCCCAATGGTGATTATCAATCATTGATGGGGCTTCAATCTCCCGAGGTTATTGAAGCTAAAATCACCGATTTGCTCAAGCATAGTGCAAAAATGGCAAAATAGACAAATTATTGTCCTTTTTGGCGCATTACTAGAGATTGAATCACCGATAAAGTTGTGATATTGTGTTTTTTTTGCGAACTTTGCAGCCGTTTTTTAAAAGACTAGTCAATATATAACTACATCATGGAAATTACTGCACAACAACTTGCAGCAATGGTTAATGGTACGGTCGATGGCGATGCCTCTGCCGTCATTAACAACTATGCTAAAATCGAGGAAGCCACGCCTGGCTGCCTGACATTCCTCGCCAATCCAAAATACACCCATTTCATTTACACCACACAGGCCTCGGCAGTGCTCGTGCGCAATGATTTTGTCGCCCAGCAGGATGTCAAGGCAACACTCATCCGCGTTGAAGATCCCTACAAGACACTCGCCGACCTGCTGAACTTTGTCAATAGCCAGCGTCCCGAGAAACAAGGCATTGAAGACCCCGTTCACGTCGGGAATGGCACAGTTCTGCCCGATGATATATACGTTGGTGCATTTGCCTACATAGGCGACGGTGTAACCATCGGCAAGCACGTCAAGATTTACCCTCAAGTGTATGTGGGCGACGGCGTGACTATCGGCGATGATGTCGTTCTGTATCCCGGTGTGAAGATATACCATGGCTGTCGCATTGGCAACCGTTGTATTGTTCAGGGTGGCGCTGTCATCGGCGGGGATGGATTTGGCTTCGCTCCCAAACAAGACGGCACTTATGAGAAGATTTCTCAAGTGGGAATCGTCATTCTTGAGGACGATGTTGAGATTGGAGCCAACACTACCATCGACCGTGCGACCATGGGTGCCACTGTGGTCAAGAAAGGCGCTAAGCTCGATAACCTTATACAGATTGCCCACAACGTCGAGGTGGGCGAAAGCACCGTTATGGCAGCCCAAGTGGGTGTAGCCGGATCGACCAAGATAGGTAAGTTCAATATGGTGGGCGGCCAAGTGGGCTTTGCTGGCCACATCACTGTCGGCGACAAGAACGGCATCGGTGCCCAGACGGGTGTTGACAACAGCATTGGTAGCGGGGGTAAATGGCTGGGAGCGCCAGTGCAACCTGCTATGGAATTTGCCCGCCAGACCGTCTATCTCAAGCGCTTGGGCGAGATGTATAATGATATTAAGGAACTGAAAAAGAAACTGTAAACATCGGTGGTAATGGATCAGAAATTGACAACTGATAATATGAAGCAGACCACATTGAAGAAAGCCTTCACAGTCACTGGAAAGGGCTTGCACACAGGACAGATGTCGACAGCAACATTTAAGCCTGCCGACGTGAACACCGGTTATGTGTTTAAACGCATTGACCTGGAAGGCCAACCCACTATACAAGCGCTCGCCGAGCATGTAGTCGAGACCACACGCGGCACTGTTATTGCCAGCAAGAGCAACAAGGAGGCTCGCGTGAGCACTATCGAGCACGCCATGGCCGCATTGTATGCCGCCGGAATCGACAATTGTCTCATCGAGGTTAACTGCGGCGAGGTGCCCATTCTTGACGGTAGCGCCATCATCTGGTGCCAGGAAATCGAGAAAGCCGGAATCGTTGAGCAAGAGGCCGAGAAGGAGTTTTATGTCGTGAAGCAACGCATCAAGGTCGTTGACAAGGAAACTGGCTCATCGCTCATCGTCTTGCCCGACGATGACCTGTCTATCGACTGCATGATTGAATTTGACTCCCCCGTGCTGGGTAACCAGTTCGCATCACTGACCGACATCCGTCAATTCAAGGACCAGATTGCTGCTAGCCGCACGTTTGTGTTTGTGCGTGAGGTGCAGCCGCTCATCCAGCTCAACCTCATTAAGGGTGGCGACCTGGATAATGCCATTGTCATCTATGACACGACGATGAAACAAGAGGATCTTGACCACATGGCCGATGTGATGAATGTTCCTCACAAACCCGCTAACGAACTTGGATATCTCAATAACAAGCCGCTGGCATTCAAGAACGAGCCTGCTCGCCACAAGCTGCTTGACGTGTTGGGCGACCTGGCGTTGATAGGCCGTCCATTGAAGGGTCGCATCGTTGCTACCCGACCTGGCCACACGATCAATACCCAGTTATCCCGAAAGATAAGACAGGAGTTGCGTTACCAGAACGTTCAAGCCCCCGTCTATGATCCGAACAAGGAGCCGCTATACGATATCAACCAGATACGCAACATGTTACCCCATCGTTATCCCATGTTGCTCGTCGACAAGATTATCGAGAAGGGCAAGAAGCATGTCGTGGGCATCAAGAATGTGACAGCCAACGAGCCGTTCTTCCAGGGTCATTTTCCTAACGAGCCCATCATGCCTGGTGTATTACAGATCGAGGCGATGGCTCAAGTGGGTGGCATACTGGTATTGAGCAGTGTGGAAGACCCCGAGAATTATTCCACTTATTTCCTGAAGATTGACAACGTGAAATTCCGCAACAAGGTCGTTCCTGGCGACACACTCATCTTCCACTTGTCGCTGATGACACCTATTCGCCGTGGAACGGCTGTAATGAAGGGGTATGCCTTTGTTGGCGAGAAGATTGTGACCGAGGCCGAGTTTATGGCCCAGATTGTCAAGAATCCCCAGTAATTTTTTTAATAATGATATCATAATTCTGAATCAATGAATATTCATCAATATGCCGTAGTACATCCTGACGCTGTCATCGGAAAAGATGTGCAAATCGGTCCTTTTGTGACAATCGATGCCAATGTCGAGATTGGCGACGGTACAATTATTGACAGCGGTGCGGTCGTTCGCAGCGGAGCCCGTGTGGGCAAGAACTGCCATATCCATTCCAATGCTGTCGTGGGAGACATCCCCCAGGATCTTAAGTTCCAAGGCGAGGACACCATTGCCGTGATCGGCGACAATACCGTTATCCGTGAGTTTGTGACCATCCACCGCGGCACTGCGTCCAGGGGCAAGACCGTCATCGGCGACAACTGCTTGATTATGGCCTATTGCCACGTGGCACATGACTGCGTCGTGGGCAATCACGTCATCATGTCCAACGCCGCCCAGCTAGCCGGCGAGGTAGAGGTAGCCGATTGGGCCATTATCGGTGGTGGAGCACTCGTTCACCAGTTCACTCACATTGGCTGCCACGTGATGATTCAGGGTGGAGCGCTTGTCAATAAGGACATTCCTCCCTACTGCATGGCTGCACGCTACCCCATCGCCTATGAGGGTGTGAACAAGGTGGGACTGCACCGCCGTGGCTACACCAGCGAACAAATCGACGCCATTGCCGACGTTTATCGCACCATCTATGATTCCGGATTGAATATTACACAGTCGCTCGAAGCCGTCGATAAGCTGACGGCAAGTCCCGAGCGCGATGTGATTGTCAATTTTGTGAAAGGCAGTACGCGTGGCATAGTCAGGAAACCGTAATCCGCCATACACAACGCCAAAGCATAAAAATCAACCGTGGCAATAGACACACACTATAATGTCGTTGCCACGGTTGGTTGTGTAATTGAGCTCTCTCTATACTTATTGTATAGACTCTATTGACTGGAGTTTCTGGCCCTCGCCCAGTTTGTAATAAATGTCTCGCAGGGCATTAATCAATTCCTGGTTGTGGGGGTTGATGGCAAAGGACTTCTCCAGGTAGGGTAACGCCTCACGGTAAATGGGGTTGACCTGGTTGGCTAGACGTTTGCCATATAGATTGCTGTGTTGACGCGTCTCCTGTGCCTTGTTGTAGAAATAGCGTCCCACATTGAACAGGCCGCTGGCATTGCTGTCGTTCAACTCGATGCAGCGCTGGTAGTAGGGCAAGGCTTCAAAGATGCCCTGCTGGCTCTCAACGACCAGTCCCTTGAGATTGAGCAACTCATCATCGTCGGCATTGACTGCCATCGCCTCATCAATCAAGTCATTGGCACCCGAGAAGTCTTCGCGGTTGATAAAGTTATTGATCAGGATGCGGATGTATTGTGGATCGCTGATTCCAAACTTGATGTAGGCTTCCCATGCGAGTCTGACGACCTCGGCTTCATTGCCCAGATCATTGAGGCAGACTAGCGCATAGTCGTAAGCCTCCTTGCGGTCAAAACCCATGTGGCGGGCGACACTGAACAAGCGCACCGCATCGATAGTGTCGGTCTTTTGCCATGCGGCAATGCCCTGGTAGTATCTCACCTCGGCTACAATGCTGTCGGGCTTGATCCAGCGTGGATCATCACTGCGAGCGGCCATCTTGCAGTAATCGTCCCATGCCTGATAGGCTCCGTCCCAGTCCTTGATATTATAGAGCTCACTGCCCACGATGCGATAATTATCGTGATGATCAAGCAGTCGATTCACTACCTCCTTGCTGAAACGGGTCTTCACCTTGGGGCGATGGGTCTTCTTGTCAATTACCGGTTCACCTTTCTTGTCCAGGACGGGGATGGTGTCGAGTTGAAGGGCCTTCATACCGTAGTCATAGGCATCAATCAGCGTGTGCCCCATTGCCTTGATATTGATATTCTTGCCCACGCGGCGGTTATCCATATACTTGTCGAACTGCTCAATCTTGATGCGGCTGGCCAGGGACCAAGTGCCAGGGTGGTTACAGGTCTCCTCATTGGTGAGTGCAGGCTTGAACTTATTGAAGGCTTTCTCATAGCTGTCAATGGTCATTGTGAGTCCACTGATGGCCTTTTTGGTCTCGCCGATGAGGTGACGCTGAGCTGTTGCGCACAACGGTAATGCTAGCAGCGCGGTAAGTATGATGAAATATTTTTTCACAATAATCCTTCTTTAAATAACGGCTGCAAAATTAGTCATTTTTCTACAACCATGCAAGTGAGAGATAACACGCGAGCGGCTCGAGGATAGTTCCCCAGGGCCGCTCGCTAGAGCTCGGATAAAACTATTCTGATTTTATTACTTCACGCCCATGACCTCAAACTTGTAGAGGATGTCGTCAAGGACGTTCTTGGCCTTCTTGTCATCAGGATTGGTGTTGAGATCAATAGCTTTCTGCAAGAAGGGAATAGCCTCGTCATAGATGGGCTTGATCTTGGGAACGAGCTCCTTGTTGGTGGCGTTGGGATTATCGTCGATAATCTTTTGAGCCTGCAGGTAGAGGCAGCGACCCACGTCAAAGTAGGCGTTAGCATAGTTAGGATCTACCTCGACTGCCTTGCGGTAGAAGGGCAACGCGGCATCAACATCTTTCTGCAACTCAATGGTAAAGCCCTTGATGTCATGCAGAGTGCCGTTCATGGGATCGGCAGCCAGAGCATTGTCGATGAAGTTGTTGGCCTTGTCAAACTCCTTGGCGTCAAGCATGCCCTGAACCAGGTTTGCAAGTGACGAAGTTTGGAAGTCAACGATGTTATTCTCGGTATAACCCAGCTTGCGGGCCTTGGTGAAATTGTCATAGGCATGAGCAAAGTCCTGAATCTGGTACTGAGAATAGGCCTGGAAGAAGCGCACCTGGCTCAGTGTGCTGTCGGCAGCGGCAACGCCGTTGGCAATAGCGAATGCCGAAGAGGCGATATCAGCATAGTTGCCAAACGCATTAGCGGCATTCTCCCAATCGCTGGCCTGCAGGAAGATGTTACCAGCATTGGCGATGTCACCCATGTGTCCGGTGAGGGCGCCGATGATGTCCTTGCTGTATTTGGTCTTCACCTTCTTGCTACCGTCCTTGTTGAGCTTGGGCATACCATTCTTATCCATCTCGACAATTGAGTCGAGAGGTAATGCCTTCTGATAGTACTCATAGGCGGCAGACAGGGCCTCGCTCATCATCTTGTCGTCAACGCTCTGTCCCATGATTTTCACCTTGTACAACTCGTCATACAGGCCAAAGGCGGCCTTACCGGCAGTGTACCAAGTGAGAACGTCATTGGCACTCTCAGGATTGGTCAATGCGGGTTCAATCTGTTCCAGCACCTGAGCCATCTCCATCGGGTTGCCCGAAGTTGCCTTCTTGGCGAGGTCTTTCACGAGGCTCATCTGAGCCGATGCGCTAAACGCCATCATGGTGGCGGCTGCGCCAAAAAGAATCATCTTTTTCATTTTTCTTAACAATTAAATCTGGTTTATACTGTTGTTTATTCGTTTTCGTTTTGGTTCTCCGTGTTCTCGGAGTTCTCGATGTCCCCAGTGTTCTCAGAGATCTCAGGAGCATCTGGGTTGTTGTCATTGAAAGCGTCGCGCATGCTTTCCTCATCAGTGCCCTCGGGCTCGGTATCCACCTTGCAGACGCTTGCTATCTCGTCGTTTTTCTTCTCGAGGTTGATAAGTCTCACGCCTTGAGTGGCTCGTCCCATGACGCGCAGTGAGCTAACCCGTAGCCTGATGGCGATGCCGCTCTTGTTGATGATGACAAGGTCGTTATCGTCATTCACATTCTTAATTGCAATTAGCTTGCCAGTCTTGGGTGTGATGTTAATAGTTTTAACACCCTTAGCGCCACGGTTGGTCACGCGATAGTCTTCCAGGGCACTGCGTTTGCCCATGCCCTGCTCTGAAACAACGAGCACATCGTCGCGGGTACCGGCACGCATGCAGATCATGCCGATCACCTCATCGCCCTCGCTCAGGCTCATGCCTCTCACACCGGTAGCGGTGCGGCCCATCGAGCGCACCTTGTTCTCGTTGAAGCGGATGGCATAGCCACGGCTGTTGGCCAGGATGACTTCACTGTCACCCTCGGTGAGGATAGCGCCCACCAGGCGGTCGTCCTCGTTGATGTTGAGGGCACGGACACCGTTAGCACGCGGACGTGAATACTCACTCAAGCGCGTGCGCTTAACGATACCGTTGCGGGTGGCAAACACGATATAATGTGACTGGTTATACTCGGGATCTGTAAGGGCCGTCGCACGCACAAAGGCCATGATGCGGTTCTCGGCATCCAGGTTAAGCAGATTCTGGATGGCGCGTCCCTTGCTGTTCTTGGCACCCTCGGGGATTTCAAACACACGCAGCCAGAAGCAGCGTCCCGTAGCGGTGAAGAACAACATGTAGTTGTGGTTGGTGGCTTCATAGACATACTCGATGAAGTCCTCATCGCGCGTGTCACTGCCCTTGGCACCGACGCCGCCTCGTGCCTGTGCACGATATTCCTTGAGCGGGGTGCGCTTGATGTATCCAAAGTGTGAGATGGTGATGATCATGGGATCGTCGCTGTAGAAGTCCTCGGCGTTCATCTCCTCACTGGAATATTCAATCTGGGTGCGGCGCTCGTCGCCGAATTTTTCTTTCACCTCGAGCAGTTCCTCCTCGATAACCTTGCGGCACTCGGCGGGATCATCAAGGATAGCCTGCAGGTGCTCGATGGTCTTGCGAACCTCGGCTAACTCGTTGTGCAGCTTCTCCTGTTCCAGTCCAGTGAGTTGACGCAGGCGCATCTCAACGATAGCACGTGCCTGGACCTCCGTGAGGCTGAAACGTTCACACAAGCGCTTTATTGCGTGCTCGGTCGAGTCGCTGCTCTTGATGATGGCAATAACCTCGTCGATGTTGTCACTGGCGATAATGAGTCCTTCCAGAATGTGGGCACGCTCCTTGGCCTTCTTGAGGTCATATTGGGTGCGGCGAATCACCACCTCGTGGCGATGCTCCAGGAAGTAATGCAGCAACTGTTTGAGGTTGAGCAGCATGGGCCGGCCATTGACCAGACACACGTTGTTCACGCTGAAGGATGACTGCAACTCAGTCATCTTGTATAGCTTGTTGAGCAGGACATTGGGGTTGAAGTCCTTCTTGACATCAATGACGATGCGCATTCCGTGGCGGTCGCTCTCATCGTTAATGTCGGCGATACCGTCAATCTTCTTCTCCTCGACCAGGCGAGCGATATTCTCGATGAGGTCTTTCTTATTGACGTTGTAGGGGATCTCATTGACAACTATGCGCTCATGGTTGTGCTCGGTCTCAATCTCGGCCTTGGCTCTGACAACGATGCGGCCACGGCCGGTCTCAAAGGCGTCTTTAACGCCCTGATAGCCGTAGATGATGCCGCCCGTGGGAAAGTCGGGAGCCTTGATGTAGTTCATCAGGTCGCTCACCTCCATTTCGGGGTCTTCGAGCAATGCCAGGCAGCCGTCAATGCACTCGCCCAGGTTGTGGGGAGCCATGTTGGTGGCCATACCGACGGCGATACCTGTCGCACCGTTGACCAGCAGGTTGGGGATGCGCGTGGGCAGCACTGAGGGTTCCTCGAGCGTGTTGTCAAAGTTGGGCACAAAGTCGACGGTGTCCTTGTCCATGTCTTCCATCATGCTCTCGCCCATCTTGTCGAGACGCA
>CAMJJG010000005.1 GCA_946406035.1 uncultured Prevotellaceae bacterium
TTTCGTTGGTACCGCTAACGTTGAGTTCGTTGGCAGCGTAGCACAGCTGAGCTACACCAGCAATGACCCCAACGCTACCGTTGTGGTTACCTGCGACGACAAGGAAGTAGAAGTTAATTGGGTTGAGAACGATGGTACCTACACCGCTACCTACAACGTAGAGGAGAGCACTGAGCTTGGCAACCACTCGTCAGTCGTAACCCTGACCGTAACTCCTGACGGCGAGAACTTCGTTGGTGAGGCTGCTAGCGACAACGCCACCTACAGCTACACCGTTACCGAGGACTTCGACGCTGACGTTGAGGTTGTATTCAACGGCAATGTTGCTAGCCTGACCTACGTGGCTAACGATGAAGATGCTGTTCCCACCGTTTACGTTAACGGCGTGGTAACCCCCGTTGAGTGGAACAATGGCGAGGCTACCTACACTGTTACCGAGAACACCGCTCCCGGCACCTACAATGTAACCGTTGAGCTGAGCGTAGCTCCTGGCAACCAGTTCATCATTGGTGATCCTATCAGCGATAGCGCCACCTACACCTACACCGTCCTCGAGACCACCGCTACCCCCGTTATCACCGAGGTTGAGCGTCACCACAACTGGGTTAAGTTCCACGTTGAGGGTAATGGCACGCTGACCGTTCTGGTTGACGGCACGCCCGTGCAGCTTGACGCAGAGGGCAACTACATTGTTTATGCAAGCACCGAGAATGACGTAACCTACGTTGTTGTTGCTACCGCTAAGGAGGATGGCAAGTACGAGAGCGCTCCCGCTCAGATGAACATCACCATCGCTAAGTGGGATGGCGTTGACGAGCTCGTTAACGGCAAGACCGTTGCTGGCGTACGCTACTTCAACATGGCTGGCCAGGAGATGCAGGAGGCTAACGGCATGACCATCGTCGTTACCACCTACACCGACGGCACCACCAGCGCTGTTAAGGTGATGAAGTAATCCACTGCGATTAGCTTCACAGCAAATCCCTAAAAAAGGGCGGCCCCAACTCGGGCCGCTCTTTTTTCCATATTACCGGTGTCTAGGAAAAGCCAAGCAGGCCAGAAGGCCTTGTCTGGCCTAGGGGGGCGAAGGAAGCAGCACGACAGCCAAGCAGGCCAAAGTGGCACGAGTAGCAGCACGACAGCCAAGCAGGTCGGAGGCCTGCACAAGGCCAGCGGCCTTGACCTGAATTAGCCCTAGGGTGCACTGGCCGAAGGTCAGTGTGGCCTAGGGAGCACGGGCAGCAGCACGACAGCCAAGCAGGTCGAAGGCCTGCACAAGGCCAGAGGCCTTGACTTGAATTAGCCCTAGGGCGCACTGGCCGAAGGTCAGTGTGGCCTAGGGAAAGGCCACACACAGCAACGGGCCTCGTAGAGGGCCACACACGACAGCCCATTTCTTTCATGTTCGCAGATATTTTTGTACTTTTGTAGACAAAAACGATTCATTATGAGTGCAGTCAATGCCATATACCATATCGTCATCAACACCCGCAGGCGCGAGATGACCTTGCCGCTCACCTCGTGCGACAACTTGTATCGTTACATCGCCCGTGTAGTGCAGAACAAACAATCAACACTACTAGCCATCAACGGCATCGAGAACCACATCCACATGCTCGTCAATCTGCATCCGTCCGTCAGCTTGTCCGATCTCGTCCGCGACATCAAACTATCCACCAGCCAGTGGATCAAACAAAACCAAACCTCATTCCCACAGTTTGCTGGCTGGGGCAAAGAATATGGCGCTTTCACCTATGCCTTGCGGGACAAGGAGATGGTTGCCAACTACATCCGCAACCAGCATGCGCACCATCAACGGGAATCATTCGAGGACGAGTACCGTAAGCATGTGGCTAACGCTGGGCTCGAATGGAACGACTATCGCCTGACGTGAGTGGCCCCCTTCGGGGCCCAATCACGGTGCACGCCACTCCCCACGCCGTCCAGACCTATCGGCCTGGGCGCCGTGGGGTTCATGCAAGTCAAGGCCTCCGGCCTTGCCGTGGTCTTCGACCACTTCACACACCTAAAAAGAAAAACAATCCGCAGGCAAAAGAAAAAAGTTCTCCCAGTTGTCTGACAAAAAAAAGAGCTGTCTCACAAAAAAAACCTTAAGCAAAATAGTGTGGATTTGTCAATAAATTTGTATCTTTGCCGCAAAATTTCGAGGGGATATCCCCTTAATCCTTAGATATGAGCACAATAGTTCATTGGTGGAATTCACGGCCACTCACCGGCTAGCCCGCACACGGGGGCCTGGCAAGGTGTGACAGGCTTTGAGCGCCATCATTTTTGTTATATACCTCCCCATTCCCTGCAACCAGCCGCCCCCGGCAACTGTAAACAACCACTATAACATATTTTTAATCACCTCAATCAACAAATCTCATTGTTTATGAAGAAATTACTAACATTTTTCATCACTGCCCTACTGGCCTTCACCGCCACCCGGGCAGCAACAACAACCATTACCTTTAATAATAAAGGGCAAGGTGACGTCACATCCAACGCTGCTACAACAGTTAATGGATTCACAGTGACTTGCACCGATGGCACAAGCGCCAACACTTGGAATAAGAGCAATACATATGCTGCCATCCAAAGCGGTGGAACCATTACCATCGAATCCAGCCAAAATACCATTTCTAAGATGGTCATTGAATGCACCAGCGGCACATATACTTATGGCGCTGGAACATCGTTCACTGACGGCACTAATTCTATTGGAGTTTATAGCGTATCTGATAATACTGGCACATGGACATACCTGGCTGGTACTAACAAAGTAATTATTACTAACAGGAATTCTAACCAAGTCAGGCTCAAAACAATTAATATCACCTACTCAGATGGGAGTTCCTCAGAAACAGGTAGTTACACGCTTGTAACTGATGCAGGCCAACTGTCAGCTGGCGATAATATCATCTTTGCCAACACAAGTGACGAAGGTCAGGGTTTTGCGATGAGTACAACCCAAGCAACCAATAACAGGCCTAGGACCGCCATAACCATTCTGGGTAATCATACCCTAGATCCAACCGATCAGACTGAAGTTTTCACACTCGAGGGATCTACAGGAGCATGGTACTTCAGGACACATGACAACAGATACATCTATGCAGCCAGCTCTAGCTCAAACTACTTGAGAACGAAGGACAACAAAGATGATAATGCAAAAGCTGCAATTACATATACCGATGGTGTTGCTAGTGTGATTTTTCAAGGTTCTAATACCATAAATCGGCTTCGCTACAACTCATCAAGCGGTATTTTCTCGTGCTATGCAAGCGGTCAAAACCCCGTTTACATTTACAAGAAAAGTAATACGAGCACCGAGCCGACGTTAACAGTAAGCACTAACTCGCTGGAGCTGGAGCAGATTCCGTTTGACGGAAGCTCGACGAGTGGCACTATTCATGTAGCCGGTGCCCACCTGACTAACGACGTTACTGTTAGCGTGAGCGGTGCTGACTTTAGCGTTTCGCCCACCACAATCAGCCCTGCTGACGGTACTGTGGACGAGAACATCACCGTGACCTACGGCGGCGAGAGCACGACCGAGGTGACCGCCACCGTGACCATCACCTGCGGCGACCTGACCCAGACCGTCACCGTCACAGCCAGCAAGGCCACCCCGCCCGCTGCCACCATCGCCATCACTCCCGCCAGCCAGGTCATCAACGACAATGCCGCCGGCGAGCTCACCATCACCGGCAGCTATGTCACGGGCAACATCAACGCCAGCTTGGCCAATAACAGCGACTGGTACTTGAATCCCAACACGTTTGACAACACGGGCGGCACCGCCACCGTGACCTACACGGGCCGCGCCCTGAGCGCCACCAACACCGTGACCGCCACCGCCGCCAGCGACAACACCGTGACCGCCCAGGCCACCGTCAACTACCAGGCCAACCTGTACGTCGTGGGCAACTACGGCAGCGGCTGGAACTTCACCAGTGGCGAGCCGATGACCTATAGCGACGGCACCTACACCGCCCACATCACCACCCAGGGCGCCGCCTACATCCTGTTTGCCCGCAAACTCGACAGCAACGAGAACTGGAACACCCGTAACGTCTTCGGTCCCTCGAGCGACGGCGACTGGTGGCTCCCCGCCAGCGGCAACGGCAACGGCACGCTCGACCTCAACGACGACGACCCCATCTACATCCAGGGCGCCGGCAGCTACATCATCACCATCAACGCCAATGCAGGCACCTTCACAATTGAGGGTGAGATCGTGAACGAAGGCGACTTCGTCCTCGTGACCGATGCCAGCCAGCTCAAAGACGGTGACGAGGTAATCTTCGTCAACCGTGGCACGGTAGGCGATGGTCTGGCCATGAGCACCACCCAGAACAGTAATAACCGTGGCACTACCGATGCCACCGTATCGGCTACGCTCAAGGTAACTGCTACCGAAACGACTCAGATTGCCACCCTCGAGGCAGTTGATGGCGGCTGGTACTTCAACGTGGGCGACGGCTTCCTGTATGCAGCAAGCAGCAGTAGCAACCACTTGAAGACCGCTGCCTTATCTACCGCTGGCAACAATGCCAAAGCTAAAATCGAGATTGGCAGCGAGAATGTTGCAAGCATCGTCTTCCAGGGAAGCAACACGCGCAATACTATGCAGTTTAATGGCTCTCTCGTTTCCTGCTATGGCAGTGCAAGTCAAAGCGAGGTTTACCTCTATCGTCGTGAAGGCAGCACCGTTGTTGTGCCCAGCATCACGGTTGATCCCGCGTCGCTCGACCTGGTGATCCCCGTTGGCGAATCAAACGTTAGCGGTATCGTGACCGTGACCGAGACCAACACGACCGGCACGACTAGTGTCGCCGTCAGTGGCACGGGCGCCAACTACTTCAGCGCAACGCTCGAGAACGGCACGCTGACCGTGACCTATAGCGGCACAGCCATCATGTCTAGCCCCGACGTGGCCACCATCACCCTAACCAACGGCGACGCTACCGCCACCGTCAACGTGACAGGTTACAAGCGCGTTGAGGCCACCGGCACCCTGTACTCCAAGGTGACCAACGCCAACCAGATCCAAAATGGCTTGCAGTACATCCTCGTCTATGAGGACACCCCCGAGGCCTTGAATGGCATCACCACTGGAGGTACTGGTGCCGAAGTAAGTTGGGTAGAACAAGGATCGATCGTTAACATCAGTGGCACCGACGTCATCGAGTTTACACTGAATGGTAACGCTAATGGATTCACCTTGTCAAGCGACCACGGGTACCTGAATCCTAGTGCACCAGGTCTGGCATTTGATGAGGAGGATGGCACGACATGGTCTGCCGAGAGCAATAACGGCGGTTATGTGCTGAAGTGGGGTAACTACATGATGCGCTACAACAGTGGCGCTAGCGCTGCAAACGGTCGTTTCCGCATCTATGACGGCACGACTGGTACCCCTGTTTACCTGTATGTTCTGGGCAGTGCTGTTGCAACTCCCGTGATTACTCCTGCCAGCGGCAACTATGCCGAAGATCAGGAGGTGACCATCACCTGCGCTACTACTGGCGCAACCATCTATTACACCGTCAATGGCGGTGAGACCCAGACCTACGACAGGCCCTTCACTGTAGATGTTGATGAGGACCACACCACGACGACCATCGCAGCATGGGCCGAGGATGGCGAGCAGCACCACAGCCCGACGGTGACCGTGACCTATACCTACAAGAAGGACCACGTGAGCAGCATTGCTGAGTTCCTGGCTCTGGACAATGGCGAAGAAGTTATCTTTGACAATCCCGTGGTTGTCCTGTTCGACTACTCGCAGAACAGCAGTGGTGGTCAGGAGTATATCTGGATCAAGGACCGCACGAGCTATACCCAGTTGTTCATCACTCCTCAATTCGACAACGATAGCGTAGCCGATCCTCAATACGACAACTACGGCCAGTTCGTGCCCAAGTATGAGAATGGTGATGTTATCCCCGCTGGCTTTAAGGTAAAGAAGAACTATTACGACAAAGGTCAGTACGTTCAGGCAATGTGTACCGACACTCATAATACTTTCCAGATTGCTGAAGATAAGGCCCTTGCCGATCCCGAGCAGGTGACGCTGAGTGAGCTTATTGCCAATCCGGCGGACTACAACAACCGCTACCTGTACATCAACAAGCTGCAGGTCAACTATAGTGGTACTGGCTTGAACTTCACTATTTCGGCCGATGAGAATGGCGACAATGTATCCGAGGTTCAAGGTGGCTCTGCCATTGTGGGTTACAACAAGTACAACAGCCCCGCATGGAAGAATAAGCAGGGCGTTGAAATTGGCGTTGACCTGCCCACTGATAACAATTACTATAATGTGAAGTTCATCTTCCAGAAGTGGGATAATGGCTATGAGATCATGCCCATCAAGTTCACGCCGTGGCAGGAGACTAGCCTGCGCCTCGAGGACCTGGTAAAGGTGGGTGAAGAGGACGGCGAGTACACCATCTCTAACCCGCTGATCGCCACCAAGGTGACCTGGGACGACAACAGAAAGGCGTTCGCCATCTTTGCCAAGGACGACGAGATGTATGCCAGCGAGCGCAATCCTGGCGACCTGAAGCAGTATGCCATCAACTATCAGAGCCAGGACGGCAGCATTGTCAACACGACATTCCAGGAGGACTACGACCAGAGCAACTGGATCGAGATCCTGATCCCGAACGACAATAACATTACCGTCAAGCCTCACGACAGCTACCAGTCGACGCTCGACGCCCTCAAGCTGAAGTATGAGGGCAAGATCCTGGACGGTGGCACGATCCACGGCTACTACCGTGACACCCTGAATCCGACTATCGAGATGAGTGCTGCTCCCGATCCTGGAAATGGCACGGAGTATAGCCCCAACATCTACTGCACGGCCAACTTCCTGATGGAGAACCTTGACGCCGACGGTGCCGGCAGCGAGCGCTTCTTCATGATGGATGCCAAGCCCCAAGAGTTCAGCATGGTCGTTTGGGCCTACTATCCTGGCAGCGGCGACCGCTTCTACATCCCCGAGCAGGTGGGCAGCCAGGTTAACGGCAACGACTTCAACGGCAGCTTTGTGGCCGACATGTCGCTGTGTGAGGACGCCCACGTGACGAGTGAGACCGCAATCTCGAGCTGCTTCAATGCCTCGAACAAGGACGGCAACTCGATCGACAAGGTTAAGCTCTATGGTTTCAACGCCATCGTGCGCAAGAATCCCGCCTACTGGGCTACCAGCGCCAACGGTGCACCCCGCCGCACAGACGTTGTTCCCAACACCGCTGGAGCCGAAACGACTCCCGCCTATATCGTTTACCCGCTCAACGGCAGCGATAATGCCCACGGCACCGTGACCGACGTGACCGAGGTCAACGTCGAGAAGACGGTTACCAGCGTGCGCTACTACAACGTGATGGGCATGGAGAGCGAGCAGCCGTTTGACGGCATCAACATCGTCGTGACCCGCTACAGCGACGGCACCACCAGTGCTGTTAAGGTGATGAAGTAATCCCAACCGATTGACTTCACATCCCTCTATAAAAGGGCGACCCCGTGGTGGGGCCGCCCTTTTTTTCCCGTTATCAGACAATACGAATTAATCGAACTTACTGGTGCAGGCTGAAGGCCTGCCCGCCTGACAAAGTAAGCCCCTTTACACAAAACCTCAATAACAGCATTGATATCGAAGTGTTTATGCGACCTTGGCAATTTTTCCCGGGACACCCATCAATCGAATTATACGAATCATGCTGTTCGGCTTGTAGCCGGTGTGTGTGGTCTCAATCGTATAAAGCCATAGGCCACGTTATCCGCGTAATCCGCGTTTAATAAAGACAATAAGGGTTGTCTCAGAGGAAGGAATAGAAAGAATCAGGTTGTTTACCGGGCACTGGTGGCATGCAAGGTGACTTTGACCTTGGCAATGCGGTGCTTGATGACCTTGATGACGGTGAAGGTGAAGCGTCCGTGGTCCACGACCTCCTTCTCTTGCAGGAAGTCGCCCTTGAGGTCAAGCAGGAATCCAGCGACAGTCTCGGCCTCCTCGGCATGCTCGCCAAGCTCGTCCTCGTCGATGTCGAGCACGCGCGCAAAGTCGCTCAGGAGTGTCTTGCCGTCAAAGATCCAAGTGTCCTTACTGATGCGGTTATAGAACTTCTCCTCGGTATCGTACTCGTCGTTGATGTCGCCCACAATCTCCTCGAGCACGTCCTCGAGCGTGGCAATGCCCTGGGTACAGCCATACTCATCGACGATGATGGCCATGTGCATCTTCTTCATGCGAAAGTCCTCGAGCAGATCGTCGAGCATGCGGGTCTCGGGGACGAAATAGGCAGGTCGCATGAGCGTCTGCCACTTGAACGTGTTGTCACGGTTGCCAATGTAGGGCAAGAGGTCCTTGGCATAGAGGATGCCCTTGATGTTGTCGGGCGTCTCCTGAAAGACGGGCATGCGCGAGTAGCCCGTGTCGATGACCTTCTTGACCACCTCGTCAAAGTCGTCGTCCAGGTCGATATCGACCACATCAACGCGCGGGCGCATGATGTCGCTCACCGTCTTGTCGCCAAACGAGAGGATGCCCTCGAGCAGTTCCTTCTCGTCGGGATTCTTGACCTCGCTCACCTCGAGGGCGCGCGTGAGGTCATCGACCGAGAGTTCCTCGGTCTGGGGCGAAACGACCTTGTTGACAAGGCTCGTGCTGCGCACCAGCAGGGCCGTGAGCGGCGAGAACAGGCGGACGGCCGTCTTGAGCGGTGCCGACGCCATTGCCGCGAACTTGACGTTGAAATTGGTGGCATAGAGCTTGGGAATCACCTCGCCAAAGAGCAATATCAGGAACGTCAGTATGACAGTCTGGACGATGAAGTCGAGAATAGTGCTGTTGAAGTCAAAAATCTGGTTCATCGCGTAGTTTAACACGATGGCAATCATGATATTGACCAGGTTGTTGCCCACCAGTATCGTAGCTAGCAACTTCTCGGGAATCGAGAGCAGGTATTTCACGCGCTCACGGTTGGCAGCATCGTCGATGCCGTCAACGTCATCGGGCCGCAGCGAGAAATAGGCGATCTCGCTACCCGAGTTAAAAGCCGACAGGAAAAGCCCCAGCAGGGCGACAATGATGGCGATGATGCTGCCCGCGGTGGGCGCGTTAAGGGTCACAAGCGGATGTCCGCTCGCCGAACAAAGTACCGATAATAGGCACGATAACGGGTCAGGGTCCAAAATAAAAGTTGTTTTGTTGAATAATGCGGCAAAGATAGTGCAAGCCGAACACAAAACCAAATAATATTGGATTTTTGTTGCTTGCCGTGCTCCCCGATGCTACTGCACGGGTTCGACGGTATAGCCCACGTTGCGCAACAGTTGCAGCAGTCCCTGGTCGCCAGGCAGGTGGCCAGCGCCCACACACACCAGCGCAGCCCGCTCGGGCATCATCTTGACCAGTTTGCCGACCCAAACACGGTTGCGGCTGTAGATGAGCGCATCCATCATCTGCTCGCTATCGCCACCCATTGTGGCATCGGTCATGACGGCCATGAGTTTGTCCAGGTCCTGCCCCATGTAGGCATCGGCCAGAGCCGCCGACTGCACCTGGAAGAACTCATCCTGCTGGCAAGCCTCGACCAGTCCCCTAGCCTGCTCGGTCAACGGCCCGTTGAAGAGCAGATCAATCTGCTCCATGACCGTCTCGAGCCCCACCGAGGGGCGCCCAGCGTTGTTGGCTCTTGTCTGAACGGCAACATCAATGAGGTTGGTCGCATCAAAGTTTGGGAAATACTTGATGGCCTGCATGGCCTGCATCTGGGTGCTGATGGCACTAGGCTTCAACGCATTCATCTGGGCCAGTTTCACACCCATCGTGCTGAAGTACTTGTTGAATACCGTCTCGACGATGGCATAGTCCTCGGGCGATAGCAGCTTGTCGAGGGTGCTGTCGGGCGGTGCGATCATGTACTGGGCCATGCGCGCCTGCACCTCGGGACTGGTGAGGCTATCCTTCTCGATCTCGCCGACGACGATGTCACAGCCCTCGATGGCCTCATCGATGCCCTTGATCTGACCAATCATCGACGCTGGTGCCATGTGGTGAGTACCAAAGATGTAACTGGGACGAGCCAGGCCGTTGCCGCTGACTTTCCACAACAGTTGGGCTTGGGATGAAGCGAATGCCACGAGGCACACCATCATGAAGAGAGAGAATCTTTTCATAGTCATACTCGATTTTAATGTTGTTACAAAGTTAACAAGAATCCCCCTAAAAAGTAGCATTCAGGACGGTTTTTTTTGAAAAATCCCCTATTATAATGAGTATTTTGCGGGAAAATGACACCTTTTGGCGATTGTGAGGCCTATTGATCAGTAGTAATTTTGCAGCATCAGAAAGTGAATTAGTTATTAGTTGATCACTTGACGTCAAAATAGTATAAAGAAAGTAAACAGATAAAATACCGCACCGATGTGATATCGATGCGGTTTTTTATCAATCAAGCGAGCAGGGGTCATGGTGGTCCCTGCTCGCTGGGTTCAGTAATCACCACTCGGGCTCAACGACCTTGAGACGATCGCCGCCGTTGGGGCCCTTGATGAGCATGTCGTAATACTCCTGGTTGTAGCCGCCATAGGTGGGCGATACGGGCGTACCGGCCTCGTTGCGCTCAAACTTGCCGTCTTTCTCCTTCTTGATGTTGCCGTCGAGGTACTTGACAAACAGGTACTCGCCCAGCTTCTTGTAGCGGGCCGTAGCATCCTGGCCGGCATTGACCGAGTAGTTGGTCAGGAAGCGGATGGCGGCGTCGCGATCGGTAGCGAGCAGAGACGTAGCCTGGGCCTCGATGACCGACTGCTGCTTGGCAAAGTTGTCCTCGATGGAGCCCTGCACCTTGCGGATGTCGCCAATCATCTGTGAATAACGGGCATAGGCCTGGTTAGCCACCCAGTTGTTGACCCAGAAGGCGCAGTCCCAGTCCAGGGTATACATGTCGGCCTTGCCCTGGCGATAGCTCTCGGGCACCTGAGTGATGCAGCAGTACATGGGCACAAACACTGCCGTGTTGGCATCATCGACACCAAACCAGAAGCAGCCACCCACCTCATTGGGCATCCATGAGCGCATCTGTGCGGCAAACACCCATCCCGTCTGCTGGGTGGCAATAGCACGTTCCTGGCTGTACTTCACGCCATCGACCTCAAAGTCCATGGGACGCCAGCGGTAAGGCACGCCATAGGCGGTAGTGGCACCGGGATCGACCGTCATGTCGAACGGTGTACCCTCGAAGTGGTCACGCATCATTTCCTGCATGTCGCGAACGCTGACCTTGCGGTCGGGCTTCACATACAGGGGCATCACATCGGCATCCTGCCTGGTCTTGCCGTAGATAAAGGGCAGATAGGCATCCATGCCCTTGTGGAAACGGTTGAAGTAGCTCCACACGCGGGCATCACAGCCACGCAGGGCACCAGCGTCAAACTTCTGGTAAACTGGCGCGAAGGCAAAGTCGGCGTCCTTGCCGCTGTAGAGGCCTTTCTTCTTGGCAAAGGAGATGACGTCCTTGCTGTACATGACGTTCTTCTTGTCCTTCATGTTGAACTTCCAGATGCGGGGATTGTTGGCATGGCCAGCGATACAGTCATCGGGGATGCGGATAGCTACCCAAACGGCTCCGAGCTCATCGGGACCCTTGCCAATCATGTCCATGATCCAGATCTCGTTGGGGTCGCCTATCGAGAAGGACTCGCCCTCGCTAGCATAGCCATACTTGGCCACCAGCTCGGTCATGCACTTGATGGCCTCGCGGGCAGTCTTGGAGCGCTGCAAGGCGATATACATCAGGCTACCATAGTCAATGATGGACTTGCCGCTGGTGTCCCACAGCTGCTCGTGTCCGCCCCAAGTGCTCTCGGCGATGGTCACCTGGTGCTCGTTCATGTTGCCCACGACGGCATAGGTGTGCGCAACCTCGGGGATGGCGCCCAGATGCTTGCCACTGTCCCAGTCATAAATCTCGCGCATCGAGCCAGGAGCATGGTCGGCGGCGGGAAGATACTGCAAGTCGCCGTAGAGCGTGTGGCTATCGGCGGCATAGGTGATAATGGTCGAGCCATCGGCACTGGCATTCTTGCCCACCAGCAGGTTGGTGCAAGCGTCGGCGGCGGTCCAGCCAGCAAGGGCCAGCGCAGCAGCCGATAAGAGTTGAATTGACAGATGTTTCATTTTTCTCTTGTTTTGTTTTTTTGTTATTGTGAATGTTAATGAATTAGTCAGTTTCCCACCGGAATGTCATAACCCGTTAGGCGGAAAGCCACCTTGAAGGGTGTCGCCTGCTTGCGCGGCACCGGCCCGGCATAGTAATAGAACAGGCGCTGGATGTCAAATGACTTGACGGCGACCAGCTTGGTCTCGCCAGGTCTGAGGTTGACTGGCACAGTAACCGTGCGCTGGGTGAGCATCTCGCCACTCATGGTCGTGTAACGCAGCAACAGGCGCACGGCACTCATGCGGTGCTCGGTGTTGTTAGTGATAAAAAACGATTCCTTGCTGTCGCTGGCCCGCTTGCTATAGCCCTTGAGCGAGACCGCATTGGGGTCGATCTGGGCGAGGCTGTCGGGCAGGAAGTCATCACCCGGCTCGAGCACCACGACGGGCACCTGAGTCGAACGCAGGTTCTTGCGCGTGGTACGCGTGCGGGCGTCTAACGTGTTGACACACAACAGCAGCAACAGGAGCGGAATGATTAAAATATGTTTATTCCAATTCTTCATCACAGGTAACGAATTCGGTTAAACGGTGTTCCATCACCCCCATCGGGATAAATCTTGCGGAATCCCACCGGCAATCTCTCGCCTTGCATCTCGGGAATGATGCTCACGCCATTGAACAACGTGGGCAAGAAGCGGGCGATGTTGACACGCACCTTGACCTTCCAGTGCGGCGGGTCGAACGTGAGGGTCGTTGCCGTGGTATTGAGCGTCGCCACACACTCCAGCGGCTTGATCAGCGTCAGGCGATCACGCTGGCTATAGAGCCACAACTGGTACTTGCTATCGACAGCGCTGGCGGCGATGTAGCCGATGACTGTGCCGGGCACAAGGTTGACGTCGGGTGACTCAAGCAGGATAATGCGGTAACCGATGTTGTGGTCGCCGCGATAGCGCTCGATACCCAGTGTCATCTCCTCGTTGGGATAGTACCAGATGCCCTCGAGAGGCTGCATGTCGGTCTCGTCGAGGCGCACACGCATCGAGTCCACGTCCAGTCCGTCGATGACAACCGACTTCTTGGGGACGCCGCCCGCTGCCATCACGAGCAGCGGCACGATCACCAGCAGCAACAATATGAACGTGGCACGGCGGTTCATGACATGTTAATTGACCGTGGCAAAGCGATAAACTACACCCAAGCTCAGGATCTCCTTGAACTGCCAGTAATTCCAGTCATCGTCACGGGCACGCGAGCGGTCAAAGCGCAGGTGGGTATAGAACTGGGTCGTGAGGTACTTGCCTATTGAGAAATCGAGGGTATTCTCCCAATCGCCCTGAACATACTCATAGTTGGTAAACATGTACACCCTCGAGGTAATCATCACGCTGGGCGAGAAACGCCACAACAGCTTGGCCTCGAAGTTACTACCGACGGTGCTCCTGCTGTGATGTCCGGCATTGATACCGAAGCGCGTCGGGTCAATATCGGTGATGTTGCGGCAATACTTCAGGTTATAGGAAATTGGAGCGATGGCCAGGGTGAACATGCGGTCATCGGCCTTCTTGTAGTTGTAGGTCATACCGAGACCCACATTCAGCTCGGCTGGCGAGAGAAACGCCGCCGTCATCGTGCGGGTGTTGGTCTTGTAGTTGTTCATGAACTGGGTCGTGAACTGCAACATGGCACTATAGTACCAGTTTTTCACGGCCTTGTAACCTAACTGGGACGTGAACAGGAAGTTATCTTCGTTGATGAGGTACTTGCGGATGCTGTCGCCGTGGGTCGTGGCCACGCCAAGCTTATAGGATAATGCGTTGTTGAACAACCAGTTGGGATGAACATCCTGATTGAGGTTGCAATTCCAGTTGATGGACCCCAGCAAGGCCAGGTTGTTCTCGCCGCCCTGATACCAGTTGCCGCTGATGTAGGCCTGGGTGAACTGCAACGAGGCGTTGAACACGTGTAGCCAGTTGTGCACAGGCACTGCCGGAGCATCGGGGGGCGTGACATCATCGACAGGAGCCACCTCGGGCGCGATGGTGAGCATGCCGTGGCGGGGATCGCCGGGAATGACGCCCTCGGGGGGAGCCTCGGGCAGCCGGTTGGCGTTATAGGCCACCAGCTGGGGATTGTCGATCATGGCACGCAGGCGCGCATTGCGGGTGCGGCTCGAATTCGCCATTGCCTGGGTGAGCCAGGCGTCACCGGCATCCAGGACATACAAGTCACCACTCTTGGCGGCCTGGGGCGACTGAGAGGGGCCCTGAGGCGTATATCCATCATAGACCAGGGGCGCATAGAGCATGTCGGGCTTCTGGTCAGGCTGCTCGCTACCCTGGGCAACCATGATCATGTGTGTTGCCATCATCAATGCGAGAGTCAAACAGGCTTTAGGTGTCAAGTTGTGTTTCATAATTGCTTGCTATTGTTGGAGGTTAAGTATTGTCTTGCTATTTGTTACAGGGCCGCCATCATGCATCATATAGCTGCTCTTTCTTCGTGGCGGGACTGTCGTTGTTGGGGGCAGGCTGCTGCTGGGACTTCTTTTCCTGCTGTTTAGCCTTTTGGCGCGTTTGCACCTTCTGCCGCTTGCGCTCATGGTTGGGCTTCTGGTCCTTGTTCTCGGCAAAGCTCTTAATCATGTCCTCGACAATCTCTCTGTTGCCATAGAGGTAATTGACCGTTATCTCGACAATGAGGTTTTGATGCTTGGACACAAGGTCGGCGATAATGGCCCGCGAGCCATCGGGCATGGTGCCATTGATGCTGTAGGTCTTCTTGAATCCCTTGACCTTCAACTTGCCGTTGCTCAGTTCATACATGCTGTAGCCTAGCGCTTTGCGTTGCAGGTTCTCGTTGAGCATTTTTTTCTCGTCGCCCCGGTCCTTGCTGTAGAGTTGCACGGTCATGACCATGTCCTCCCACTGGATCTCGAAGCGCGTATTGCTGTTGTAGGTGACAAAGCCCCCCTCGGGGGTCTCAAACGACAAGTTGTAGCGGCTCCAGTTATAGACCGTTGCGGCGGCATCGGTGCCGCAAGTGAGCGACAGGATGAGCACCGCGGCCAACGTCATGAGTTTTCTAGTTCTTTTCATCATCAAGAGAGGATTATTATAAGGGTTTCTGCTCTGATTGTATTCGTTCTAGGAACTGTTTCCACTCCTTCTTGCTGCCGCGATACACGTTGAGGTCCACTGCACCCTCAACGCCGGCGACAGTGCCCTCGTGGCTGAATTGCTGGATGCAATGCGGCAGGTGGGGCAGCAGGTCAGGGCTGGTAAACGAGCATAGCCACAGGTCATGATCGGCCAGCAGGTCCTTGTAGTACTTGTTGTAGCCGTCAAGGTTGGTATAGATCATCACCATGTAGCCCTCGTCGGTCAATATATTGATCATGTCCAGCACACGCTGAACGGCCGTCTTGCGGTCAACAGTAACCCCGTTGCCCCAATCGTCCTCGAGGTCGATGACCAGCGGCAGGTCAAATGCCTTGCCCCTGACTGCCCCCAGGAAATTGTCGGCCTGATCCTTGCCCTCACGGTTCTTGCGGAAGAAGTGATAGGCCCCGACCTTGAGTCCCGCCTCGCGGGCTCCCTGATAGTTGCGCTCAAAGGCCTCGTCGCGATAGGTCTTGCCCTCGCTGGCCTTGATGAACACAAACTGGTAATCGTCGTCCCTCACCTGCTCAAAGTCGATGTTGCCGTTGTGCTTGGACACATCGATGCCCGCCACCGGGAAGCGGAAGCGGTCAACATCTACCGAGTGGGGCAATATGTAACGCCATCCCACATAGGCCAACATGACCACAACAAGCGCCGCTGCCCCTATAAGGAGCAGCCACTTGATGTAGTCGGGTCGTGTAGGCACTTGGCGTCTTCTCACATGCTATCTCACAAATAATTATCTAGAACATCGGGAAACTGTTGGGGGTATTGACCCACTTGTCCTCAAACTCCTGTTGAGTAGAAGTGAAGAACAACACTCCCTGGATAATTGCGATAATCTGGGTCACGAGGGCCAGGATACCGCACGACAACAGGGACACGAGCAGGAACAGGATTCCGGCATTGGTCTTGTTCAGGTAGAAGTAATGCAGGCCAAATGCACCCATCAACAGGGCCAACAGGCCGGCAATGCCGCGGCTCTTGCCCGACGGGCCATTGTTGAACACGCTATCGACAGCCGATGCGGCCTGATTGCCGAATTGCTGCCACTGGGACTGTTCCTGATCACTGTAGGACACATTGGTCTCGGCACCGCAATAGGGGCACTTCACACGGTTTACCTTCTCTTGAGTGCTGTACTGCTTCCCGCACTCGGGGCACTGATGGATAAACATCTTTTTTACTTTATTTATTGGTTAGTTGTTACATCTGTTAGACACATTAACGGTCAGAAAGGTTGCAAAAACCATACCATTTTTTAAGCACAACCGTGAGTTTGGGTTGTCTGTTGTGGTTCCCAGCCCCTTTGAATACACTTTAGCGACGGCGCTTGGCCTGCTGTTTCTGCAACTGTTGTTGCTGGCGCTGGGCCTCCTCCAGGCGCTGCATCCACTTGGATTTCTTCTTGGGTTTAGCGGCGTTGGCGGCGATGGTGGCACGCACCTTGTCCTCGGTGACAAACAGGCGGCAGAAGTAGGTCTGGGCAATCGTCAGCAGCGTGAAGACAAAGTAGTAGTAGCTCAATCCGGCAGCATAGTTGTTGAAGAAGAACAGGAACATCAGCGGCATGAGGTACATCATCCACTTCATGCCAGGCATCGAGCTGGACGACGGTTGCGACTTGGTGGTGATCCAAGTGTACACGATGTTGGTGGCCGTCATCAGCAGGCAGAACAGGCTCAGGTGGTTACCCAGCAGGCTCGACAGGATGGGGATGTTACCACCCCACTCCAGTATCTTGTCGGGAGCGCTCAGGTCGTTGGCCCACAAGAAGGACTGGCCTCGCAGCTCGATACACGACGGGAAAAAGGTGAACATCGCGATCAGGATAGGCATCTGCAACAGCATGGGCAAACAGCCACCCATGGGGTTGGCTCCGGCCTGACGGTAGAGCTCCATGGTCTTCTGCTGCTTTTTAATGGCATCCTCCTGGTTGGGATACTGCTCATTGATCTTGGCAATATCAGGAGCCAGGATGCGCATCTTGGCCTGTGAGATATAGGTCTTGAACGTGAGCGGCGAGAGGATGAGCTTGATCAGGATCGTGAGCACCAGGATGATGAGCCCATAGTTGCTCATGAACTTGCCCAGCCAGTGGAACACGGGAATAATCACGCCCGTGTTAATCCAGCGGAAGAATTTCCATCCCAGCGGAATGAGGTGAGTGAGCTTGAGGTCCTCCTTGGGCGAGTACTTGTCATAGCTCGAGAGCATGTAGTAACGGTTTGGACCCAGGTAGAAGTAGAACGACGCCGGCACCTCCTTGTCGCTCGAGTAGGGCACCATCGTGTGGATTGTGGCGTCCTTGAGGTACTTCTCATAGTCGCGGGTGTCGTTGGTGACCACGCTCTGGATCTGGGCCGACGAGAAGACGCTGTCGGCAATGAGAACGCTCGAGAAGAACTGATTCTTGGCGCTCACCCACTTGAGCTGCTCCTTGATTTCCTTCTCCTCGCTGCTGCTCTCGCTCGTGTACTTCACGTCGCCGCCCTTGCCGGCATACTTATAGTATACACCGCTGTTGCGCTCCTCGAACTGCTTGCCGAACTCGTGGCGCGAGATCTTCTGGTGCCAGTCCAGGTCCACAAGATTGATATTGAGCGGAATGATCTGTGACATGTGCTTCTGGACCATTTCCATGCGCACCATGTAGCTGCCGGGCACCAGCGTGTACTTCAAGCCCCACTGGGCGCCGCCCTCGAGTTGCAGGTTCATGAGCACAGTGCTGTCGTTGAGCTTCTTGGGCTCGAAGTAGAAGTTCTTGGTCTCGAAGCGCTGGGTGTTGTTGCTCAGGGTGAAACTGTAGTCGTTGTCCCCCTTGTCAAACAGCAACAGCTGCGGCGAGTTATAGGTCTTGTACCCCTTGAGCGTGGCCCGGGCGATGATGCCACCCTTGGTGCTGAGTTCTACCTTCAGGGAGTCGTTCTCGAGGGTAACCATCTGCTCGGTACCCGTCAACGAAGCGGCAAACGAGCCGTTCTTGGCATACATGTCGAGCGCCTTTTGAACGGCTTGCACCGCCAGATTGTGGGCAGCGGGATTAGTGCTCGTGGTCGCGGTGACCTCGTCCCATTGCAGGGTCGTGTCGCCCACGGTCACGGTGCCCGTGACGTTGCCATCCTTCAACGACAACATGACGCCCTCGTTGTTGATGACGGCATTGTCGGCAGGCATGCTCTCGAACACGCTGTACAGGTGTTTCATCTCGGTCGAGCTCAGTGTGTCCACGTTGCCCGCCACGATGTCGCGACGCTCTTGACTCTCTTGCACGGCGGCGATCGAGTCGAGTTGTCGCTGACGCTCGGCCATTTCGGCCTCGGTGGGTCTCTGAAGCCACATGAACCCGAATATCACGAGTCCCATCAGCAACATTCCAATCAATGTATTCTTGTCCATATTTCTTATATAGTTGTAATTTCTAGGCTGTTAGTGTTGAGTGGTTAAGTATTTTGCGCTTGTGCCGGAGCCAGTTCCGGGCGATAGTATTGATTACTCAAAACGCCGTCATCATCACTGCTGATGGTCGGCTATTATCGCCTCGATGAATGACATGAAGAGCGGGTGCGGATTCAGCACCGTGCTGGAGTACTCGGGATGATACTGGGTGCCGATGTACCAGCGGTGGTCGTTCAGTTCCACAACCTCGGCGAGTCCGCTCTCGGGATTCACGCCGGCAATGGTCATCCCCGCCGCCTCAAACTGCTCACGATACTCATCGTTGAACTCAAAGCGGTGGCGGTGACGCTCCTCGATGTCGCTCACGCCATAGGCCTCTGCAACTTTTGTGCCAGGCTTGACACGGCAGGCATAGGCCCCCAGGCGCATCGTGCCGCCCAGGTTGGTCACCGTCTTCTGGTCCTCCATCAGGTCGATGACGTTGTGGGGCGTCTTGGCGTCCATCTCGGTGCTGTTGGCATCGGTCAGGCCCAGCACGTTGCGGGCAAACTCGATGACCATGCACTGCATGCCCAGGCAGATGCCGAAGGTGGGCACATCGTGCTCACGGCACCACCTCAGGGCCACATACTTGCCCTCGATGCCGCGCTGACCAAATCCCGGTGCCACCACGATGCCGTCGTGGCCAGCCAGCAGTTGCTCGACGTTGCCGTCGTTGATCTGCTCGCTGCTGATGTAGTCAAGTTTCAGGCGGCGGTCATGATAGGCACAGGCGTGCAGCAGGCTCTCGTCGATGCTCTTGTAGGCATCCTGCAGCGAGACATACTTGCCCACCAGGCCGATGTGCACCTCCTTCTCGGCGCCCTTGAGTTTGGCCAGGAAGTCGTTCCACTTGTCCAGGTCGGGCTCGCCGTCGGCCTTGAGTCCCGTCTTTTCCAGGATGATGTTGTCCAGGCGCTGCTCGTGCATCATCAGCGGCACCTCATAGATCGTCGGCACGTCCAGGCTCTGGACCACGGCGTCGGCGCTGACGTTGCAGAACTGGGCCACCTTCTTCATCATCGTCGGCGGCAGCGGGTGCTCGGTGCGCAGCACGAGCACGTCGGGCTGGATACCCTCCTGCTGCAGCAACTTGACGCTGTGCTGGGTGGGTTTGGTCTTGAGTTCCTTGGCCGCGCTGATGTAGGGGACATAGGTCAGGTGCACACAGATGCACCGCCGTCCCAGTTCCCAGCGCAACTGGCGGATGGCCTCGATAAAGGGCAATGCCTCGATGTCGCCCACGGTGCCGCCAATCTCGGTGATGACAAAGTCATACTTGCCCGTGGTGCCCAGCAGCTTCACGTCACGCTTGATCTCGTCGGTGATGTGAGGCACTATCTGCACGGTCTTGCCCAGGTAGTCACCACGCCGCTCCTTGTCGATGACACTCTGATAGACCCGCCCCGTGGTCACGTTGTTGGCACGAGTGGTCTTGATGTTGGTAAAACGCTCATAGTGACCCAGGTCCAGGTCTGCCTCATGGCCATCGACGGTGACATAGCACTCGCCGTGCTCATAGGGGTTCAACGTGCCCGGGTCGATATTGATGTAGGGGTCAAACTTCTGGCACGTCACGCTATAGCCCCGCGAGAGCAGCAGCCGCGCGATGCTCGAAGCGATGATGCCCTTGCCCAGCGACGACACCACGCCGCCGGTGACAAAGATGTATCTTGTTTCCACGTCTTTCTTCATATTAACTTGCAAAGGTAATGCTTTTTTTTGAGATATACCCGATTAACGTCGATAAACCCAAGCCAACCGCATCAAAAAAAAAGAGGAAATGATATTGCAGGCCAGAGGCCCGCACAAGGCCAGCGGCCTTGACTCGTGTTTTCCACATTGTGACACGCCAAGGGCGGCAAGCGACTCCAAGCAGGTCGAAGGCCTGCACAAGGCCAGCGGCCTTGAATATCCATAGCCCTAGGGCGCACTGGCCGAAGGTCAGTGTGGCCTAGGGGGCGCGGCGAACACACAGAGCGGGCCTCGTAGAGGGCCAATAGCGACAGCATCAGGTCTTTTTCTCATCAGCCCCGCTGGGTTTTGGGCCAGCCGCTATGTCATTGACACGATTTTTGTGTACCTTTGCGGCATGAAGCACTTGTTGTGGAGCATAGTGGCGACGATGGCGGTGCTCGTGGCGGCAGTCACGGGCTGCGGGCGCGCGCCGCGCTATGACGCGCGGCTGGTGGCCATCGACAGCCTCATGCACGACGCCCCCGACAGCGCCCTGGCCCTTGTCCAGGCCATCGGCACCCTGCCCGCCCCGGCCGACCGCGCCTACCGCGACCTGCTGCTCACCCAGGCCCGCTACCGCTGCTATGTCACCGCCACCAGCGACAGCGACATCAACCGGGCCCTAGCCTACTACCGCGCCCACAGCGGCGAGCGCGAGAAGCTCACCCGGGCATTCATCTACAAGGGCGCCGTCATGGACGAGCTGGGACACCCCGACAGCGCCATGCTCTACTACAAGCACGCCGAAGCCACCGCCGCCCCCGACGACTACTTCAACCTGGGATACGCCAAAATGAGAATCGGTGCCCTTTACCAGAATCAGTTCTCACAAGATAGTTCAGCTTTAAATGTGCTTCGCGAAGCAAAGCATTATTTTGAGATTCTTCGCGACACAAATTATATTATTGTAACACTCGGTAAACTAGGAGCAATCAACGGTATCATAAGACCTGATTCCACCAAACTCTTTTTTAGAGAGGCTATCAACTTGGCTCAACAATACAATCCCTCACTTCAGTACACATACAAATCAAAACTTGCGGGACTATACATTCATGAAGAGAACTATAAACAGGCCAAACAACTCGCTATGGATGTCATGATCAATGGAGCCGAGTACTGTGGGGAGAATCAATTCTACTTTTATGCATGTGAGGCATACCTTAAATTAGGATTCCCAGACTCGGCAAAGCATATCTTGGGTATTCTCCCAAAACTTGAAAACCCTGTAGATAGCATGAATTATTATAACACTATGGCTGAACTTGCCCTTTGGGACGGCAATAACAACGAATATGGGAAATACACCGAGCTGTCTAAAAAAATAACAACAAGAATCCTGTTATCAAAGAAAGAAAGTGTACTTACACAAGCTAATAGAGAATTTGATAATCTGCAACATGAAAAAAGATCGCATAAACTTAAAAATAGTTTTGGTCTATTTATACTGATAACAACATTAGTTATCTTACTATTTTTAGGTGTATTATGCAGGTTAAAATATAAACTCCATCGCTTTGAAATTGAAAAGTCCAACATCTTGCGGGAAATGGAAACGACCATGATGGAATTGGCTGACCTCAAAGAAAAGCAGGAACTCAACACCCATCAGGAAGAACCAGCCTTAAACCAAATATCCGAGCTTGTGGGGTACCGAATATCTGCCATCAACGAGTTGTACGACGCGATTAGGATAAAGACAAATGAGGCTAGCGATAAGAGGAAATCTGTCATGCCGCTTTCTGGCTTGCTGAAAGAACTTAACGAGAAAAAACAACTGCTCGAAATAAACCTGAGCGAATCATTCTGGGACAAAATGAAGATGTCGGTTGACGGTGAATATAATGGCATAGTTACTTTTGTCCAGAGCCAATATCCCGAGTTGACCGACAATGACATCAAGCTCTTCTGCCTGCTGTGCGCTAACATTTCTCCACAGATCATCAGGCTTTGCATGAATTACACCAGTGACAAAACTTCCAGCACCTATCGCAATCGCATCATACAAAAAAAGATGGGACTGGACATGACGTTTGACCAATTCATCAGCCGCTACATGAAAGGCGATTTCAACGACAAGAATTGACATAAAATTTAGCCCCGAACGGCCCTGTCGACCATATAGTTTACTCAAATACCTGTAAACCAGTTGTTTATATCAGCAAAAATCGACCTGGTTTTTGATGCTTATTCCAAGTAAATGCAGTAAATTTGCAAATGCTTTAGACTAGAAAATTGATTTTTACACTTTATTGAATCCATAATTATTAACTTATTAAAATGTTTTTGCTCATGAAAAAGACTTTACTAATTTCAATTCTGGCCCTGCTGGGCATGACCCAAGCAGTGGCGCAGGATGCCTATCCTCTCCTGCCGATGGTGCAGGAAGGGAAGAAGTGGGTGAACGAGAAAGTGGTCATCAATCACGGTGACACTGTGTATAATTACTATACCTACGAGATAACTGGCAAGGTCCAGAACATCTTATATCCACTCACAGAGAGCACGATGATATGTCAGTACTACGAAGGTGCATCCAGGGAAATGACAAACGATAGCATCATATGTTACCTAGAAGAAAATGATTTCTCTGATGTAGACTGTTTTTTTAATCTTGCGCTTGATAGAGTTGAGAATGAAGGTCGTAATTTGATTAAACGCATCGAATACGTGAGTTCAGAGCATAGAGAGGCGTTGTATTTTCTGAATCGCTGGCATCATTACTATCTACCCGATGGATTACCTGGGCTCTACATCGAGTATCAACTTGAGCCTTTTCTTACCGAAGAGAATTTCTACCAAGTTGAATCCATTGATATTGAGGGATATGATTGCCACCGTTATGCCCATGTTGATCAAGAGGGCAACATCATTTGCTATTTGGTCGAGGGCATCGGCTTTGACAGCCGTGACATGGGCGACCTGCTGACGCCATTCACCCGCAAGCCAGACCCCGATGCCGACTACCAGGAGTACTGGGGATTGAGCCACGTCATCAAGGATGGCAAGATCATCTACAAGGGCATGAGATACAACGAGGATCACCTGAGCGCCGTGGGCGAGGTGGCTGCCGACAGCCAACGCGCTGGCGACGCCAACTACTACAACCTCATGGGCCAGCCCGTAGGCAAGGATGTGCCCACCACCCCGGGCATCTACATCCACCAGGGCAAAAAAATCATCGTCAGATAAATAACACTTTAAGACTATTCAAACATGAAAAAGACATTTTTTTTACTATTATTTGGTTTTCTAGGCATTTTGCAGGGTATGTCTTATCCGACACATTGCGTTCGTCTGGTAGAGGAAGGGATGAAATGGGTGAACGAGAAAGTCATCATCAATCATGGCGATACAACATATAGTTACTACACCTATGAGATTACAGGCGAAGATGTGCCCGAAAAATATAGCCTTTTTAACCCCTCTGGCACGAAAGCTTGCCACTACTATACGGGGTCACAGATAGATCCAGAAAACGACAGCATTGTCAGTTATCTGATTCAGTGGGATTGGAACGTTGGTTACTCTCTCAATAGAGTTCAGGCAAAAACCGAAAGAGAGGGCCGCAATCTATTGGAAGTGGTATGGTATATGACTGAACCCAACTTTTTCGGGACGACATATTACGACCTATATTATTGTCTCCCACCTGCAGATGTTAATATTGGTCAATACTTATTTCATCAAATCGATTCTGTATTGAATGAGGATAATTTCATTGAAGTTGATCCCGTTGAGATTGAGGGCGAAACCTGCCAGCGCTTAGCACACGTGAACGAGGAGGGCGAAGTCCTGTTCTACGTCGTTGAGGGGATCGGCTTTGACAGCCGAGACATGGGAGACTTGCTGTCGCCGTTTTTGCGTCAGCCCGACCCCGATGCCGACTACCAGGAGTATTGGGGATTGAGCCACGTCATCAAGGATGGCAAGATCATCTACAAGGGCATGAGATACAACGAGGATCACCTGAGCGCCGTGGGCGAGGTGGCTGCCGACAGCCAACGCGCTGGCGACGCCAACTACTACAACCTCATGGGCCAGCCCGTAGGTAAGGATGTGCCCACCACATCAGGCATCTACATCCACCAGGGCAAGAAAATCATCGTCAGATAACCCTAACCGCCCTAACCCGAAGGGAAAACGACTGCCCGCAGGCCTTAAAAGCCCGCGGGCAGTAATTATTGGGTAGTCAGCAATGCCTCGCTGATGATGATTCCCCCCCTAGCGTCAATACACAACCTCTATCAGGCGGGGGTCATCGTTGCTGATCGAGGTGTAGCCATCGGCAATGGTGAGGACGCCCTCGACATCAAGGGCCTTGCCGTTGACGGCACAACTGTAGAACGAGCCGCCCTGGATGGTGCAGTCGGTGTCACACTTCACACCCTTGGGGGCGACAGACGTCTGCTTGCCCGTGCACACCACGTTTAACTCGCCGCCGCCGAACACCAGGGGCTGCGCCACGTTGATGCCCTTGGCATCATCGCCAGTGCTCTTGATGTTGAGCGTGCCGCCCGTCATGGTCATGTTATAGTCGCTCTTGACACCCGCAGCGCCCGTCGACACGGCATTGCCCATCTCGTCGGTCTCGAGCCGCGTCGTGCCCGTGTTAATAATCGTGGTGCGGCCTCCCGTGATATAGACCAGGCTATCGCAGTTGATGCCCTTGGCGCCATCGGCAGCAATCTCCATGTTGATGACGCCGCCCTTGATGTGCACATAGTCCTTACCCTTGATGCCGTGACCGCTCGTGCTGTTCAGGTAGAGCCGGCAGCCCGGGCGCACCAGAACATAGTCGTCGCTGGTGATGCAGTTCTTGCCCACGCTATACACGTTGAGCGTACCCTTGCCGCTGACCAGTATCTGCCCCTCGCTGAAGAGGGCCGCCTTCTGGTCCTCGGCATCGACCATCGAGTAGGTCGCGCCGTCGCGCAGGGTGTTCTCCGTGCCCTCGTTGACCACCAGATAGAGCGACTTGCCGCACTGGTTGTTGATGGCAGCGCCATTGGGATTGGTGATGTCCACGCCATTGAGCTGCAGCTGGAACTTGCGCTCGCTATAGAACTTGATCGATCCGTTGGCAGTGGTACCGGTCACGATATAGCGCACGCGCTTGGCCACGCTGGTGATCGTCACGTGGGCGCCGTCCACACTGGCGACGACCGTGGTGGGATTGCCCGTCACGGTAGCCGTCTCGCCATTAAAGGCGATGTTAACCGTTGTCACCCACACGGTGTTTTCCACATAGTCGCCATAGTCCACCGCATCCTCGTCGTCGGGAATCGACTCGGCAGGCTCGGTCAAGGCGCTATAGTCCAGATTGATCTCACGCGGCGTCAACTCATCCTCGTCGCCACCGCCCAGGATGATGTCTATCACAATATTGATGTCACTGATGTTGACCTCGCCATCCTGGTTCACATCGGCCGCCGTGTTCGCGCCGCCGCTCAGGATCGCGTCGATCACGGCATTAACGTCGGTAATGTTCACCTCGCCATCCAGGTTCACGTCCCCGGTCTTGGCTCCGGCGCCCAGTCCGACCATCATGGCCAATAAAACAAAACAAAATTTTCTCATAGTAGCTGTTTTCATATCGATTAAACATTATAATTCTCAATAAGCGATCGTCAGCGCCTTGGCTCCCGAGTCATAGGTCGTATAGCCAGGCGCAACCGTCAGCGTCCCCGACACGTCCAGCGGGTCACTGCGGCGGCTGTAACTGTAGAAATACCCGCCGCCGATGCTCATGCTGCCGTCCACCTTCACGCCCTTGGGCTTCTTGACCTCTCTCGTGCCCGCGGCCACGGCCTGCAAGCTGCCGCCATCGAAGGCCACGTCCTGCTTGGCGTTGAGGCCCTTGCCGCCGTCGCCAGTGGCCTTGAGCTTGAGCGTGCCGCTGTTGACAACCAGCAGCGAGTCACAATACAGCGCGGCACAGGCGGCAGTGTCGGCCACGCCGTCAACCGTCTCGATCCTGGTGTCGCCGCTGGCGATGGCCACCAGCCGGCCGCCGTTGACCTCCATCAGGCCACCACTGCGCATTCCCTTGGCGCCAGCACCCGTAGTCATGATGTTGATGGCGCCGCCGTCAACGATGATGCCGTCGTTGGCACGCAGGCCGTCGAGCGCGCTACTGCTAACGTTAATCTTCACTCCAGGACGAATGCGGATATAGTCATCGCTGCGGATGCCTCCGCGACCCACGGCATTCACGTCGAGCCGGCCATGGCCGCTGAAGACGATCTGCCCCTCGCTGAAGAGGGCCGCCTTCTGGTCCTCGTCATCGACCAGGGTGTAATCGGTGCCATCCTGCAAGTGGTTGGTCGTACCCTGGGCCAGCACGACATACATCGTCTTGCCTCCCTGGTTGTTGATGGCAGCACCCGTGGGATTGGTCATGTCAACGTTGTTGAGCATCAACTGCACGCGCTTGTCGCCATAGAGCTTCAACGAGCCATTGGCCGTCGAGCCGCTCACGACAATCTTTATCGGCCCCGACATGTTCAGCACCGTGGCATGGGCGCCACTAGTCTGCACGATAACCCCTGGCACCGCACCTGTCACCTCAACATCGTCGCCAGCGTATTTGAGCTCGATGACCTCGTTCCACGACGAGTTCTCAACATAGTCGTTATAGGCCTCATCATTCTCGTCGGTCACGGGCACGTCGGGCGCTTCGGCAAGGTCGCTGTAATCCAGTTCTATACTGGCTGGCTCGATCTGGTACTGGGCGATGATGTCGTCCATGTCGGTATCGTCATCCACACACGACACCAGGCCCATGGCCATTGCCGTAAAAAGGACACTATATAATAAAAATAAAACCTTCTTCATAGTAGTATAAAGCATGCGGTATTATCGTTAAAACTTATAGGTATAGCCCATGCCCAGCATGTGGATGTTGGGCTCATCGCTGCTGCTGCCCGACAGCTGGTAGCGGTAATAGAGCGTGAACTCGTGCTTCTTCTTGATGCTGTGATCCACTCCGACGATGAATCGCGTCTTCTCCAGCTCGCGCGTACTGTGAAACTCCACGCTGGCATACGGGTCAAACTTGCACTTGGGGATATCCCACGCCACCTGCAGACGACTGCGTAGCACGTTCTTGCCCTTGCCACGCACCTCATGGTCCTCCCACTCGGCGTTATCAAAGTCAAAATTGTCGATCACCCTCGAGCGGCGGTAGGTGTATTGCCAGCGCTCGCGCAGGCTCACTTCGACCCGCTGTATCTTGCGACTCGCCGTGAGCGACACGTTGAAGCGGTGCCGCACGCCCCAATAGCTGGGACGCCAGTTATTGTAGCTCACGCCGTCGTCCTGATAGGTGATTTCCTCGCGATTGTTGTCGATGAGCAGGTTATAGCCCGCACTGGCCTTGAGCCAGGGCAGCACTTTGTAGCTCACCGACGGGCCAAAGGACACGCGATCGGCTGTGCGGAAATTGTTACGAGAGCGGAATTCGACTTCAAAACCGGCACTCAGGGCTTTAGTGAACTTGTGAGAGGCCTCGGCACTAACCACAAGCCCGGCATCGTCGGCGTGCAACGATGTCGGGATGAGTGCGGCACTGATCAGTAGCAGCAATGCTGCCAGTTGGTTCATTTTACTTCTTGCCATTCGTATTTTGGTACTTTTAGTTCGTTATTCACGTGGCTCATTCCGCCACCATCGTTCTCATATTCGATCTTGAGGATGGCTGTGTCCTTGAGAAAGTCGATTGATCCGACACTCACTTTCGTGATATTCAACCCCGTGCGCTTGTGCAGATCCTCGATCAGTTCTTCACGGCGCTCGGGAGTGATCAGTTCGATGCGGTCATACAGTATCAGCTTGCTCGAGATGTCGCCACGCAGCACAAATGTCTCAAACAACCAGATCAGGCATGCTATCGACAGGTTGGGGACCAGCAACTCGACCACGCTCAGCGAGTCGGCCAGAGCGTTGATCACCGACAGGCTGATCACGCCAAACATGTAGGACATCTCGCGCACGGGGATCGTCTCGGTGCGATACCTCAGCACCCCGAAGATGGCAAACAGTCCCAGCGCAAAACCGATTTTCACCTTCACGCTGCCCAGCAGGTAAATAAGGAAGAAAATGCTCACGCTCAGCAACACGAGCGTGAAGAAATAGTCGCGGCGATGTGTCTTGCGGTAATAGAGGAAGTAGACAATGAAGCACAGCATCACCATGAAGAAGCCAAACCTAATGAGCATCTCCATCACGCTGGAGGCATCTAGCCAGTGGAAATCGGGTCCGCTGGCGATAGCTCCTTGAACGACATCGACAGTCCCCTCTTCTAAGCCTGTTAAATCCTGTAAAAGTAACATAATATCATCTCTGTTTTTGGTAGTTAATAATCGTGACGTGTATTTTTTGATTCTTGTTGATTAATGCGTCCCATCAAGCGCTCGATCATGTGCAGGCGTTCCTTGAAGTTGTTGCGCTTCAACCCCGGGTTGGTCAATGCCGACCCCATGCAGTACTTGGAAAAACCGCTGGGCTTGATGCGCAACTCCCGCAACAGCCCCAGGATGGGCGACGGTTGCAGGCCGTCACGCTTGAGCTCAATGATGACCAGCCCCGTCAAGTCGGCTTCCTTGCCCGTCACCAGGTTGTGGAAACGCAATCCCGTGTCGATGGTCAGGCGCTCGGTCTTGGCCTTGTTGACCAGCGTGATGCGGTTGAAGTGGTTCTCCAGATGCTCGCTCAACACCGTCGGGTCATAACGCAGGTGGCGGCGCAGGAAATCGTCATAGCTGCGGTACTGGGCATCCTGGCGCTGGAACCTGATGCCGTGATCGGGGTTCAATGGGTCAAACCCCAGCATGTCCACACGTTTCTTCTTGGTGCGCCCATGATTGTTCTTGGTCTTCACCTCCAGGTAATTCAGGCCCGAGTCCACATAGGACCGGATGCGCAACTTCTGGCGCCCGGCATGGCCATTTTGGTGAACGATATACATGTTGTTGTCTGGCGTGTCAAAGTAGGCCGTGTAGTAACTCGCAATGCGTTTTCCCTCAATTTCCTGGGCACGGTAATCGTCGCGCGCTAGCATCAACAACAGCTTGAGCCGGTCAACCGTCGTGACAAACTTGGTATCAGTCCGGTTCATCAGTTTAATTCCACTCATTTCATCAAGTGTTATTGGGCTATATGTGTTGATGATGCTTTCCATTGCGGTGCAAATATATCACTTTATTAACGAAAAACAATCTCATAGATTGTGATTTTTAAGCAAAAATCAGTCAATTATTAGAATAAATCAATCAACCTCATAAAAATCAATCAAGAACGGTGTATAAATCGCCAATGCGGTCATTTGTAACAGGTTTGTAATGTAATCATTACACCCATGTGGAATATTTTTCCTACATTTGCGACTGATTATGAGAAGACAACAGATATTAGTAGTCGATGACGAGCGGGACCTGTGTGAGATTCTGCAATTCAATCTCACCAATGTGGGTTATGTTGTGGATATCGCCAACTCTGGCGAGGAAGCGTTGAGAAAAGACATCTCGCGATATGACCTGCTGCTGCTCGATGTGATGATGCCAGGCATGTCAGGATTTGGCGTGGCACGACATCTCAAGAACGACAAGGCGACAGCCTCTATCCCCATTATTTTCCTCACTGCTCTGGGCAGCGAGGCCGATGTGTTGCAAGGCTTTGAACTCGGGGCCGACGATTACATCTCCAAGCCCTTCTCAATCAAGGAGGTCAAGGCAAGGGTAAAGGCGGTGCTGGGACGCACCTCGACCGACGTCGAGCCCCAGCCCACCGTGCTGCAATACGAGGGGCTCAGACTTGACCTCATCAAGATGACCGTCAGCGTCGACAAGCAGCCCGTGTCGCTCACCAGAACCGAGTTTGACCTCTTGCGACTGCTGCTCGAGAACCGAGGGCAGGTTTTCTCGCGCCAGGAGGTCCTCGAGAGGGTGTGGCCCAGCGACGTCATCGTGACCAACCGCACCGTCGACGTCAACATCACCCGCATGCGCAAGAAAATCGGGCGATACTCTTCCTGCATCATTACCCGACATCGATTTGGATATCAATTCATCGGGGTATGAAAAAGTTGACCGAGGGCAACAAGATGTTCTTGAGCGTAATGGTGGTGTTTATCCTTTACGCCTTGATTTTTATCGCCTTCGAGGATTACGACCGCACGGTGCTTGAGCCACTTGACCAGACGAGCGACCTGCACCAGCTACTGTTCTCGCTCGTCGTCCTAGTGGGACTGGGATTCCTCTTGCACCGCTACGCCAGGCGCATGGATGAGCGCATCAGCCAGGAACAAGCCGACAAGCAGAACATCATGCGGCGGCAGCTCACCCAGAACATCTCCCACGAGCTCAAAACACCCATCGCGAGCATCCTGGGATATACCGAGACCATACTCGAGCATCCCGACATGAACGACGAGACTCGCACTCAGTTTCTGAAGCGCACATTGTCGCAGGCTCAACGACTCACGTCATTACTGCAGGACATCTCAACGCTCAACCGCATGGACTATGCCACCGACATGATCAAGATGCAGTCCATCAATGTGGCCGATATCGTCAGCGAGGTGATACAGGAAACCGCACTCGCCGCCAGCAAAAAACACATCAACGTGATCAACTACCTGCCACAAAAGATTATAATCAACGGCAACCAATCGCTCATCTACAGCATCTTCCGCAACCTCATCGATAACGCCATCAACTATGCGGGCAACGACACGACAATCAAAATTGACGTCCAGGAGAAATTCGACAAATGGTTGTTCACATTTGCCGACAACGGCGTCGGCATCGCTCAAGAGCACCTGACGCGCATCTTTGAGCGCTTCTACCGCATCGACAAGGGACGCAGCCGCTCGCTGGGAGGAACAGGACTGGGACTTGCCATTGTCAAGAACGCCGTCCTGCTGCACGGCGGCACAATCAAGGCCCTCCCCGCCCAGGGGGGGGGAATGTGCTTTGAGTTCTCGCTCAAGAAATAAGAATTGACGCTATTCACTGCGGGCAATAACTCATGGCAATGATATAGCAGTTCAACCAATCCCCATCAGCCTAGCACGGGGGAGCGCGACATCAATGCCTTATCTGGCTGGAGCCATCTCGAAACCCAAACGCACTCCATCATACTGCTTGCTCAGGTCTCCCACAGTCTTCAACGTGCTGTTACCGCTAAGGGCAGCAACGGCCTGCAACACCTTCAACAGGTTCTTGCTCTCAAACGTCAAGGCCAAACCGCCTGCCGTGCGGGTCACATAGGCATTGGAGCTGAAAAGCATCGTCTTGAGCTTGATCGTGCCCGTCGAGGGATCATAGGTATAAGTTCCACTCAAGGGTATGCCCTTTACCTTGGCAGCAAACTGATGATCTTGGGTGAACTGGAACTGCGTGTTCTGGGCGCTGATGCCCAGGGAATTGTAAACCGACTGCATTTTCTCTTTACAATTCTCGGCAGCAACCGCACCGCCGGCCTTGGCCAGCAGGTTCTCGCTCGTGAAGGCACAACCAGGCTCTGTATAGTACCATGACCCATAGAGCTCGCTCTCGCTCACCTTGACACTGCCTATCACCAGCCCGAGCAAGCCGTCAACAGTGTTCTGTGAGCCCAGCACACCCAGCACCGAGCCCAACACGTTACCCAGCGTGCTATTGCCCGACTCGCCACTCGTTCCTGACCCCAGGCCATTGAGTAAACCGGTCGTGCAACTTGAGCACACAAGCAGCATTGCAACAAACAATGTAGAATAAACCTTTTTCATTTTTCTAACAATTTAAAGTTATTTTTTTCACTGATAACCGCATATATACAATATATGATTGTGATTTCGCAACGACAATAGGCAATAATTACGCCTAATCAAACCAGCAAGTCACCACTGGCAATGATGAAGCTCTCGCCGCCAACCCAGATGCTGCCGCCGCCGCGCACGCTCGTCGTGATCACCGACGGGCGCGACATGGCCTCGCCCTGCAGGTATCGGCACTGCTGTCCCTCTTTAACGTGGCCATGGCGGCACAGGTAGTGGGTCAAAGCGGCATTGGCCGTGCCGGTGGCCGATTCCTCGGGGACACCATATCGAGGCGCGAAATTGCGCACGTGGGCCGTATAGCCATCGTCACTCATGGCAAACGCGTGAACGCCCACAACGTCCAGTTCCTTGCTATAGGCCGCCAGGGCATCCATATCGGGTCGCAGGGCATCGAGTGCCGCCCTATCGGTGACGGGCATGATGATGTCAGGCAAGCCTGTCGATACCACCTCACATGCCATCGACGGCGCTTGCGGCTCCGCCTGGCTCCCCTGCATGATCGGGTATAGCCGAGCCACATCCACAACGACATCAAGCACACGTGGTGGCGCCATCTGCATCATCACTTGCTCGCCCGCCTCGATCAGCAGATCGCCGGCAAGCGTGTGGTTCATGCAACGGCTACCGGCAGCGATTATGCCCTCTTTCCACAGCACACCAAATGTCGCGATTGTCGCATGACCGCACAGGTCCACCTCACCTGCAGGCGTGAAATAGCGCACGGTAAACTCCTTCTCGCCGTTCTGTTGAACAAAGGCCGTCTCGCTATACCTGTACTCGGCTGCAACCTGTTGCATCAGTTTCTCACTGGGGAAGTCGCCATCAAGCAATACCACTCCAGCGGGATTCCCGCCAAACGCCACACTGGTGAACGCATCTACAACATAATATTTCATCGTTACCAATTATTTTATTATAGATCACGCTACAAAGGTAACTCATTTTCCCCGACTTGCCAAACCACACGAGTGGCAATCAGGTCTCTGGTATACGCTATCTTACGCGGCTGGCAGACCAGCACTTGACTACTGTTGCCAAGCTAATCATGTCCATAACAATCGCATTGCCTCCCGAGCAACAAAATCAAGCAAAACACTGTATAACAGACATATACAGCAACAGCCAGAAGAGAGATCATCATGCTTTCAACACCTCAGTCACCATCTCTTTTCTCTCATTGGACAATCATTCACGCTCTTCTCCCCGCACAACAGGCGGCAAGGTCTCGCCAATAAAAAAAACAAAGAAATAATCACCAAAATGCGATAATTTAAAAAAAAGTTGTACTTTTGGCTGAATGAATTGAATCTTTATTGAGGTTCTATCGTCATGAGACCGAACCATTTGTCGATTAACAAAACTTGGATTTTATGAGGCACTATCTAACAAATCTGGAAAAAACCATCCGCGAACAATGGACACAAAAAGCCCTGTGTGACTATAATGGCGACTCGTTCACCTATGCCCAACTGGCTACCGATATCGAGAGGTTCGGCATCTTCCTTGACACTGCCGGAATTGGCAAGGGAGAAAAAATCGCCATCTGCGCGCGCAACTCGGCCAGGTGGGCGATGACCTTTTGGGGCATCAATGTGAATGGCCGCATTGCGGTTCCTTTGCTTGCCGACTTCCACCCCAATAACATCATCACGCTCACCAACCATTCCGATAGTGTGGTCCTATTTGTTGACAATGACATCTGGGCAAAACTCATTCCCGACGACATGCCCACCCTCAAAGCGGCCATTAACGTCAAGGACGGGAAATTGCTATGGCATCGCGACCAGCAAGTGGCTATGGCGTGGGAACAACGCAAGCAGGCCTTTGAACAACGCTATCCCGATGGCATATGGCCCGAGCAAGTGACCTTTGCCACCGACAACTTTGACGACGTGGCCATCATCAATTACACTTCCGGAACAACGGGTAACCCTAAGGGGGTAATGCTCACCTATGGCGCCATCTCCGACACCGACGAGTTTGCCAACTCGCACTTCCCGAACCATCCTGGAGAGACCGTCGTGTCGATGCTGCCTCTGGCCCACATGTACGGCCTGGCCATCGAGTTCATCCACCCTAACGTCGATGGGGTCACTGTCTATTTCCTGGGCAAAACGCCGTCACCGACCACCCTGCTCAAGGCCATGCGCGACATCAAGCCCTATATGGTGGTAACCGTGCCGCTGGTCATGGAGAAAATCTATGCCAACGCCATCAAGCCGGCTCTCGAGAAGGCCAAGGCGCTGCTCGCTATTCCCGGCATCAACAACCTGATATACAAGAAAGTCCGCAAGAGCGTGATCCAAGCCTTTGGCGGCGCTGTAAGGTGCTTCATCATGGGTGGTGCCGCTCTCAACCCCGAGGCCGAGCGGTGCTTCAAGAAGATTCACCTGCCATATACCGTGGGATATGGAATGACCGAGGCTTGCCCGCTGCTGGGCTATGAATGGTGGACCAAGTTTGTGCCGGGATCATGCGGCAAACCTGTCCACGAAATCCGCATCGACTCCACCGACCCGGTTCATGTGCCTGGCGAAATCCAGGCCAGGGGGGCCAACCTCACCATCGGCTACTACAAGAACCCCGAAGCCACCGCCGCTGCTTTCACCCAGGACGGATGGTTCCGCACTGGTGACCTGGGCGTGATGGACAAGGATGGCAACATGTTCATCCGCGGGCGCATCAAGTCGATGATCCTCAACTCGTCGGGCCAGAACATCTACCCCGAGGAGGTCGAGGCGGTGCTCGCTAACTGCAAGCACGTCACCGAGTGCCTGGTCGTGGATCGTGACGGCAAGATAGTGGCTCTCGTCTACAGCGAGCTGCCCGATGACATCGACGACGAGACCAGAGCAGCCATCCCCGGGCAGATACGCGACGAGGCCAACAAGTCACTCCCGGCCTACAGCAAGATAACAAGCGTCGAACTCATGGCCGAGCCCTTCGAGAAGACACCCAAAATGAGCATCAAGCGCTTCCTCTACCACTAATTCCAGTCCAGCAAGCAGAATGCCCACTCTCTGACAATCAATTTGCCGGAATTCATTGGCTAATGCTTTGCACGAGACTCGATTTGTCGAACTGACACCGATTTCTATCGTGCCCAGGGCATTCATCTGTCCCGTTGCTCTGACTCAGAAGACATCAGCTGCCTGCCTTGTCGTTCATCTTCTCACGGGCGCTCAGGTTGTCGGTGAAATTCTTGGTCAGGCGCTCGCTCTGCTTCTCCAGCGTCGACGAGAAGTAGACGATGAACAGGATGGCCACGAACGCAAACATGCCCAGCCAGCTGGTCCAGGGAACGGCATAATCGACGATGAAGCTGACAAAGACGGCCGTGATCAAGAAGCGCAGCACGCCATAGGCCGTCAGCCTGACGCGCCAGTGGGCACCGCTGTCCCACAACTTATTAACCTCGGGGCTGTCGCCATCGGAACGCATCATCATCCACAAGAAGGGTGAGCACAACAGGGCGGTAATGACGGCGGTGACTGGGTGAACCCATCGCTCAGGCACCATGTCGGCAATGAGCGGCTCACCGTAATAGAGCATAACGGCCATGATGGCCACACACAGCACACAGCTAATGAGCATGACGAAAACAAATCGCTTGAAACAACTGTTATATAGCTGCTGCAGTTCGTCTGAGACCTTCTCGTCCTTCTCATTGGTGTTACGCTCCAGCCTGGCAATCCACTTGGCGGGCAGCACGCGCGCCACCACTTTATAGGCCGGCTCGGCCAGGCGTATCATGTAGGGTGTAGTGAACGTGGTAAATACCGACACGGCCACCACGATGGGATACAGGAAATCGCTGGTGACATGCAACGAGGTGCCCAGGGTAGCGAGGATAAAGGCAAACTCACCAATCTGGGTCAGCGAGAACGAGCACTGCATCGACGTCTTCAACGACTGGCCCGAGAGCAGGAAACCGCAGGTGCTCAAGATCGTCTGGCCCAGGATGACGGCGGCGATGATGCTGATAATCGGCACGATATACTCGATGATGAGCTGCATGTCAACCATCATGCCCACCGACACAAAGAAGATCGCTCCGAACAGGTTCTTGACGGGCGAAACCAGATGCTCGATAGTCTCGGCCTCCACCGTCTCGGCCAGGATGCTGCCCATCACAAAGGCGCCAAAGGCGGCCGAGAAGCCTGCTGCCGATGCCGCCACCACCATGCCGAAGCACAGGGCGAGGGCGACGATGAGCAGTGTCTCACTGTTCAACAGCGGCTTGAGCTTGCGCAGTGCCATAGGGATGAAATAGAGGCCCACCGTGAACCACAGCACGAGGTAAAGGCCCAGCTGCAAGATGGAACCCAGCATCTGCGACCCCTCAAACTCCTTGCTCACCGCAAGGGTCGAGAGCATCACCATGAGCACAATGGCCAGTATGTCCTCGATAATGAGTACGCTCAGCACGAGTCCGGCAAAGCGTTTCTGGCGAAGCCCCATATCGTCAAATGCCTTGAAAATGATCGTGGTGGACGACATCGCCAGCATGCCGCCCAGGAAGATGCAGTCCATATCGCTCCAACCGAACAGGGAACCGGTAAACGAGCCGACATACATCATGGCTAGAATGATCGAGACGGCGGCAATGATGGGGGCCGCACCCATCTTGAGTATCTTCTTGAACGAGAATTCCAGGCCCAGGGCGAACAGCAGGAAGATTACACCGATTTCGCTCCACACGTGGATGCCGTGCATGTCGGTTACACTGGGCATATAGGGCATGTTGGGCGAGGCCAGGAAGCCCGCCACGATATAACCCAAAACAATTGGCTGCTTAAGGCTCTTAAAAAGCAGCGTCATGACACCTGCACTGATGAGAATCAGCGCGAGGTCGGCAATTAACGGTTCAAGTTGTGACATCTATACTGTGTGCTAAAATATATACTGATTTACGAATTATTTTGCAAAATTACAACCATTTTTTAGGTTGTACAATATTTTTAACACGCATGTTAGCCATTTTTTGTAGGAAAATTGTTTTCTTTGCACAATTTTTCAGATTATTTAGTTTTTTAAAGTGTATAGACACATTAAAAAAATGAATTTAGGTGCAATGAGCGTGTAGATGAAGAATATGGCCTATTTTTCCTTCTTGACAACTATATTATTAGGTCTATTCCTCTCTGTTTTTTTTTACATGTTCATTGCCAGCCTTCTGGTTCTGAAGTAAGTGGATAACTACATACAGGAAGTCATTTCAAAATAAGATAAATTACTATCAAATAACAAAAATATATACTATCATTATGACAAGGAACACTATCTGGCAATGGACTTGCATTATCATGGCATTGTTTTTCATGAACTCCTGCGGCGTCGATATGCCCAAGGAAAAGCAGTCGTCCTATGAAACGATGACTGTAAAAAAATCCGACATCGAGGTGCCCGTCAAATTCAGCGCCAAGATGAAGGGTCAGGCCGATGTAACCATCACACCACAGGTGAGCGGCCAGTTGATGAAAATCTACGTGACCGAGGGACAACAGGTGCGCAAGGGGCAGACCCTCTTCACCATCGACTCTCGCAATGCACAGCACGAATTGGAATCGGCAAGAGCCAATCTCCAAGCCGCCAACGCCAATCTCCAAGCCGCCATCTCCCAGGCCAACAGCGCCAAGCTGGAGTATGAGAGTAACAAGAACCTGTTCGATAAAAAGATTGTCAGCAATTACATGCTGGAGAGTTCTCTCAACACCTACAAGCAGGCCCAGGCAACCGTCAGCCAGGCCAGGGCCTCGGTCAGCCAGGCAAAGGCTGCTGTCAACTACGCTAGGGTGAACCTGGGCTTCTGCACGATCACGTCGCCAGTGTCAGGAGTCATTGGCGAGATTCCTGTCCATGCCGGTGACCAGGTGACGCCCATGACTGAACTGACCATCGTCAGCGGCAACAGGCAGATGGAGGCCGAGTTCTCGGTGCCTGAGTCAATTATCGAGGAGATGGCACAGGAAGGCGTGTCCCAAAGCGATAAGGCCAAGCTGATAGCCCAAATACCCGAAGTGACGTTCATCATGAAGAACGGTACCGAGTATCAGCACAAGGGACGCGTCTCGAGCTTGACAGGCATGGTAAATGCCACTACCGGTACCCTGGCTTGCAAGGCCACTTTCCCCAACCCCGAGGGACAGCTGTTCTCGGGCATACAGGGCACGCTGGTCTTGCCCTATAGCGTGCAGAACGTGATGGTGATTCCGCAAGCGGCCTTAGTGCGCCTGCAAGACAAGACGCTGGTATATAAGGTGAAGGCCGACAGCACCGCTACCGCCGTTGCCGTAGTGACGACCGATATCGGCAATGGCAAGGATGTCGTCGTGACCGAGGGCTTGAATGTGGGTGACCGCATCGTGACCATCGGCGCGGGCAACGTGCAGGAAGGCCAGCGCGTCCTTTTCCCCGCTGAACCCAAAAAAGAAAAATAAAGGACTATGAAGAACAACATCTTCATCAACCGTTATGTGATGGCATGTGCGATATCGATTGTCATCACGCTGGTGGGTGCCATCTGCATCGGCACACTGCCCATCGAGCAGTACCCCAACATTGCACCGCCAACCGTTCAAGTCTCCACATCCTATACCGGTGCCGACGCCAACACGATCATGAAGTCGGTGATTCAACCGCTCGAGGAAAACATCAACGGCGTGCCAGGCATGACCTACATCACCAGTTCGGCTTCGGCATCGGGTGATGTATCGATTCAGGTCTATTTTGAGCAGGGTACCGACCCTGACCTGGCTGCTGTAAACGTGCAGAACCGCGTCAGCCGAGCCACAGCACTGCTGCCCGCCGAGGTGGCAAAGGTCGGTGTCCAGGTGATGAAACAGCAGAACAACATCCTGCACATCGGAGCCCTGAAGAGCGTGGACGGCAAGTATGACGCCGACTTCATCGCCAATTACATCGATATCAACGTTCGACCCCGATTGATGCGCATCACCGGTGTGGGCGACGTGATGTCGCTGGGTAACACCTACGCCCTGCGCATCTGGCTCAAGCCCGACGTCATGGCGCAGTATGGACTCGAGCCCAACGACGTGTTCGCCGCCATCGGCGGTCAGAGCTTTGTTGCCGCGACGGGCTCGCTGGGTGAGCAGTCCGAGAATGCCTACCAGTACTCGATGGAGTACAAGGGCACCTTGAAGACCGTCGAGGAGTTTAACGATATCGTGTTGCGAACAAGCGAAGGCGGCCACCTGCTGCACCTGAGCGATGTGGCTCAGGTCGAGATCGGTGCCGTGAGCTACAACTACTCGTCAAACATCGACGGCAAGCCAGGTACCATCTACATGGTATTCCAGGCCCCGGGGGCCAATGCTACCGAGGTCAACGCTCGCATCAATAAACTCTACGAGGAACTGAAGCCCACCATGCCTGCCGGCCTGGAGTTCGAGATCCTGGAGACCAGCGACGACTTCCTCTTTGCCGCTATCCACAACGTGATCGAGACGCTAGTCATCGCCATCATCCTGGTCATCCTCGTGGTGTACTTCTTCTTGCAGAACTTCAAGGCGACGATCATCCCCTCGCTGTCGATCATCGTGTCGCTGCTGGGTACGTTTGCCATCGTGAAACTCGCGGGGTTCTCGCTCAATATCCTCACGCTATTTGCACTGGTGCTGGCTATCGGTACCGTGGTAGATGATGCCATTGTCGTCGTCGAGGCCGTCATGGCCAAGATGGAGAGCGGCATCACCGATGCACGGCGCGCCACCCGCGAGGCTATGAGCGAGGTGTCGGTTGCCGTCATCTCGTGTACGCTGGTGTTCATGGCAGTGTTTATCCCCGTGGCCTTCATGCCCGGCACATCGGGGTCGTTCTTCACCCAGTTTGGCGTGACGCTGGCATCGTCGGTGGGCCTGTCGTGTGTGTCGGCCTTGACGCTGTGTCCTGCCCTGTGCGCCATCATGATGCGCTACTCCAAGGACAACAAGGAGAAGAAGAACCTGAACTACTACGTCACCAAGGCCTATACCGCCAGCTATACCGCCATCCTCAACAAGTACAAGAAGAGCGTGGGCGGCTTCATCAAGCGCCCCAAACTGGCTTGGGCGCTGCTCGCCGTCGCTGCCGTGCTGCTCGTCTTCTTTATGCGCGGTCTGCCGTCGGGTCTTGTCCCCCAGGAGGACCAGGGCGTGTTCTTTGCCGAGGTGCGTGCCCCCGAGGGCAGCACCCTGCATGAGACACAGGAGATCGTCAAGAAGGTAGAGGAGAAGGTCAAGAAGATTCCCGAGTTGGAGAGTTATGCCGTGGTCAGCGGTTACGGAATGATGGCCAGCAGCTCGAGTAGCTGCTATGCCACGTTCATCGTCCGACTGAAGAACTGGGGCGACCGCTCGGGCATGAATCACTACATCGAGCTCGTCTTTGGGCGCTTTGCCATGGACTGCAGCGATATCAAGAATGCGACAGTCATCCCGTTCCAGATGCCTCAAGTGCCAGGCTACGGTTCCAACAGCGGTGTGAACCTGGTGCTGCAAGACGTGCAGGACCGCCCGATGTCAGAATTCAACGCCGACGCTACCAAGTTCCTGGCCAAGCTCAACGAGCGTCCTGAAGTCATGATGGCCATGTCGGCCTATTCCGAGCGCTTCCCTAAGTATCAAGTCGATATTAATGCTACACAGTGCGACCGCGCCGGCATCACACCGGCTTCGGTGCTCAATACGCTTGGCGCTTATTGCGGTGGTGCCTATGTGGGTAACTTCAACCAGTTTGGTAAGGTGTACCGCATCATGGCCAACGCTGCGCCCGAATACCGCCTCGACCCCTCGGCGCTCAACAATATCTTCGTGCGCGTGCAGGGTGGCAGCATGGCACCGATTTCCCAGTTCGTCACTTTGACCGAGGTCGTCGGGTCGGCATCGGTCGAGCACTTCAACCTGTTCCAGAGCATCACCTGTGGCGTGATGCCCGCCAGTGGAGCCTCCGAGGGCGATGTACACAAGGCCATCGCCGAGGTCTTCAAGCAGGAGATGCCCAGCGGATACACCTATGAGTACGGTGGCATGTCTCGCGAGGTCGAAGAGACATCCGGCTCCAATGCCACTGCCTTGATCTATGTCATCTGTGTCATCCTCATCTTCCTCATCCTGGCATCCCTCTATAACTCGTGGTTCACCCCATGGGCGGTACTGCTCAGCGTGCCTTTCGGTCTGATGGGTTCATTTGGCGCCATCTGGCTGATTTCGAGGTTACACCTGCCGGGCATGGAGAACAACATCTACTTGCAGACGGGTGTCATCATGCTCATCGGTCTGCTGGCCAAGACGGCCATCCTGATTACCGAGTATGCCTCGGAGCGACGTGCTCAGGGTCTGAGCATCCGTGATGCGGCATTTGCCGCCTGTGAGGAGCGTCTGCGCCCCGTCTTGATGACCGTCGTCTCGATGATTGCGGGTATGATTCCGCTCATCATAGCCGGTGGCGCCGGTGCCAACGGTAACCGCGTGCTCGCTCTGGGCGTTACCGCTGGTATGGCAGTGGGCACGCTCGCACTGCTCTATGTGGTACCTGTGTTCTTCATATTCTTCCAGCGGTTACATGAGAAGTATCAAGGCGGGAAAATTGAGGAGTTAGAAGTGAAAAATGAGGAATGATTATATATAAGAATATGAGAATTGGAATATGAAGAAATCATTCAATAATATCATCATCTTGTGTGTTGCGGCCTTATCACTCGCGGGCTGCAACACCCTCAAGAGTTTGCACAGTGAGTATAAGTCCCAAGCGACAGTGCCTGCCGACGTGTTCGGTGAGAATGTCACCTTGACGGGAGACAGCACCTCGATGGCTCAGTTGTCCTGGCGCGAATTTTTCACCGACCCGCTACTGCAACGGCTCATCGACACGGCCCTGATACGCAACACCGACATCAACTCGGCGCGTATCGCAATTCAGCAGTCCGAAGCATCGCTCGCCGCTGCCAAGCAAGCCTTTTTCCCGTCGGTGTTTTTCTCACCCTCTGGCGCCATCTCGTCATACGGTGGCAGCGCGGCGGCCAAGACTTACAACCTGCCGCTGCAGGTCAACTGGGATATTGACGCCTTCGGGTCAATCAAGAGCAACAAACGCAAGTCCGAGGTGTTCCTCCTGCAAGCCAAGACTGCCGAACAAGCTGTCAAGGCCAACATCATATCGGCTGTAGCGCAACAATACTGCACTTTGCTGCTTCTCGACCAGCAACTGGAAATACTCATGGCTACCGACAGCCTGTGGAATATCTCGCTCGAGACCCAGAAGACACTCTGGGAGAACGGCAAGGCCTATTCCACGGCAGTCAACCAGATGGAAGCGTCCTACTTGAACGTGAAAACGTCGATTGTGGACACGGGACGCAATATCCGTCAAGTAGAGAACGCCATCTGCAGCCTGCTGGCCATCACTCCGCGGCACATCGAGCGCAACCACCTGGGATACTACGCTCTGCCACAACAGTTACAAACGGGAGTGCCGGCCATGCTGCTGCAATACCGTCCCGACGTCAAGCTGGCCGACTATGCCATGGCTGCGGCCTACTACGACACCCAAGCCGCACGGGCTGCATTCTATCCTTCCATCAGTCTGCAGGGATTAGCCGGATGGACCAACGACGCTGGCGGCACAATCGTCAACCCTGGCAAGATCCTGCTCAATGCCATGGCATCGCTCACCCAGCCCATCTATGCTCAAGGCAAATTGAGGGCTAACCTCAAAATCAACCAGCTGGCTCAAGAGGACTTGATGAACAAGTATGTGCAGACGGTCATCGATGCCGGTAACCAGGTCAATGAAGCACTCGCCGACTGCCAAGCCGCCATGGAGAAGCATGACTACTACCATCGGCAGGTAGAGGTCTTGAAAGATGCCTATCGCGGCACTCATGAACTCATGGACAACGGCAAGGCCATCTACCTGGAGGTCCTCACAGCACAGGAAACCCTCCTGAATGCCCAGCTCAACGAAGCCATCAACATGTACAACGGCGCACAAGGCATCATTGCGCTCTACATCGCACTGGGCGGCGCCACTCGCTAATAATTCAACCACATATTTTAAACCCACAAACTAACTGATAAATAATGAAACGAAACCTCAACGTTATTGTTTGGGCTCTCCTGGCTGCGGCATTGATCAGCAGCTGCGACGATCCAGAAGTCGCCTTCAACGAGGAGACACTCAACATCCCATTCCTCTTTTCCGAGGGTTATCAAGACTCGATCAAGTACCCCTACGACCTTGCCACGCCACTAACCGACTGGCTATCTATGGTCAAGGATGACACCAAGGTGTGCAAACTGAGCATTCCAGGCACCCACGACTCCATGACCGGAATGGGGTTCTACCAGCCCTGGCTAAAGAGCATCTCCAACATGACCGCAATCAGCCAGCTCTGCACCTTTGACGAGCAGATGAACAGCGGCATCCGTTTCTTTGACTTCCGCCCCGTGGTGTCTATCGACACCCTCGCCACCAGCCCTGCCGATCGCCAGATACTGAGGCTCGCTCACGGCTTTACCGAGGTCGATGTCAAGTTTGAGGAGTCGCTCGACTGGATGAAGGAATTTCTCGCCAAGCATCCTTCAGAGTTCTTCATCGTCAAGATACAGGCCGACAACGGCATGGAAAGCCAGCACAACTGGACATTGCTCCTTCACCGGCTTCTCGCCAAGCCCAAGTATGACGGCTTCTTCGTCAACAATTGGCGACCCGACATCACCGTGGGCGAGATGCGCGGAAAGGTCCTGATCCTCAGCCGATACAACCTCGTTCCGCTCAATAGCACATTCCACTACCCCATCGCCTACTGCGACTGGCCCGACGAGGACCCCGATGTCAACGAGGAAATCGACCCGGTGGCTCAACGCTCTTGCGCCATCTATAATATGGAAGACACCACTATCAAGGCCAGGCTCTACAAGCAGGACTACTACAAGACGACCTCCGAGAAGCGCATGGAGACCAAGAAGCAAACTGTCATCAACATGATGCACAGTGCGCGCGAGGCAACGGCAAGCGACCAGAACATCTGGATCGTGAACCACTGCTCGGCCTACACCGAGGTCTCGCCCCGCGGCTATATCACCAACGCCACCAACCTGCACCCGCTCGTCATTGACGACCTGCTCAACAACGAGGGCACCGTCGGCATCATGCCCATGGACATGGCTTGCCACGACTACGTCCACGCCATCGTCAACGGCGGCACCCCCTACACGAGCGACTACCTCTACGGCTTCCGCCCCCTCACGCAGTCTCTCACCAACCTCCTCATCAAATCGAATCAAAAATTCTTCAAATAGGACTACGCTATGAAAATCAAGATATTCACCCTCGCCATTTTCACCGCCTTACTAAGCGCGGTCAACGTCTCGGCGCAAAGCCAAACAGATAATAACAGCAAACTGCACTCCCCCGACGGATTGTTCAACCACCTGTCAATCGGTATCCACACGGGACTTTCAGGATCTGGAATCGACGTCACCATGCCCGTGCACAGGCTCGTCACCGTGCGTGCCGGCTACTCGGGTCTCCACATCGGTGAAATCAAGTTCAAGGCCATCAACACAGCCGAGGACTATGCAGGTTATTCACTGGTCGAGGACGATGCCGTGCGCAGGGCTCAGATGTCCGACAAGGTAGAGCTCGCTGCCAAGCCCAACTTCTGGAACATGTTCATGCTGGCCGAGGTGCATCCCTTCACCAACGACAGTTTCCACTTCACCGCAGGTTTTTACGTTGGAAGTAAGAACTTTATCCACTTCCGCAACACCAACGACGGAGCCCTCGATTTCCTTTACGATGCCAATAACAAGGTGATGGACTACAACCGTGCCTTCAACACCCACTTCAGCCCTATCGGTCTCAAGTTCGGCGACTACGTCTTCACCGCCGACGAGCGTGGTAACATCGATGTGAGAATGAAGACCAACGTCTTTAAGCCCTATCTGGGTGTCGGCGTCGGCAAGCACATCGCACAGCAGCACCGCCTCAGCTTCGCCCTCGACCTGGGACTCATCTTCTGGGGCTCACCCAAGTTCATTCTCAACAACGGCAAGGAAATCAAGTCGTCTGGCAAAGAGGCTGGCATCACCCAAGTCTTCTCCTGGCTCGATGCATGGCCCAGCCTCCAGGTCAAAGTCGCCTACAAAATCTTCTAATCCCCCACCGCTACACAGGGGGCGGGAAAACAGGCAGGAAAAAGGAACGACCCTTTTTCCTGCCTAAACTTTATAATCACTTATTATTGTCCAGCAGAGTCCAGAAAACGTCGCAACAGACAGATTGACAACGCGTTGAACATTGCACCTCAATACTTAGCTATACATAGATAAATGACCTATAGGCCGAAAATTCAGACTATTCAGTTGTATGAAAAGCCCTTCGAGGTCGGCGATGGTGCGGGCGACCTTACACTATGCCTCCTTGCCACAGGTCTTGCAAGAACTCGGTGGCTGGGATGATGTCAACACCGCTCATCTTACGGCGGTACTTGTCAAGCGACACGATGATCAAGCGGGCATCAGGGAAGTCTTCGCTGAACGCCTTCAGACCATGCGTGTGACGGGACTTGGCTTCGTCTGTGGCTTTGATTTCGATAGCAACTCGACCTTCGCCGATGATGGCATCCACCTCATATCCTCCAGATGTGCGCCAATAGGTGAGGCGCTCATCCATGTGGTTATATCCCAAATAGGCTATAATTTCTTGAATAATGAAATGCTCAAATGCGTGCCCGAAGTCATCGCTGCCTGGACGCAGTGAGCCACGGTGAGTGAGATAATTGGCGAGACCCACATCAAACAAGTAGAACTTGGGGGCTGCAATTGCCCGCCGCTTGCGTGATGACGTGAAACCGGGAACAAGGTAACCCAACAAGGTGTCTTCAAGAATGGTAAAATATTCTTTCACCGTTCGGTAATCAATGCCACAGTCTTGGGCTATGTTCTTATAGACCAACATTTCGCCATCACACTGAGCCGCCACCTCCAGGAACCGCGAGAATGACTGGAGGTTGCGCGTCAATGCCTCCTGACGTATCTCCTCGTTGAGATAGATGCCGACGTAGCCACGCAGGCGCTCCTTCGGGTTTTCGACCATGTAATGGCGCGGAATCATGCCATTGTTCACAGCGCGAATGAGATCAAAATCGGGAATCTCGGCACTGACAAGAGGAAACATCTGCTCACGAGTGGCCCGCCCACCCAATAGGTTCGTGCCCAATCTCTTCAATTTCCGGGCGCTTGAACCGCTCAAGATGAATCGAATGTTTTTTCTCTGTATCAGCGAGTGTACCTCGTCGAGCAATTGCGGCAGTTTCTGGATTTCGTCGATGATAACAGTATCGTTCTCTCCGAAGCCCTCCAATTCCTCAGACAAGATCTCCGGGCGACGCAATAACCGCTCAAATTCCGATGGCCGAAGCAAGTCATAAGTGCGACAAGCGGGGTACTGTGCATTCAGCCAGGTTGTCTTTCCCACCTGACGTGCGCCCCACAAGAACACGCTGTCGTTATACTCGTTATCAAGGTTAATAATCCTGTTATACATACACCTTATTGTAGTTTTATCTTAATATTCCGACATTATTATGTCGCAAAATTACACAATAATTGCTGAATGACAAAAACTATTTCATGCTTTTTTCAGTTAAAAGTTAGTGCCCATGTAGCTCGGCCGGTCGAGGTTGCGGTAGGCGATGGCTTCCATGATGTGGTGGTCGAGGACGTCGGCGGTGCCTTCGAGGTCGGCGATGGTGCGGGCGACTTTGAGGATGCGGTCGTAGGCCCTCGCGCTCATGTTCATGCGTTCCATGGCGTCTTTCAACTTTTCGAGGCCGGCTGCGTTGGGCTCGGCGTATTTGTGCAGCAGGGACGGGGTCATCTGGGCGTTGCAGTGGATGCCGGGTTCGTCCTTGAAGCGGCGCTCCTGCAGCATCCTGGCGGCGATGACGCGCTGGCGGATGGCAGCGCTGGGTTCGCCTGGGGCCTTGCTTGACATCTGCTCGAAATCAACAGGTTGGACCTCGATTTGCAGGTCGATGCGGTCGAGTAGCGGCCCCGAAATCTTACTCATGTAGTGCGTGCGCTGGTACTCGTTGCAGACGCACTTCTTCTTGGGGTGCCCATAGTACCCGCACGGGCACGGATTCATCGACGCCACCAGCATGAACGACGCGGGGTATTCGGTACTATATTTAGCCCTCGAAATCGAGATAATCCTGTCCTCCAACGGCTGCCGCATCACCTCCAGGACACTGCGATTGAACTCCGGCAGCTCATCCAGGAATAAAATGCCGTTGTGGGCTAGTGAAATCTCGCCGGGCATGGGGTAACTGCCGCCGCCAACCAGGGCAACAGGCGAAATCGTGTGGTGCGGGCTGCGAAATGGGCGCATCGTCATCAACGTCGTGCCACGAGGCAATTTCCCAGCCACGCTGTGAATCTTGGTGGTCTCGAGGGCTTCACCAAGGGTTAATGGCGGCATAATGGAGGGCAAGCGCTTGGCCATCATCGATTTGCCCGAGCCCGGGCTGCCCACCAGCAGGATGTTGTGCCCACCGGCACAGGCTACCTCAAAGGCGCGCTTGACGTTCTCCTGCCCCTTGACGTCGGCAAAGTCATAGGGGAACACTCCCTGAGCCTTGGCAAACTCGGCCCGGGTATCAACCACGGTTGGTTCCAGCTCAATATCCCCATTGAGGAAATCAACGACTTGAGACAAATTGTCAACCGCCAGAACATCCAGGTTATTGACCACAGCCGCTTCGAGCGCATTGTCTCGAGGCACGATGAAACCGTCGAGCTGCAGCTGGCGTGCCAGGATCGCCATGGGCAAGGCGCCCTTGATGGGACGCAGGCTACCGTCAAGCGACAATTCGCCCATGAGCATATAGCGGTCCAGACGCTCGGTTCTAATCACCTCGTCACCGGCAAGGATTCCCACTGCAAGGGGCAAATCATAGGCCGATCCTTCTTTCTTGATATCGGCAGGGGACATATTAATCATCACCTTCTTGCCCGGGAAATGATAACCCGCCTGCTGAATCGCACAGCGCACGCGCTCGGCACTCTCCTTGACTGCGGTGTCGGGCAAACCGATTACCATGAATCCAGAGCCCCAATCGACCGTTACCTCAATCTCAACCTTGATGGCATCGATACCCTGAACTGCTGCTCCTATCGTTCTTGTTAACATGTCTCTATCCTTAAAATTTCAAGATTTCACTGCCTACAAAATTACACAGATTTTCGTGAATGCTGAACTGGCGCTAGCAAAAAGTGAAAAATAGCGGGATTTTTGCGCTTATTGGCTATTTAATGGGATTTTCTACATAAATTTGCGACAGAAAAAAGATTTTTGACGATGAACATTCAACTCACAGCTCCGACTAGGGCAAGGGCAACCATCGGCATGCCCTCCTCCAAGAGCATCACTAACCGAGCTTTGCTCATTGCCGCCCTGTCTGGCGACCAGTGCCAGGTGCTGCATCCCGCCCTGTGCGACGACAGCACCGCCATGGTCGAGGCGCTATCGGCCGGTAGCGGCGACATCAATGTGGGAGCTGCTGGGACAGCCATGCGATTCTTGACCGCTTATTTTGCCACCCGCCAGGGAGTCACCGTCACTCTCGATGGCAATGAGCGGATGCGCCAGCGCCCCATCGGCCCGCTCGTCGATGCCTTGCGAGCGCTGGGCGGGCGACTTGAGTATGCCGGCAATGAGGGCTTTCCTCCGTTGCGCATCACGGGCACCAGGATGCATGGTGGTGACATCACCATGCCTGCTGGCGTGAGTTCACAATTCGCTTCGGCCATAATGATGATATTGCCCGTCCTGGGCGGCGGCGGCATTCTGCTCACGGGAGACATCGTGTCCCTACCCTATATCCACATGACGGCAGCGGTCATGCGTGACATGGGCGCCGATGTTGACATTACCGGCAGCCTTGTCACCGTCGGCAATGGCTACCAGGGCTCGGCCTATCTTGTCGAAGGCGACTGGAGCGCCGCGGCACCATGGTATGCCATTGCGGCCCTACTGCCACAATCAAGCCTCACTCTCCAGGGACTCGTTGCCGACAGCATCCAGGGCGATGCCCACCTGATGCAGCTGGGCCGTCAGCTGGGGCTTGACACACGGTTTGACGCTTCGGGCGCTACGATCGACAGCAGCCATTTCATCGGTTGCTGTTGCTCGGCATTTGCCGACATGGCATCCACCCCCGACCTTGTCCCCTCGTGGGCCGTACTGTTGTGCCTGCTCGAGCGGTCATTCCGCATGACAGGCGTGGGCACACTCCGTCACAAGGAGAGCGACCGCATCGAGGCCCTGAGCAAGGAGCTGTTAAAACTGGGCTACGTCCTCAAGGTTGAGGGCCATGACACCATTTCGTGGTATGGCGAGAAAATCCCGGTCACAGCCCATCCTGTTATCGACACCCATGACGATCACCGCATCGCTATGGCCTTTGCGCCTGCGGCAGTGAGGTTCCCTGGCTTGGTCATTAACGACGCCAACGTCGTGTCCAAGTCTTACCCCAGTTTTTGGCGTCATCTGCAAGAGGCCGGCTTCATGGTCGATAAATTGGCACAATAAATGCATAAACATCCCACAACAATGACAACGAGACACCTGATTTTGATGATATTAACCACATTGCTCTCAATAGAAGCCACTTCACGGTCGGCTCTTGACCGCATCGTCGTCATCAGCGACACCCACCTGCTCAGCCCCGCATTGATCACTCAGGGCGCTGCGATCGACCGTGCCGACACCAGCGACACCAAGATGGTGGCCATGAGCGACGATATCATGACTGCCATCACCGACAGCATCATTGGTTATCGGCCGGCGCTGGTCCTTATCACCGGCGATCTCACCCTGAATGGAGAGCGATTGAGCCACGAGCGCATGGCTCAACACCTGGCCCGCATGGCCCAACATGGCATCCGCGCGCTAGTCATACCAGGCAATCACGACTGCAACAACCCCTACGCCCGCCGGTTTGACGCCGACAAGATGACGCCAACAGCCACCGTCACACGCGAGGAGTTCGCTCAGATCTACAGCAACTATGGTTACGGTAAGGACTCACAACGCGACCCGGCCTCGCTGAGTTACTGCTGCGAACCCATTAAGGGCATTGTCGTCATTGGCATCGACAGCAACATGGACGAGAAGAACACGCTCACCAGTCGCGGTGCCAGCTCCGACACCTACTATAACGGGGGGCGCATCAAGCCCGAAACGCTACAGTGGGTCATCACTCAGGCCAAGCGGGCACGCAGCAAGGGCAAGCGCGTCATCGCCATGATGCACCACCATCTGGTGCCCCACTTCGACCGCGAGGAGGTCTTGCTGGCCAACTACATCGTCCAGGGGCATGACAGCATCGCCCGCCAACTCATGCAGGCCGGCATTCACACCATCTTTACCGGACACCTGCATGTGACCGATGCTGCCACATTATATAATGATGACCACTCAGGCTCCATTACCGAAGTCGCAACCGGATCGGCAATCTGTTATCCGTTTGCGATGCGCGTTGCTACGCTTGACCGCAAGCGACGCGCATTGAATATCGACACGCGCTGGATCACGGCGACGCACGATTGTCCCACCCTGCGCCAGCAGGGCCGCCAACGCATCATCAACGCCACTCCCGGCATGGCAACCATGCTTACCGATAAAGCGTGGAACAAACTGGGAAGCCGCATGGGCCAGCTCAAACGCATGCTTGAGGTGGGCGGAGGCAAGACGAGCCTGCCCGAGACTCCGCAACAGGCGTCACAACTGGTGCTGCGACACTTGAGCGAGGTGCTATCGAGGGCCATGCTGGCCGTGGTCGAGGGCAACGAGCACGAGGGCGACAACGCCGTCATCATCGAGCAGGGCAAGCAGGGCATTCACAACATGATTGCCGAAGTTGCCCCCGACCAGGCAGATGCCCTGTGGGAATTCTTCCTCGCCGACGTGTATCCCAAGATCGATCCCCTCATGCGCAGTGTTCTGGAGGACCGTAACGCAGTGGGGACCCCGCACCAATCCCGCACCAACGACCTGCACCTCACCCTCACGCTATAATAACGATAACCAAAGAATACAAGCACTATGAATAGAGCCCAACCAAAACCTTCAATCAAGATTGCCATCATCAGTGACCTGCATGTGATGGCACCAGGATTACTGGTCAAGGACGGTGACGCCATCGAGGACTACCTGGCGCGTGACCGCAAGATGCTGCGCGAGAGCCCCGAGATACTGGATACGCTCATCGGCGAGATCCTGATTCTCAAGCCCAACCTTGTGCTGGTCACGGGCGACTTGACCAAGGATGGCGAGCGAGTGAGCCACGAGATGGTGGCATCAAGGCTGCAACAACTCGTGGACGCAGGCATTCAAGTGCTGGTAGTACCCGGGAACCACGACATCAACAACCCCGACGCCAGGGTGTATGATGGCGCCACCGTCACCGCGGCAGCCACCATCACCCGCAGCGAGTTTGCCCACATCTACCGCAACATGGGCTATGACAACCTCTCGAGACGCGACAGCGACACCCTGAGCTACTGCCGCGATGTGAACGACCAACTCACAATTCTGGCCATCGACGCCTGCATGGACAGGCTCAACACCTTCGTCTCGCGAGGCGATGCCCGTGACCACACCAAGGCCAGCGGCAACCTAGAACCCAGCAGCCAGCAGTGGATAGTGGAACAGGCCAGCAAGGCTACCGCCAGCGGCCACCGCGTCATCGCCATGATGCACCACCACCTGGTGCCCCATTTCCACATGGAGGACACACTTGCAGCACCCTACATGGTTGACAACGCCCGTCAGCTGTGCCAGCGCCTGATCGAAGCCGGCGTGCACGTTATCTTCACGGGCCATTTGCACATCAGTGACATCAGCCAGACGAGCACCCGCCACGGCGACATGGTCGAGGTAGCCACCGCCGCTGCAGTGGGCTATCCGTGCCAGTGGCGCATTGCCACATGCAACAACTCCATCGGCAAGTTGCAACTGCGAACTGTCACATTGCACAGCCTGCCATCCGACGAGGAATTTAGCGACCATGCCCGCGAGGCATTCCAGAACTGCATCCCCACCATGACCCGAGGCGTGCTCACGCGTTACTGGCCGGAAATCAGCCAAGCCATAGCCAATTACCGCGCCCAGCACCCGTGGGTGATGCGCTACGTCAACATCCCTGACTCGCCCGACGCCATCGCCAACCTGCTGCTCACCCATTTGCAGGAGCCCGTCACTCGCGCCTACATCGCCTTTGCCGAGGGCAACGAGGGCGGCAGCGACAACAGCCAGCTTATCGAACAGCTCATCGACGGTGTTGACAATGTCGTCGACAAAACCGTCAGGGGCATCCTCAAGCCGCTGGTCAAGGCCGCACTGCACCTGCGCATCTACGGAACGTTTAAACTCGTGTTGCGCAGTATCCTCGAGGATTTGAACGACATCGGGACCAAGCACGAGAGTGTGATCAACGACCACACGGCCATCATCAACTACTAGGCAACCTAGCCCGACAAACATAAGAAAGGCGGCTATGATTTTTCACAAAACCACAACCGCATCATTGTTTTTAGAGTATGAGAAAATTTACCTTATATCAAGAAAAATATTAAAATCCCGCCGCAAATATAGGTATTTTCTCACAAATACAAACATTTTTACTAAAAAATACTACCAATCAACATAATTTATTAACGATTCGTGACACTTTGAATCATAAACACAAGTATCAAACATCAAGTACAAGCATCACAGCCACGCCTACGTGGCAATAAAAAAATAGACAGCCTAACACCACCTGCAATCCCTTTTTAACCATAAAAAATGAGCGGTTATACTTTACATTTGGTTGCATTTAATCAGATTTTTCTACTGAAATAAATAGTTTTGATATCATTTTGTCTATTTTATTGCCATTTTGTTTGGTTTGATTCATTTTACTTTTTATTTTTGCAACTATGTTATAATTAGCAACTTATCAAAAAACGTGATATTATGAGTGCCCCCAAAATCGAACTGACTTCCCGAGAGAGAGAAGTACTTGAACTGCTGTCAACAGGGTATAACAGCAAGGAAATAGGAGAGAAAATCTTCATCTCCTCCAACACAGTAGAATACCACCGCAAGCAGTTACTGCGCAAGACCAACTCGCGCAACGTGGCTGAGTTAATCGGAAAAGCCTTCCGAACTGGTTTATTAAAAATCAACGACTAACATCTTTACCCTAAACGAACAAAAGGCTATGCCCCATTCCAACGAGGCACAGCCTTTTTTTTGGGGAGAGTGGCTTTAACCATGCTGTCTCTAGAAAACAGGCGCGCCCACGTCCACAAGTCTGTTGTGGCAATGGGCGCGCTTTACGTCACTACCTACCGGACGCGCGATATCACTTCTTCTCCTTGAGCAAGTCGCGGATATCGGCCAGCAGTTCCTCCTGGGTGGGGCCTGCGGGAGCCTCGGGCTCTTCCTTCTTGGGCATGAGTTTGTTCATGAACTTGATCATCAAGAAGATGCACAGTGCGATGATCAGGAAGTCGATGATGTTCTGAATGAAGGCACCATACTTCAAGACTGCACCAGTGGCCTCGGCAGCCACGCCAGCGTTAGCGGTAGCCGTGTTCACGGCAGCCGCAGCAGCATCAACAGCACCCTCGGCACCAACTACCGAAGCGGCCTCACCCACCATCTCGCTCACGGGAGGCAGATGATACTCCAGGCCAGACAGGTCGATACCGCCCGTCAGCAGGCCGATTGCGGGCATCAACACATCGTCAACAAGCGATGTAACGATCTTACCGAACGCACCACCGATGATTACACCGACGGCCATGTCCATCACGTTGCCCTTCATGGCAAACTCCTTAAATTCTTTTACAAAACCCATAATTCTTCAGTTTTTAAAAATTAATATGATGTTATAAATCCGTTGCCAATCAAGCTTTTAAGTATTAAACAATCTTAATAAACCTCCAAAAGCGGCTTTTTGTCACTCGATATCAACATTTTTTGCTAACTTTGCGGCGCAATGACGGTCGTACGAGTGCTAACGCCATTGCAAAGATAATAAAAAAACAAACAGAAACTTATATATCTGCATTATTTATTTAAAATTCATTAAAAAAGGATTATGGAGAAAATTAAGATCGGTATTAATGGATTCGGACGTATTGGTCGTTTTGTATTCCGTTCAGCTTTTGAGCCCGAGAACGTTAATGACTTCGAGGTGGTAGGTATCAATGACCTGCTCGACGTTGATTACATGGCCTATATGCTCAAGTATGACACCATGCATGGCCGCTTCAACGGCACCGTTGACTATGACCTGGACAAGAAGGAACTCATCGTCAATGGCCAGCACATCCGCATCTTCGCCGAGAAGGAGGCACAGAACATCGCTTGGGGCGAGATTGGTGCTGAGTATATCGTAGAATCGACCGGTTTCTATCTCACCATGGACCGCGCCGAGCAGCACCTCAAGGCTGGTGCCAAGTATGTGGTACTCTCTGCTCCCAGCAAGAAGGGTGACGACGGCCGTCAGGCTGACATGTTCGTCTGCGGAGTTAACACCGACAAGTATGCCGGTCAGACCATCGTCAGCAACGCCAGCTGCACCACCAACTGCCTCGCTCCCATCGCCAAGGTGCTCAACGACAACTTTGGTATCGAGAGCGGTCTCATGACCACCGTTCACTCGGTAACCGCTACACAGCGCACCGTTGACGGTCCCAGCGCTAAGGACTGGCGCGGTGGACGTGCTGCATGTGGCAACATCATCCCCAGCTCGACTGGCGCTGCCAAGGCTGTTGGCAAAGTCATCCCCGAGCTCGACGGCAAGCTCACCGGTATCTCGATGCGCGTCCCCACCCTCGACGTGTCGGTTGTTGACCTCACCGTCAACCTCAAGAACCCCGCTACCAAGGAGCAGATCTGCGCAGCCATGAAGAAGGCCAGCGAGGGAGAGCTCAAGGGCATTCTGGGCTACACCGAGGACAAGGTCGTTTCCAGCGACTTCCTGGGTTGCCCCCTGACCTCCATCTTTGACGCCGACGCCGGTGTTTACCTCACCGACAAGTTCGTCAAGGTCGTTTCCTGGTATGACAACGAGATCGGCTACAGCCACAAGATGCTCGACCTCATCAAGGTCATGAAGAAGCACAACGGCTAATTCCACTGACCATTCACAACAACAAACGGTTAATCCCCGCGGCGCCCCACCCCCTTTCGTGAGCGCCACGGGGATTCCTTTTCCTTAATCCATTAATCCGATTTCTAGGACGAGCAGTCCCACTCGGGCTGCCACAATGCCCCCCCGGGCCACACCACGCCAATCCAACCATTTGCGGTAATTTTCATAAAAAACGATAAAAAATTTGGAATATAACGATGGAGTGATGTAACTTTGTAAGCAACGAATCATTTTTATTAACCGATTAAACAAGACACGACAATGAAGAAATGGAAATGCAATGTGTGCGGTTACATCCATGAGGGTGACACACCGCCCGAAGAGTGCCCGCTGTGCGGCGTTGGACCCGAAGATTTTGAGGAAGTGACCGAGTAAACGACTCCCAATCCCCGTTTAATCAACTATCATCTGTTTAACTTTACAACAACAATTAATAACTACAACAATCACACAATTTTAAATTATGGCTAAAAAATGGATCTGCACCGTGTGCGGTTACGTGCACGAAGGTGACACACCCCCCGAGAAATGTCCGCAGTGTAAACAACCCGCCGAGAAGTTCAAAGAACTCAAGGAGAACGAGGAAGTAACCTATGCCGCCGAGCACACCCTGGGTGTTGCCAAGGGCGTTGACCCCGAGATTCTCGCAGGACTCAAAGCACACTTCGAGGGCGAATGCTCTGAGGTGGGCATGTACCTGGCAATGTCACGCCAGGCCGACCGCGAGGGATATCCCGAGGTTGCTGAGGCCTTCAAGCGCTACGCCTTTGAGGAGGCTGAGCATGCCGCCAAGTTCGCCGAGTTGCTGGGTGAGGTCGTTTGGGACACCAAGACCAATCTCGAGAAGCGCATGGCTGCTGAGGCAGGTGCCTGTGAGGACAAGTTCCGCATTGCCAAGCTCGCCAAGGCCCAGAACCTCGACGCCATCCACGACACTGTTCACGAGATGGCACGCGACGAGGCTCGTCACGGCCAGGGCTTTACCGGCCTCTACAACCGCTATTTCAAGAAATAAGCGTTACACACTACACCAAACCAGAGCACTGGGCAGCACGGCCCAGTGCTTTTTTGTCATAAATATGGCATTCCGCGCATTTTTTAAACACAACGTGCGGTTATTAACTGTTTTTTTGCTACTTTTGTCACAAGTAAGAAAGACATGGCACGCATCTCAGTCATCATCGGCATCTACAATTGCGCTCCCACGCTAGTCGAAGCGCTTGACTCTCTTTACGCACAGACTTACCAGGATTTCAAAGTCATCCTGTGTGAGGACGGCTCCAGCGATAACACCTACCAGGTCGCAGCCGACTACGCCGCGCGCCACGACAACATCATCCTCATCAGGAACGAGCACAACATGGGCCTCAACCACACGTTAAACCGTTGCCTCGAGCTCGCCGACACCGAGTATGTCGCCCGCATGGACGGTGATGACATCTCTCTGCCCGACCGCTTTGAGAAGGAAGTGCGTTTCCTTGACGAGCATCCCGAGTACGCATTCGTGAGCTGCCCCATGATCTACTTCGACGAGCAGGGTGAGTTCAGGCGTGGACGACAGCACAACGACCCCACCGGGCTCGACTTCCTGCATGGACGCACCTTCAGCCACGCCCCGGTGATGATGCGCCTCACGGCCTACCGTGCCGTCGGCGGCTACACCGTGTCCGACTACCTCTTGCGCCTCGAGGACCAGCACCTGTGGCTCAAGCTATACCAGCAGGGCTACAAGGGATATTGCCTGGAAGAGCCGCTTTACATGATGCGCGACGACCGCAACGCGACGCGACGCCGCAACTTCAAGGCCCGCCGCAACGAGATCTACATGCGGTGCCTCATCTGCCGCTCCTTCCACTTGCCCTGGTGGCACTACCCCGAGAGTGTCATCGTCCCGATGCTCAAGTGGGCCATGCCCACCTGGTTGTATGACCGATTCCACCGCAAGCCCAACAAAACCAAGAACAAATAATAATAACAACATCATAATCCTATAACTCCTCATTGACACCTTTCTCCGCCACTGAAAAATGAAGATACTATTTAACAATAATAACACATTTGGCCTAACCGTTTTCAGGATAGACATCATCAAGCACTTCCTGCAATGCGGCCACCAGGTCATACTCGTGTGCCCAGTCAGGCTAGTGGATGACCTGGAAAAGATCCCGCCACAGGCCAGGGTGTACCGCATCGACGCCAATCGAGCATCAACAGGCATCCTTGACAACCTGAGCTACTTCAAGCAACTCTACCAGATCTTCAAGAAGGAGAAGCCCGACTATGTTTTCAACTACACCATCAAGCCCAACATCTACGGCGCCATTGCCGCCAAGTTGCTAGGCATCCCCAACTCGTGCATGATGGCTGGGCTGGGCTATGCCTTCTCCCACAACGATGCCAGCTCTCTCATCGCCAGGGCACTCTATCGCGTGAGCATGAAGTGCACCCAGCACGTCATGCTGCTCAACGAGAGCAACTACCACACCATCATCGAGAAGCGCCTGTGCCCGCAGGAGAAAATCATTTGGCTCAAGGGCGGCGAGGGCGTCAACATCAACAATTATCCATTCTATGACAACCAGGCCGACGTGCCAACCTTCATGTTCATCGCCCGCATGATTGCCGAGAAAGGCTACCGCGTGTTTGTCAACGCCGCGCGAGAGATCAAGCAGCGATATGGCGACAAAGTGCGTTTTCAGGCAATAGGCACCTTTGCCGACGGCTCGCCCGACGCCTCCTCTAACATCACCCGCGAGGAGGTCGATCGTGACGTGGCAAACGGCTACATCGAGTACCTGGGCACCTTCAGCAACATGCTGGAGGTATACAGCCGCCCTGGCACTGTCATCACCATCCCATCCTACTACAGCGAGGGCCTCAACAGGTCGCTCATGGAGGCCTGCTCCTGCGGCAAGCCCATCATCACGACCAACATCTATGGCTGCCGCGAAACCGTCATCGACGGCGTCAACGGCTATCTGGTAGAGCCACAGGACGTCAACTCGCTCGTCGACGCCATCACGCGCTATCTGGAACTCAACGATGAGCAACGGCAGCAGATGTCCCTCGAGAGCCGCAAGCTGGCCGAAAGCCGCTTCGACATCAGCAAGGTCATCGCCGTCTACGACGACATCATTGCCCAAGCCAAGCCCTCCTGAGTGCATATATCCCCATCCACAGGCATAATTAAAACCGGCGCTGAATTCTATCAGTGCCGGTTTTAATTGGTACTCCCGCTGGGAATCGAACCCAAATCTAAGGTTTAGGAAACCTCCATTCTATCCATTGAACTACAGGAGCATCAAGGAGTCGGCTGGCTGGTCTTTTTGCGCCAGCCGACTCGTTATTTTACTGGTCAGGAATTACTTCCTGGCGGCTGCGAGAGCTGCCTCTTTCTTGTCGCTGCGACGGGCAATCCAGTAGGCCACGGGCGAAGCGATGAACAGTGAGGAGCAAGTACCAATGATCACACCCAGGATCATCGCAAAGATGAAGCTACGGATCGACTCACCACCCAGGAACAGCATGATGAACAGCACGAGCAAGGTCGTGATAGAGGTCATCGTCGTTCGTGACAGGGTGCTGCACAAGGCCTTGTTAAAGGTGGTGTACAGATCCTGCTTGGGATAGAGCTTGCGATACTCACGCACACGGTCAAATACAACCACGGTATCGTTCACCTGGTAACCGATAACGGTCAGGATAGCTGCGATAAAGGTCTGGTCAATCTCCATTGAGAAGGGCAACAGGCCGTGCAGGTTGTAGAAGCCGATGACAACAAACGAGGTGAAGGCTACGGCAGCCAGTGCACCAATCGAGAAGGCGATGTTGCGGAAGCGGAACAGGATGTACAATGCCATAGCAAGCAGTGAGAACAATACTGCCCATATAGCCTGGTTAGTCATGTCACTTGCGATGCTCGGGCCAACGGTCTCGCTCGATACAACGCCGACGCTCTCGTTAGACATGCTGAAGTCTTCCTTGCTCATCGAGCCCAGGTCGCTCTTCAAGCCATCATAGAGCTTGGACATGATCTCGTCGTCAACGCCCTCTTCGGTAACGTCAATCTTGTAGTTGGTCGAAATGCGGACCTTGGAGTCGTTATCGATGGTGATAACCGACGTGGTCGCACCGGGGAACTGCTCCTCGAGCTGGGCATCAAGTGCCTGGGTCGATACGGGATGATCAAATTGAACAACAAAGTTGCGACCACCCGAGAAGTCGATACCGCGATTCAGACCACGAAGGGCGAACAGCAGACCAATGACCACGATGAGAGCCAACACGATAACCGAGGTCTTCTTGGCAAAGCCCATGAAGTTGAACGATACGTTCTCCATCAAGTGACGGGTTAACGATGTGTTGAAGGTCATCTTGTCGAAGGTGCCCTTGTTCACAAAGTGCTCCATGACGAGACGGGTAGCAAACACTGCGGTAAAGAACGAGCAGCAGATACCGATTACCAACGTAACGGCAAAACCGCGGATGGGGCCCGAACCGAGCAGAATCAGGATGATACCCGTGATGATGGTGGTCAAGTTGGAGTCAAAGATGGCCGAGAACGCATTCTTGTAACCATCGCTGACGGCGGCCTTCAGGCCCTTACCGGCGCGCAACTCCTCCTTGCAACGTTCAAAGATAAGCACGTTAGCATCCACCGCCATACCGAGTGTCAGCACAATACCGGCGATACCAGGCAGGGTGAGCACGCTCTGGAACGAGGCGAGAATACCGATTGTGAAGAACAGGTTCATCAACAGACCCAGGTTGGCAATGTTACCAGCGTAAACGCCGTAGGTGCAAACCATGAAGATCATCAACAGTACCAAAGCTACGATAAACGAGATCAAACCCTTGCGGATCGATTCCTTACCCAGCGACGGGCCAATCACGCTCTCGCTGGCTACATTCACGCGTGCTACCATCTTACCAGACTCGAGCACGTTAGCAAGGTCGTTTGCCTCCTCGACCGTGAAGCGACCGCTAATCTGCGAGCGGCCACCGTCGATCTGGCTGTTCACGTTGGGGAACGAGTAAACCTGGTCATCGAGCACGATGGCGATGGCCTTACCGATGTTTTGACCGGTAATGCGGCTCCACTGGCGGGCACCCTCGTCATTCATGTTCATTGATACCACCTGGCCCTGCAGGTTGTCATACTCGCTGGTAGCGCGGGTAACGACATCACCGGTAAGCACGGGCTGGTTGTTGACGGTGCGCAGGGCAACAAGCTGGAACACCTCTTGACCATTCTGGGCCTTCTCGGGCTTAACGGTCCAAGCCAACTTCAAGTCGTTGGGCAGGATAGTCTTGGCAACGGGCGAGTGAATAATGCGGTTCACGGCTGCGGTGTCCAGGACTGAAACATAACCCACAACGGGCGATCCGGCGCCTGCACTTGCCAGGGCCTCAAAGCCGATGAGCTGTGCCAGGGTCATTTCGGCCTCCTTATTGGCGGGAGCGGCCTTCTCGGCTGCCTTGGCTGCGCTGTCGGCTGCGGCCTTAGCGGCCTGCTCGGCGGGAGCAGCCTGCTCGGCAGGAGCGGCTTCTTCGGCGGGGGTGTCAGTGCTGACGGTCTTGCTGGCCTGTGCCTGGTCGCTGAGCTGACGCAGAGAGCCAATCACCTCCGAGAGGGTATAAGTCGTGTAGAACTCCAGGTTTGCGGCACCCTGCAACAGTTTGCGTACGCGCTCGGGTTCTTTCACACCCGGGAGCTCGAGCAGGATGCGGCCTGTGCTCTGCAGTTTCTGGATATTGGGTTGAACCACACCGAAGCGGTCAATACGGTTACGCAACACCTTGTAGGAGTTGTCCACCATAGCATTCACCTCTTCATTGAGGATGTTCTGGACTTCTCCGTCAGTGGCATTGGGTTTCTCCTTGACCTTGTCGATGCCGCGGAAGATCTGAGCCAGGCTTCCCTCGGGAGCCAATTTCTTGTACTCCTTGCAGAATGAGCCCACAAAGTCGTCCTGTGCGGTCTGGTTCTTAGACACATTGTCAATGGCCTGATTAAACTTCTTGTCTGGATTGTTGTTCGCGAGAGCACGCAAAATGTCGGGAACCGAGATTTGCAGTGTCACATTCATACCACCCTTCAAGTCAAGGCCGAGGCCCAACTCTTTCTCACGAACTTGCTGGAAGGTGTAGTAACCAAGGTACACCTTCTTGCTAGCGAGGGAATCCAAATACCCATTCAGCGCTGCCTTGTATTTATCGTTGCTGGTGTCGGCACTTGTGATGCCTGCAGCAGCGAGCGCGGCCTTCTCTGCCTTGTTCTGATAGTGATTGCTCACAAAGGTGAACGACAGATAAAAAGCACAAATCAACAACAGTGCAATGGTAAGGACTCTAATAAAACCTTTAGTCTGCATTTTGTTAATTATTTAATAAATTTTGTTAATTTTCGCTTTAAACGTCTTTTTCAGCCTGCAAATATACATCATTTTCTTCAAGTGAGGCATAAAAAACTCAAGATTTTAATTTCCACCTTATTTATTTTAAATAGAAAAGGCCTATTTAAAGCAAAAATACCCCATTTTTCGGTAAGATTTCGCCTTGATGGTTTCATCTCGGGCAATCAATGGTGAGCGAAACATGCTTGGGCCGCTTGGGTTGCAAGTGTAAGATTGGGACCTGAATAGGTGACAAGTCCCGAGCTGTCGGCAACAGCATACCACGGCAACGACGTCGGCCCGATCAGTTGTATGCCTTGCTCCACGGGACCAGCTGGTGCCCAGTAATGCTGTCCAGGGCAACCGGCAATCGTCCCACTCCAGCGCACGGTATCGCTCTCGGTAAGGACGTCGATGAGATGAACGGCGCCATGTGTCGCGTCCAGCACTCCTTGCAGTTGCTGGCTCAAGGCCCTCGGATTGGACTGCGGCTGTGCCCACAGGGTGATGAGCGTAACACGGTCGGTTAGTTTCACTTCCTCAAACGTGCCGCCCGGCTTGGCCAGGGTCAGGGTCATCAGTCGGGGCAGGACCTCTGCTTTTCGGGCTTGGGGATTGTCCAGCAACGCGCGCGTCAGCGATGCCGGGCGAGCCTTGGCCTCAATGCTCTTGAGCATACTATTCACTTTGGCCCTGTCGCTGTAGTCACTGTAATCGACCATCAACAGGACGGTCGAGAGCATGTCGGCAGGATGTTCCTTCACATATTTCTCTATCGCCGCATTCAAGCGACTGGGGTTGGGGTCGGTATAAAAGGAGGCGTGCTCGTCCTTGAAGAGTTGCCAATCCTCGTTCAAGCGGTTTCCCTTGATCTTGACCTGCAACTCACGGGATGCGTTTCCCTCAATCTTCAAGTGGTCACCATTGACAGCCACCACCATGCCGACATGGTAGCCCGACGCATCCAGCACCGACACGATGGCGGGCTGTGAAGCGCTACCCTCATAGGAAAAAGCGCCGTCCTTGTCCAGATTGACCGATTCATCAACCAGGCCCGAGTCGCCCTGGAAGAGCACCCTCACCCTGGACGCGTCAACGTGGGTCAGCCTGCCCTCGATCTTGAAACTGTCATGAGTACACGAGGCCAGGGATGCCGCTATTACCAGTAGAAAAAGAAAATGCTTCATTTTTGATCAGTTGATATCGGGCATTGCCGGATCTATCCAGTCATTGTTCTGCTTGATGAGGGAGACAAGACGGTCGATGGCGTCCTGCTCGGGAATGTTCATCTCGATGCACTGCTTGCCCTTGTATAGGCTGACGCGCCCGGCCGCCGCGCCGACATAGCCATAATCGGCATCAGCCATCTCGCCTGGGCCGTTGACGATACAACCCATCACGCCAATCTTGAGGTGGGACAGGTGGGCGGTAGCCTGCTGTACACGGCGCACGGTGGACTGCAGGTCAAACATGGTCCTTCCACACCCGGGGCAAGAGATAAATTCCGTCTTGGTCATGCGCTGGCGCGCAGCCTGCAGGATGGCAAATGCATACCTGATGACCTCGACGCTATTGTGGATGTTGGGGGCCTCAAGCCAGATGCCGTCGGCCTGACGGTTGAGCAACACCGCACCCAGGTCGGCACCAGCCTTGACCTGCAGCCACTCGCTGGAACTGTCGCCATAGGTATTGCGCACGATCACCGGGCAATCAATGCCGCTGGCTGTCAGACCATGGGTCAACGCCTGCTCACTGCCGGGTATGTTGATTCCCACGGGGGTGATGATCAGAACCGTGTCGGTGCGGCCACGCAGGAACTCCAGCCGCTCGACGGGCGTACTGGCAGGCACTTGCAGGAATCGCAGCGATGCCGTCTGGCACCGCTCCCACTCGCCCAGCGTGAGCAGGGGGTATGCGTTCCGCTCCCCACTCCACCGGTCCAGTGGCACCAGGAATTGATGCATGCCGTCTATCATGCCATCACCGCTATAGTACAAGTCGGGCTGCAACACGGCCCGGTCAACCTCGTCGGGACGGTAGCTGGCGATAACGACCGGCTGGCGGTCACCACCGATGCGGCCTGCCACCTCGACCGACGGGCGACGCTCGGGCGACAAGGGATCATAGCCGTCACAATATTCGCCCTCGATGGGCTGTTGCGAACCACGCGGGGCGATATAATCCACCAGTTTGCGGGCAACGGGCACCTCCAGTTCGGGTTCCTCGCTCAACGACACTCGGATGGTGTCGCCCAGGCCCTCGGCCATCAGCGCACCAATGCCCACGGCACTCTTGATGCGGCCATCCTCACCAAATCCGGCCTCGGTCACGCCCAGATGCAGCGGGAAATGCATGTCCTCGCTATCCATAGCGGCCACCAAGCGCCGCACGGCTTCCACCATGACGACGACGTTTGACGCCTTCATCGAGATAACCACATCGAGGAACCGTTCGGCCACAAACACCCGCAGGAACTCCATCACGCTCTCGACCATTCCGGCGGCCGTATTGCCATAACGGCTCATGATGCGGTCGCTCAACGAGCCATGGTTCACCCCCAGGCGCACGGCCGTGCCGTTCTCACGACAAGCAGCGATAAAGGGCAACAACGCCTCGCGTATCCGCGCCAACTCGGCATCATACTCGGCCTGGGTATATTCCATCTGCTTGAACGTGCGCGCGGGATCCACAAAATTCCCGGGATTGATGCGCACGCCCTCACACACACGAGCAGCCGCAAGTGCCGCCTGGCGGTTAAAATGGATGTCGGCTATCAGGGGGATGTTGCAGCCTTGATGGCGCAACACCTGGGATATCTCACCGATGTTTTGGGCCTGCTTCACGCCCTGGGCCGTGAGCCGCGCATAATCGGCTCCGGCATAGGCGATACGTTGGCACTGGGCCGCACTGGCCTCGATATCGTCGGTTGGCGTATTGGTCATCGACTGGACACGAACAGGCCACTCACTGCCCATTGCGATGTTCCCTACATTGACACTCACTGTGTCACGACGTTGATAATTAAATGTCTTATTCATGATGATTGTCTAAGTCTTCTTATCCCAGGAATCTCATCGTCAACGACACGCACACAAAGCCCACGACGACTCCCGCCAGCACTTGCCACAGGTCGTGCCGTTTAAGCGCCAGCCGCGCCGATCCCAACACGCCTGCCATGATCACCGCCACGCACAGCAGCCACAACAGGTCAAATGCGCTTAGGCCTTGAACGTGAATCTGGTAAATGAGTCCAATCACGCCACCTATGCCGGTCATGTGGGCGCTGATTTTCCACTTGAGGTTGATGAGAGCCACAGCCAGCACCGACACAGCCGATCCCACCAGAAACATCGTGAACCAGCGAGGCGAGTGGCAATAATACAGGTAATAGGCGCCCACCAAATAGCACACTGCCGTGAACAGGTATGGGATGAGCCGCTGCTCGCGCACCTCGACGTGCAGGTCCTTGATGAGCTTGAAATGCCGCAGCACGCTCAGGAAGATGAGCGGCACGATACACGTGATGCCCATGCACACCAGCAGCACCGACACGCGCGTGCCATATGTCAACAGGCACAGCACCGACACCCACAGGGCGAGGAACACGCCATAGGTGGGCATCAGCAGGGGGCTCAACGCCGTGGATAGGAAATTGGCAAGCCCCGCAATGAATTTATTAACTGTATATTTTGAGATTGGCATATAAGAATGTAATGTCTTATTTTAATCTTATCGTCAACGGGCCATCTTGCGGCGTATCGTGCTGCTCGGAATCTTGAGCACCTCGCGGTACTTGGCCACAGTGCGGCGCTCGAGCTTGTAGCCCATCTCCTTGAGGCGGTCACACAACGCGTCATCGCTCAGCGGGTGCGCCTTATCCTCGGTGTCAACGAGTTTCTTCAAGTCATCATACACCTCGTGGCGTGATGCGCCGTTAATGTCCTCGCTGAAGAACGACTTCAGGCTCTTGACGCCCCACGGCATCTGCACATACTTGTTGCTCACCGCTCGCGAGACAACCGACACATCCTTGCCTATCATGTCGGCAATCTGCTGCTGGCCCAGGGGTTTCAGGTCCCGCTCATCACCGCTCAGGAAATAGTCCCGCTGGCACTTGACAATCGCACTCATGGTGTTGAACAAGGTCTCCTGACGCTGCTTGAGCACCTCGATAAACATGCTTGCCCGCTGATAGGCATCCATGATCTGTTTTTTCTCTTTGGTCTCCTTCACGCTCAATGCTCCCGTCTGCTTGTAACGGTCGTTCATCAACGCGTAGCTCTCGCTGATCTGCAGCGAGGGGATGTTGTTGCGCAGGGTCACGGTCAGGCGGTCGGCCTCCTCGTCAAGCTCAACGTCAAAGTCGGGCGTCACTTGCTGGCTGCCGTCGCTGCGGGAACCGAAGGCATTGCCCGGGTAAGGGTTCAGCCCTCGTCTCACCTGGTGCTTGAACACCGCCTCCAAGCGCTCCTTGTCAACGCCCATCTTGCGAGACATCGCCTCAAAGCGCATGGCACCCAGGTCATCAAAATACTTGCCCACCATCAACAAGGCCATCTCCACTTCGTCATTGCGGGGCTTGCGCTCCAATTGCAGCATCATGCACTCGTGCAGGTCGCGGGCCGCGATTCCGGGCGGGTCTAGTGTCTGCACCATCTTGATCATCTCCTCGACCTGATGGGCATCGACCACATAGCCGTCGTTAAAGGTCACATCGTCGGCTATCTCGGCTGCACTCCGCAGCAGGTAACCGCTATCCTCGATATTACCGACAATGGCATGCGCAACCATCTGCTGGGTCTCGTCGAGTTCGAGCTCGCCCAACTGATCGGCAACAAACTCCTGCAAGGTCTTCTCGCTCACGGCCATCGGGGCAAAGTACTCGTCGTCACGGCTACGGTTGTTGGCAAAATAGCGGTACCACGCCACCGTGTCGTCATCTCCGCTCACCTCGGCAGCCACGTCGTCTTCCGAGCTATGGTTGTTCTCTTTACGGTCATAGCTCTGGCTGTCGCTGTTGTCATCAAGCGTGTCCTTGTCGTCAGACGTCTTCTCCAGGGCCTGAATCTCACTGACCTTGTTGTCAATGAATTCGGCCATCTCGGCATCATTTTTCTCGAGCACCAGTCCCAGCAGCCGCTGCTGCTCTAGGGCCAGGCGCTGCGTTTGTTTCTGCTCCTGCGTGAGTACTTGCTTTGCCATTGTCGTTTTGAGGTTTTATCTTTAACCCACAAAGTTACAACAAACTTTCGACACGTTGCTGTTTTTTGCCCAAACTTATGTGAGAATACACCTTCTTTGCCCCATTTTGACGGAGTTTTCGCCGGTTTTCAAGGACATGTAATGCGCTTTGCCTACAAAATGCGAGGCAAAGCGCAATCACAATGCAATATGGGCGTATGTTTTCGGTATTAGATTAGGGTGATGTCGTCAAGCAGGGTCGCGCTGTCATAGATGCTGTCGCCTATGTCGCCAGTCTCGATAGTCAGGGTCACCGTCTTGCCCTTGTATTGACTGATGTCGAAGGTTGATGTCTGCCAGCCGGTCATATAGACGCCGCCACGGTCAAACACGATGGTGGGTGACACCCTCACCAGGTTGTACTGGCTGGCGAATCCATCGATGGCTTCAGAGAAAAGGGTCGTCGTGGTTGTGCCGTCGCTGATGGTGATCTTCAGGTAATCCTGGAAAACACTGCCCACATACTCCATGAATTCCTCTGACAAGAAGTTCCACTTGATGGAGAGTTTGTTCTCGTTGGTTACCTTGAAGGACTGCGAGATGCGACCATATTTCTCGGTGTACCCCAATCCGGTCGAGACGATACCCATATAGGAGCCCTGGGTGGGTTTCTGGCTGCCCAACTGAGTGATCACGCGACCGTCGCCGCTACTGTTCCAGCCATGCAGGTTGCCATACTCAAAGTCGCCGTTGATCAGTCCCAGATAGAAGCGCATATCCTTGCTGCCATTCATCAGGTAGGAGTTGAACCAGCTCTCCCCGTTGTCTTGCTCGATGAAATCCAGGTCGGCGATATAGGACTCTCCTGTGGTCTTGAGATTGTTGCCAACCAGCGAGGTAAAGAACTCGTCGGCCTTGTTGACACAAGTCGAGGTCAACACATTATTCTTGAAGCCCAGATAGGTCTTGGCGCCCTTGCCGATAAAGGCGTTGGCAAGCCTATCGGTCTTCAGGCTCTGGCATGAGCCGTTAAACACTACGCTATTGGGCATCGTTCCCTCGAGTTGGGTCCTGATGAATTTGGAGGTTATCACATAATAGGTTATGCCGTCTGTCATCGTCGCTACAGTGTAGATGTGGCCCGAGATTTCATAGATATCCTTGAGGGGCATCTCCTCATAGTCCAGAACTTTCTCCCTGGTGCAGAGCAGGTTGCCGCCCTCGCCGTGCGAGTCCAGGACAATGATGCCATACTTGCTCATCCCGCTCAACGAGGCCCTTGTGCACTCGCTGTTGGTGAGATAGTCCACATGCAGGCTCACGGGACTGCTCTTGAATATCTTGTCCAGACTGGGCTGCATGTCCAGGCCAAACTGGTTCTCAAACGGGGCCCAGATGAGCACATTCTTGTTTTGGATGATTTGATTTGACGAGGCCGAAGACGATGCATGGGCTGGTACGTGGTGGGGCGACGGCAGCGTGTTCAAGCCGCGGGTCTGCTGGGACAGGGGGAGCATGGGGGTGCTATTGCGACGGCTTGACACATCGTTGGCGCCCTTGATCTCGCTGCCACTCTCGCTCAGCATGACATAGGATTCCAGGCCCGACGCATGGTTGATCGTGATAAAACCTTTGTCGTTGGTCGCGCTCTTGACCACGGGCATGGTGTGCAGCATGTCTAGGACAGCTTGCGTCTTCTGGGTGGCCGACGTGCCTGTCATCGTCGCCAGCTTCTGCTCGATCTGCTTGTGCACTTCAAGCATGTCCTTCACCTGCTGGGCGGCATTCTGCTGGTTGATTACCGTCAGGGTAAACACGGCCGAGAAGCCTTCTACCTCACCCTCGGCTTCATTGGTCTTGGCCGACACGCGGAAGCGTTTCACGCCCTCACTCGGGTAGTTAAAGGTGTGCTTGGTCGAGAACACATTATCTCCCTTGATCTCGTCGCCGTTGTCTAGATTACCGTTGTCATACATCGGGCACACGTCGCCCACGCGGTTATTGTTGGCATCAAGTTCGATGATCTTGACACTCGAGGCGATCAAGTGGTCGTTGGGGGCGATGTTGACGGTAATCCACAACTCGGCCGGCGTGTTGGTATAGAGCACGTCATTGTCAACTGTCGGCACGCCCAGGAAAGTGAGATACTTGTTCCGGGTAATCGTGATGCTGGCGGCGCCTCGATTGTCACTCTCGTCGATGGCGCTCACCTGGATCCTGTTATCGCCCTGAGCCAGCTCCAGGTCCTGGATGGTCCAGTTGTCCAGGCCGGTAGCCTCTCCGCTGCGCCCATTGCTCGAGGTATAGGTGATGGACTTGAGTTTGCCGTTGTCACTGGCTGTACCCGATATCACAACTGTCTCATCGGTCGTGACAAACATCTCCTCTGACGTCGGGGTCAGGATATAGATGCTGGGAGCTTCGGTATCATGCTCCATCAACACATCTTCCTCCTGGCTGCCGAAGAGGTCTTCGACACACGACTGCAAACACGGTACGACAAGTACCATCATCAGTGCTAACACAAGCGATTTCGCATCATTAATCAATTGTAATCTAGTCTTCATAATTTTGTTTGTTTTAGTGATGAATAATTGTTTTTGTTGATGCAAAATTATGACGGGTAAGATGGCCAGACCAAATGTTTTGAGCCATACTGTAGCAAACGTCGGGATTAATGTATGAAATGATTTCTGGGGCAGAAAAACACCTCTAAAAAAGGTGTCCCCCCACCCCCTCAGTCATGAGAAAAACCACACATCCTCTTGACAAAAGGCCAAAAATCCACTACCTTTGCACCACGCCGCCCCAAGGAGGGGGTCCAGCTGATGCGAGCCACCGGCTCGTACACCACCCCAAAAAAAGGGAACGGTATAGCAGTTGGCCCTGAAAAGTTTTTTAATGCTCATTTCGCTAAGAAAAACGTATTTCACGAAAAATATTTAAAACTATTAGTGATAAATATAACTAATTCGTGTAATTAGCATTAGCCCCGCAGGGTTCGAGCCAACATCTATATCATCGCCAAAATAGTATCAACCATTAAAACCAAGAGAAAAACACCATGGAAATCAATTACTACCGCCACGTCAACGTCCAGGGCTACGACGAGTCCTGGCAAGCATGCCAGTTCAACGCTGACACCGACCTCACCCCACTGCGCAGCAACGACCTCGTCTCCATCAACGGCCTCCCATACCTGCGACAGCACCACGTCACTTTCCTCACCGGACGCGAGACCTGCCGCGCACACCACTTCGCCAAGCACCTCGCCATACAGGTCCTCTCGGCAGACCAGTCCAGCACCGCCTCCAGCAAGGTCCTCTGGATCGACACCCTCAACGGACCGCACGTCGGCGCTGCCATCTTCAGCGAACTCTCACAGCACGTCCAGGACAAGCAAGACCTCCACTACCTCTGCCTCGACGTTCTGGGCGGGCTGCGCGACGACCACTGGTGGATCATGCGCAACATCGAGCAGCTCATCGGCCAACTCAAGCCGCAACTCGTCGTCATCGACGACATCGACCACTTCTTTCCGCTCTGCGGCATTCGACTGGCTACTGAGTTCAACCGGGTCGTCCGGGACTCGCTCAACCACTCCGACACCGCGTTCCTGTTCATCGGCTACAACCTCACCGGCAAGAAGGCTTGCACAGCTGGACTGCTCGGCAAGATGCTGTTCACCAGCGCCAACGACATCTTCTCTCTGTCAACAGTGCGCGACGTCACATCTGTGCGACACCTCAACGGGTACGACATGCACGTCAACCCCGACGACGCCCAGTTCCACTTCTCCATCGGCCCCGACAACCTCCCGCTCGAGACTCGCCTGCCCCGCAAGGCTCCAGCCTCCGGCATCGACGACGACACCTTGACCGGCATCGTCGGCGACATCATCGGCAACGGCCACGACATCACGCCACAAGACCTCCTAGCACAGGTCAAGGCCCGTCACAACCAGCTCAAGCGCGACTGCCGCGACGCCGCCCTCCTCGACCAGATCAACCGCCTCAACCTCCTCGACCACACCTCTGGCGACACCACGATCAACCCCATTCCATCACCATTGGATATCAGCAAATTAGCCCACAGTGTTAACAATTCATTAACACTTCCGCCCCACCTTCATCCTGTCCCTTCTGGTTCCCCCAGTGCCGCCACCCAGCCCGATTCCCTGTGCCGCGACTCAGTCGCCGCCCCACTGTCCAGCAACTAGCATCCCACCCACTTATGGTAGTTTTGTGTGAAAGGCCCTTCTTCGCCAGGCGCGCAGGTCGAATGACCTCCACAAGGCCGCATAAACACTTCGATATCAATGCCGTTAAGGTAGTTTTGTGTGAAAGGGCTTTACCTGGTCAAGCAAGCAGGTCGAATGACCTGCACAAGGCCAGCGGCCTTGACTATGACAAACCCCAGGGCGCACTGGCCGAAGGTCAGTGTGGCCTGGGGACGTGCCCAGACGCCGATACGGGCCCTGAAAGGGGCCACTCACCGAAGCAAACCCGCACAAGGCCGCATAAACACTTCGATATCAATGCCGTTATGGAGGTCATGTGTGAAGGGCCCTACTTCGCCAGGCGAGCAGGTCCAATGACCTGCACAAGGCCAGCGGCCTTGACTATGACAAACCCCAGGGCGCACTGGCCGAAGGTCAGTGTGGCCTGGGGACGTGCCCAGACGCCGATACGGGCCCTGAAAGGGGCCACTCACCGAAGCAAACCTCCACAAGGCCGCATAAACACTTCGATATCAATGACGTTATGGTAGTTTTATGTGAAAGGGCCTACCTGGTCAGGCGGGCAGGTCGAATGACCTGCACAAGGCCAGCGGCCTTGACTATAACAAACCCCAGGGCGCACTGGCCGAAGGTCAGTGTGGCCTGGGGACATGCTCAGACGCCGATACGGGCCCTGAAAGGGGCCACTCACCGAAGCAAACCTCCACAAGGCCGCATAAACACTTCGATATCAATGACGTTATGGTAGTTTTATGTGAAAGGGCCTACCTGGTCAGGCGGGCAGGTCGAATGACCTGCACAAGGCCAGCGGCCTTGACTATGACAAACCCCAGGGCGCACTGGCCGAAGGTCAGTGTGGCCTGGGGACATGCTCAGACGTCACTATGGGCCCTGAAGGGGGCCACTCACCGAGGCAAACCTGCACAAGGCCAAGTTGTTTTAGTTGTCGATTATTGTTGTTTTGGTTGTTTGAAACCAAGAGCGCGGATGCCTCTCTAAACTGCGAGCGCAGCGAGTAATAAAGTTTAGTCGCGGGACAGACGCTCGGCAGCTCGGGCACGCTTGAGCCACAGGGCAAACCACGTCATGGCGACAGCGGCAACCACCAGAGCTACCCACAACGCCAACTCCTGGTAGCCCAGTGCTTGGGGCGATGTCACAATAAAGGTGGTGCATACGACCGTCATCAGCACCGCGGGAATGAGGGTGATCACATAGGCCTTGTGCTCACGCGCCAGATACACCGTTATCATCCACAGCGTGAATACCGATAGCGCCTGGTTGAGCCAGCCGAAGTATTGCCACAGCACATTAAAGCCGTCAGGATTCTCCATCTGCCAGATGAGCAACAGCAGCGAGGCGACAAACAGCGGCACGCTGATCATCAAGCGGCGCACCATGCTCTTCTGCTCAACGTGCAGCCACTCAGCAATGATGAGACGAGCACTGCGAAAGGCCGTATCGCCGCTCGTGATGGGAGCGGCAACCACACCGAGCACCGCAAGCGTACCACCCACGATGCCCAGCCAGCCGCTGCACACCAGATTCACCACTTGAGGAGCAGTAAAATACTGGACGAGCGTTTTGCCATCGGCGAGTTGCACTTGAGCCATGAACTCGTTCACCACATCGGGGCTCACCACCTCTTTCCAGCCCTGATTGTAGAAGAAATAGGAAGAAACCGTAGCCCAGATGAGCGCTACGACGCCCTCGGTGATCATCGCGCCATAGAAAATGGGGCGAGCCAGTCGCTCGCTCTTCAGGCAGCGCGCCATCAGGGGGCTCTGTGTCGCGTGAAAACCGCTGATGGCTCCACAGGCGATGGTGATGAACAGGCAGGGGAATAACGGATTCTTTTTCACAAAACCGGCCACACCCAGCGCGTCTTTACCGTCAACGGTATGACCAAGGGTCCACTCGCTCATGTCGCCCATGTTCCACAACTCGGGCAAGTGAGGCATCTTGACCAGTAGCCCCACCAGCAAACCGGCGGCCATTACCAGCAGCGCTATAGCAAACAGCGGGTAAACCCTGCCAATGATCTTGTCGATGGGCAACAAGGTGGCCACCACATAATATATAAATATAACGACAATCCACACAATGGGTTTGCCACACATGCTTGCGATGATGAGCGCAGGACTATATACAAACACGGCTCCAACCAACAATAGCAGCAACACCGTGAACACGAGCATCACGTTGCGCGTGCCGTTGCCCAGGTATTTGCCGATGAGGGTCGGCAAGTTAGCTCCGTCATGCCTTAACGACAGCATGCCGCTCATGAAGTCATGCACCGCGCCGGCAAAGATGCAGCCCAGGACAATCCACAGATAGGCTGCCGGACCAAACCACATGCCCATGATGGCTCCAAAGATGGGCCCCGTGCCGGCAATATTCAGGAACTGGATCATGAACACTTTCCATGTGGGCAACGCCACATAGTCCACACCATCGGCTAGACGGATGGCAGGCGTCTCTCGGTCATCGGGACGCATCACGCGTTCAACGATGGCACCATAAACCAAATAGCCCACAACCAGGGCCAGAATACTAATTATAAATGTAATCATCGCATTATACTGAATTTAGCGGATGCAAATGTACAACTATTTTCTTTTACAATCATCAATGCCACCACTTAAATGTCACCCAGCTAGGATTCAACGGGCGGCGCCTGCGGGCGCTCAACTCACATAACACCTTACCGATTATGATGAATATTACATATCAATTAGCTTTTTTATTGAATTTTCATTTAAAAAAATCAATAAATATGTTGTAAAGTTTACAAAATGACTGTATCTTTGCGTCACGATGAGGATATTTGAGCCCTCCCGCTCCCTGAAATGTCGTGTGACTGCGGTCGGGCAATGTTCCATTCTTAACTATAACCCAAATTTAAGTATATATGTAAAATGGAATCAACAACATTAACAAAGAAACCAAGAAAAAAGAAAGTACTCGTGAAAAGAAAACGTGACCGTCTACAATTGATCACCGACTTGATCAAGACAAACTGCATCGGTAGCCAGAGCGAACTGGCCGACATGCTGCGTGAGCACAACATCAATGTGACTCAGGCCACCTTGTCAAGAGACTTAAAGGCGCTTAAGATTTCTAAGGTCGCCACCGATCGCAACACATACATGTACATCATCCCCGACAGCAACCAGCTGCAAGACAGGCTCTTGAGCATGCGTCAAACTGACGCCCATGCTGCCAAGCAAGTGGGACTGGTGTCGATAACGTTCTCGGGCAACATCGCTGTCATCAAGACGCGCAATGGTTATGCTCCGGGACTGGCCTATGACATCGACATGAGCAGGCCTCCCGAGATTCTCGGCACTATTGCTGGTGCCGACACTGTGGTTGCCATCCTGGCACAGGGTGTGACACACGAGCAGGCCCAAGCCGCATTCGAGCAGTTCATGCCCAAGCAGGGCACCTTTGTGGGCAGCAAGCCACAATCACCTGTCGCCGATGATTAAAATAGGCATTAGCCAATGCGATAACCTGTGTGCCGCCGAACTGGTGCGGGTGCTCATCAACCACCCCGACGTTGAGTTGAAATGGGTACTCAGCAACCAGGGCGATGGCTCTCGGCTAGACGATATTGTACCTGGTATCGTCGGCGAGACTGCCTTAACCACAACGAGCCATGTCATGTCGACCGACGTTGACGTGGTATTCTTGTGCGGACCCAGAAAGGAGTTGCCTGCACAGCTCGAGATCCTGAACCTGCCACAGCAGTGCCATGTGATTGACATGAGCGGATGCCATAACCTGCATTATGGCAAGGACAGCGTCTGGAGGTATGGCATGAGCGAGATGCAACGGCGACTTCTCGTGCACGACACCCACATGGTGACGCTGCCCGGCAATGTTGCCATGGCCGCACTACTTGCTATGATGCCCATGGCTCGAAACCTGATGCTCAACAGCCCCTTGAGGCTTACTGTCGGCATGGGCAGTGCTGCGTTCCCGTCGGATGGCGGCAAGACCATCGACGGCATGACAGCCGACCAGTGGGCTCAAGACCAGCAGCAGGAAATTGTCTATGCGCTCGAGCAGTGCCAAGCGAGCTTCAACCAGCCAGTGCAGCTGGCCATCAACCCGCTTGACGACGAGCCCCGCACAATCAAGGTGGAAGCACAATTCCATTGTGGCGCGGACGAGAACATGATAAGGGAGCTCTATGAGCAATACTATAGCGACCACAACTTTGTCTTCATGGTTGACAGGCCCATTACCAGTGCCGAGGTAGAGAACACCAACAAGTGCCTGATCTCGCTCGCAAAGGACGAGCACAGCGGACTGTGCACCGTGCGCGCCATTATGGATGTCCTGCTCAAGGGGGGCGCCGGCAATGCCGTGCACATCATGAACCTGATGTTCGGCCTACATGAGAAAGTGGGCCTCGCACTCAAGGCCACAGGTTGTTAATAATAGATATCAGTATTTTAAAAAACCATATATATAAATCATCAATTATTATGTCAGTCAATAAAGTCATTTTGCTGGGCCGTGTGGGCCGAGACCCGGATGTGCGCTACGTCGCACAAAATCAGCCCGTCGCATCGTTCACCCTTGCTACAACCGACCGTGCCTATACCAACGCTAACGGCGTGCAGGTTCCCGAGCGCACCGAGTGGCATAACATCGTGATGTGGGGCAAGAATGCCGAGGTTGCCGAACGATACATCCGCAAGGGAACCCAGATTTACCTTGAGGGAAGACTGCGCACACGTGCCTGGGAAGATCGCAACCAAGTGAAGCGTTACACCACCGAAATCTATGTGGACACGTTTGAACTGCTCGCCCGCCCGCGCGAGAACGAACAGGCAACGCAGTCCCAGCAGCCTTGACCTGACAGTCAAAACTGATAAGCGCATAACACATCAACGGGATTCCAAGCCGAAATGCTCTGGAATCCCGTCAATGTGTTACGGCAAAATGCAATATCGATTTACAGGTACTTGTCGCCAAACTTGGCTTTCACGTCGTTAACATATTGCTTGATCTTCTGTTCCTCGTCGAGCGGCACGATGAGCAACGCGTCGTCCACGTCGGCAACGATATAGCCCTCGAGTCCCGAGGCCACGACGAGCTTGTCGCCCTTGATGGCGACAATGTTGTTGCGGCTGTTGAACATCAACGCCTTGCAGTTTTGCGTCACGTTACCGTCGCGGTTCTTGGGAGAGTGGTCATACAGCGACCGCCATGTGCCCAGGTCGTTCCAGCCAAAGTCAACAGTCTCGACATAGACATTGGGAGCCTTTTCCATCACGGCAAAATCGATGCTGATGCTGGGGCAGGCCTCAAAATTATTGTCGATATACTCCTGCTCCTGGGCCGTGCCAAAGTACTCCCTGCCCTTATCGAAGACGGCATTCACCTCGGGTGCGAAATGGTCCAGCGCCTGGATGATGCTGCTGGCACTCCAGAAGAACATGCCCGAGTTCCAGAAAAACTCTCCCGACTGCAGGAACACCCGCGCCAGGTCCTCGCTGGGCTTCTCGGTAAAGGTCTTAACCGTCGAGAAGTCGCCCTCAACCTGCTCGCCCACCTGGATGTAGCCATAGCCCGTCTCGGGACGGCTAGGCTTGATGCCCAGCGTCACCAGAGCGTCATGGGTCCCGATAAAGTCAAACGCCTTGACCACGCTCTGCTTGAATTTCTCCTCGTTGATGATCAAGTGATCGCTGGGAGCAACCATGATCTTGGCGTCGGGGTGGATGGCCCTGATATGATGTGCGGCCCACGCGATGCACGGCGCTGTGTTGCGCCGGGCAGGTTCCAGCAGGATCTGCGACGGCTTCAGCTCGGGCAACTGTTCCTTGATCAACGGCTCATAGCTCTCATTGGTGATGAGCAGGATATTGTCAACGGGCACAATTCCGTTCAAGCGGTCAAAGGCCATCTGCAACAGGCTGCGGCCGGTGCCGAAGAAGTCGATGAATTGTTTAGGCTTGGCGGCTTTGCTGAACGGCCAAAAGCGGCTGCCCACGCCTCCGCACATAATAACGCAATATCGGTTGTTATCCATGATTTAGTTAGTTAGATAGCAAATTTTTAATTGACTTAACAAAGGTACAATAAAAAAACATATTTCACCCATTGACGATGGGTTATTACATCACACAACGGTACTTATTGTGTGAAACAGTAGTGTATTATCGGTAATAAAAAAGAAATCTTGAGCTTCCAGTAATGCACGTTATTGCTCATCATAGTATATGGGCAACGTGCGGCTGATGCTTTGTTCCAGCGAGATGAGCGTCTCGGTTGCGGCAACGCCCTCGATGTGTTGTATACGATCGTTCACCAGCGACATCAGGTGCTCGTTGTCACGGGCATAAACCTTGATCATCATGGTGTAGTGGCCTGTCGTGAAGTGGCACTCCACCACTTCCCTGATCTTGAGCAACTCGGGAACCACTGTGCGGTACATCGAGCCACGCTCCAGCGTCAGGCCGATGAACGTGCAGGTCGAGTAACCGAGCGACTTGGGATTTACATTGTAGCCCGACCCGGTGATGACGCCATCGTCGATGAGGCGCTGGATGCGCTGATGAACGGCGGCACGCGACACGCCACACACCTGGGCAACATCCTTGCTAGGAATACGGGCATTATTCATCACTATTTCAAGAATTTTCTTATCTAACGTATCAATCTTTTCCATGAAGCTTGATTTTTATATCATATTGCAAATTTACCTCTTTTTTTTAATCCCGCTATAGATTTCGGTAAAATATTTTTTGATTTTTGCATTTTTTTAAAGAACAGGCTAGAACTGTGGCTTTTTGCCAGATTATAGAGATCTTCACCTCAATCCACGCCACTACGCATCTAACAAGCTGGTTTCAAGCCCTTTGGAGTGTGTTTTATAAGATAATGATCACTCCTGATCAACAAGTGACATGGAAATTTAATTTTTTTGAAAAAACACATACTCATTATGGCGATCATTATAACAGACATTTTGCTCAACAAAACCGTTACAACACGCCATCCAGATGACCAGCAAAAAAATAAAAAACACTCCATCTTGCCCGACTATGCAAAAAAAGCACTACCTTTGCAACCGCAATCGTCAGCGCCTGTGGCGAAATTGGTAGACGCGCCAGACTTAGGATCTGGTAACTCCGGTTGTGTAGGTTCGAGTCCTATCAGGCGCACTATATAAAATGTCAGATGGCTATTTGGTCACCTGGCATTTTTTTCGTATTCTCCTTGATGTGGTTGCGGGTAACTGGGCCTGTAGACAGCGTGTGCGTCGAGGTTGCCCCGTCGTTCAGGCTGCGTGCCATGAGCGACAGGATTATGTTGCTGTGGTCATCGACAGCCCGCTGCTGTATTGTCATACAGGAAGCGGAACTGTTGGATGGTCTCCTTCCAGACACGGATGATGTTGTACTCGGTCTCGCCGATGGCGGTGGCCAGCAGGTAGGTGATGTCCTGGAGGATCTTGCCGACGGTATAACAATGGTTTGCTGTTCGCACACCGCTGCTCGCACAGCGACTCTTGCTGCAAACTTTGTCGAACCGACGGTTTCTGGCGAGATGGATGCTTTGGATAATCTGCTCTCGCTCAGCAATATTCAAACAAGTTTGATGCTGCTCTCGTTTAATCGCAGATTTCTCGGTCTCGACACGGAATGCGGAGATCAGTGCTGTGAGTTGTGAAATGTCGATCATAATCAAAATAGTTTTACGATTTGTTCGCAAAACTACTTTGATTGGGCGGTGCGACAAAAGACACCGTTTCGGGCAAAAATCTCTCTCTCTTTTTAGTCACATTCAATAAAAAATGTTTACTTTTGTAAAATCTAAAAAATAGTTAAAAGGTGTAATTGTATGAACAAGGTATTAGAGAACCTTAATAATAAACAAATAGAAGCCGTAGAAGCCACAGAAGGTAGAGTTCGAGTAGTTGCGGGAGCTGGATCTGGGAAAACACGCGTCCTCGCACACCGTTATGCATATTTGGTCAACGATTTAGGAATAGACCCAGGTAATATTCTTTGTATGACGTTCACCAATAAAGCCGCAAGAGAAATGAAGGTTCGTATATCAAAATTGGTTCATCGGGCTCATGTGAATGATCTTGTATGTACAATTCATGGATTCTGCGTCAAGTTTCTAAGGCGAGACATTCATCGAATTGGATATCCTAGCAATTTTATCATTACTGACGAAGAAGATAATAAACTATTAGCGAAACAAGTAATATCTGAATTTCAACTTGATACAAAGAATATTACAGTTAAAAAGTTTCTATCTGAGGTTCAATTATATAAAGCACTTAATCCATACATAGAAACTATCATTCTTCCTGAATCTGATCTACCTCAAGAAGAATTTCAAAATGATTATGTCAAAAGATATATTCAACTTCAGCAGAAGAATTTTATGCTGGACTTTAATGATTTGATCTATTTCACCATATATATTATGGACAGGCACGAAGAACCTCTTAATTACTGGCAACAAAAATTGAATTATATAATGGTTGATGAAGCTCAAGATTGTAGCGCATCAGACTGGGATATAATAAATCATTTAAAAGGTGGGTATGATAATCTTTTTATTGTAGGTGACCCTGACCAATGCATTTATGAATGGAGAGGTGCCAAGCCTGATGGATTTCTTTCTTTTCCTGCTGAAACGGATATAATTCTCAATCAGAACTATCGATCGACGCCAAACATTCTTGATGTTGCCAACTCTATCATATCACATAATGTGAACAGGATACCAAAAGATCTTTTTACAAAAACTGAACCAAGCAAGATTGCCATTCATTATCACGGTCCCTCTGATGACGAAGAGGGTAATTGGATCGCAACACAAATAGAAAAACTTTCAGAAAATGGTATGGCATATTGTGATTTTGCTATACTCTACCGAGCATCTCATCTTTCTCGAAAGATTGAACAAGCACTACTTCGTAAACATATTAAATATGCAGTATGGGGTGGTATTCGCTTCTTTGAACGCCGAGAGATTAAAGATATCTTGGCATACTTCAGATTAATCGCTTATAAAGATGACTTATCTTTCAAAAGAATTATAAATACTCCATCGAGAAGGTTTGGTAATGTCTCAATGACCAGATTGCAAGAAATTGCAACATACAAAAACGCTTCTCTTTACGATTCTTTATATAAAAATATTAATTCTGGAGTATTTAATAAGCCATCAATTGTCGATTTTATTCGCCTGATTGAGGGGCTGACCGAAAAGAGCAAATATATTCCGGTGTCTGAATTATTTGATCTTATTCTTACACAAAGTGGTCTTGAAGAAATGTATCGAACTGAAGCAGATAATGAACGTTTAGAGAATATTGCTGAATTAAAACAATCTATTCTGGAATATGAAACTGCCAATGCAGAAGATGATATAAATTTAGAAACTTATCTTCAAGATATCGCATTATATACGAATGCAGATTATAAAAATGATGGAGAAACTGTAAAACTTATGACTATACACCAGTCTAAAGGACTTGAGTTTCCTGTTGTATTCGTTTGTGGATTGAGCGAAGGGATATTTCCAAGTCATCGTACTATACGGGAACGTAAAAAGAATGGTGAAGAGGAAGAACGAAGACTCATGTATGTAGCTGTTACTAGAGCTGAAAAGGCATTGTTTTTAACAGAATCTGAAGGTTATAATGCAGTTACTCGTAGCGATAAATACCCATCGAGATTCTTAAAAGAGATCAAGGATGATTTATTAGAAATAAAGGGAGACCTGACTAAAGAAGAATTGTCTCAATTATTTGAGGGTACACAACAACTAATTGATGACATAGAAAATGACGTCATACCCACAGATTTACATATAGGAGATAAAGTGGCTCATAAATTCTTCGGTTTTGGTGAAATCATAGAAGAATCATCCAGCACTAGCTATAAAGTTCGCTTTGAAAAAGGAGAACGCTTTATTCAATCTAACTTCTTAACATTATGGGATGGCAAGAAAACACTTGAGGAATTGTTCCCCAAGAGGTATAACAATTCAAATGGAATAGGTTTATAACGAATTACAAACAGATTACTCTACTACTTTTGTTGAAGCATCCTCGCTTAAATTAAAGATAGGTAATGTTATCGAACACAAAATATTTGGTTTAGGAAATGTTACAGGACTGTTTACTACAGAAGATGGCAAAAAACCATACGCATTAGAAGTACATTTTAAAAAAGATAATATTTCTAGGAAATTCATCATCGAATTGCTCAAGTTAAAGTTAATCAAAAGAATCTAATCAAAATAGTGTTTTTTATTATTTAAATCTCTATTACTAAGCAAGTTAGATAATATCCTACAGAACATCTTTCCTACGTTCTCCTCGTAAAACTCCTTCAGTCGCATGACTGAGGCGTAGTATTTGCGGGAGAACCAGCGGCGGCGTTTGCGCTTCTTGGTACGGTCTATCTCGCAGGGGTTGCCACGGGGGCGTAAACGCAACCCCGGCTGCGCCTCGGCAGAGATGTGAGCAAGCTCACCCTCTGCTCTCGGCTTGCACGGTGTTTCGCGACCCGTGCCGTAGTCCTGCCACAGACCGTATTGCAGAATCTACTCTCGCTCGGCAATGCTCAAACAAGTTTGGCATTGCTCTCGCTTAATCGAAGATTTCGAGGAAGGACTGGGACAATCTGACCTCGAAGAAGCGGCCATCGGCGCGCACCGGCAACGCCTTGGGCGATGCCAGCAGTGCGCCCGTGTCGATGACACCGAGCAGCGTGATCTGCTCCTGCCAGATGCGCAGCATCGTGTCATTGAAGGCCGAAAAAGAAGAAATATGGCACTGTTTTGATGTAAAAGTTAGACTCTTATCCTTTACTGATTCGTCGATGAATCGTATTTGCCCCATTATATTTTTTTGGGGGGTGAGTGCGCTCCCTCTTTTTGCGCCGTTCAACGCCTGTCTGGCGGTGCGCTGTCGGTGGGGGTAGCTGTTGTCAGTCATGGGTGAGGACCAGTGTGGCGATGACTGGGTAGTGGTCGCTCAGTTTGACTGGTATGACCTGCGACTCAATGGAGTGCCAGGATTGTTTGGGTTGGGCGAGGATGTAGTCAATCTTCTCACTGGGGGAGTTGGCGCTGAATGTGAAATCGCTGGTTGTGCAGTCAAGCCACTGGGTCATGAGCCGTTCGATCACTGGGTCGTCGGGCGAGGCATTGAAGTCACCGGCTAATATCACGGGGAACATCGAATTGGAATAATGCTCCAGAATGAACTGAACCTGGGCAGTCCGGCTGACACTGTCGAAGGCTTCAAGATGGGTGCATGCGAACGTGATGGTATCGCCATCAGCAAGGATGAAGGATCCCTGGAGCATGCCCCGCTGCTCCATGCGGCCGATGGGATGCGGCAACTTGATGTTGTGGACATCGACGAACTGATGCCGCGTGAGCAGGCCGATGCCGTAATAACCTCCACTGAACTTGATAGTGGGTCCGAACAATCCTTGCATGCCGCTATAGTAGGCTAACTCGGTGATGAAATCGAGGTCATTCTGATGTGGACAATTGGGGCGCCGGGTGTTGTGATCTACTTCCTGAAGCGCGACAAAGTCGGGTTGATATCGCTTGATGAACTGTCCAAGCTGCTGCAGACTGGCATCATGGCCGGCATGGATGTTAAAGGTCATGACTCTGATGGTATCGTTGTGACCTTGAGCCGAAGCAACACATGCAAGCATCCATGCCGATATCAGAAATATATGACGGAGTCTCATCGTGAATGAAAAACTGGTTAGATGCGCAAATATACTAATTATTTAGGCACTGAAAAATGAATCCATTATTTTTGTTGGTTTTTGACATAGGAGGACCGTCCTTGATGTCTTGTTATGCTCGGACTACACCATATGGAACGTTATGGGTAACACATACCACACATCGACGGGCTCGCCATTGTGGCGGCCCGGGGTGAAATTGCGCAAGGACTTCACGACGCGGGTGGCCTCCCTGTCAAGATATTTGTCCACTGAGCGGGCGACCTTTACTTCACTGACCTTACCTGTCGTCTTGTCAACAAGAAACTGCACAATGACCGTTCCCTCAACATCGTTTTCGGCGGCCATGGGCGGATAGATGATGTGCGACTGGAGGTATTTCATCAAGGCTGCCTCGCCGCCGGGGAACTCGGGTTTCTGTTCAACGCCGTGTCCCCTGTGATGAATTGACACTTTGGGCATGGGTGTACGTCCTCTACTGCTGTAGGCTATTACCGGCACTTCGGGTAGGACTATAACGGCATCATCGCCGTCAAGACTGTCTAGATCTATCGTCACTTCGGTGGGAATGGCCTTGCCTTCTTCACCGCAATAGGTGCCCATGAAGTAAATCGTGCCGGTGCTGTTATCGACGATGTAATATACAAATGGGCGCGTGGCGTGGAACTCCGCGTTCTTTTGGCGGTTGTCGCCCGCAAATCCTTTTTTATACCCCCTGGCAATAGTAACGGCCGAGGCCTTGGTTCCCTTTTCGTTGACCTCGATTTTAGCCTTCTGCATCATCATCGAGATCCAGAGTTCTTCATCTTTGACCATATTGGAGAATTCAGCGGCGCGGGGATGGAATGCCAGCGGCATGCCCATTGATGACAGGACTCCCTCAAGGTGGGTCTCGCTCTCGGTTGTGAAACGTGGCATCAAGACATCCACATTGTAGGTAGTCATTTCCTGCGTTCGCTGCTGCTCCAGCTGTTGCGCCGAGAGGCTCTGGATGATGTCGCCCACGGTCTTGCCCTCGTGGGGAAGCAGCACATACATGCTATAGCTGCCGTTGCCATAGGGCAGGCGCAGCATTTTACACAAGTTATTAGAGCCGTAAGCGGCTTTTACGGCAGCGGACATCATCTTGTGCTCGAGTTGAGTGCCGTCCTGTTTTGTAAAAATCTTGTTGCGGGTTTTATTGGGGTCAAATTTGTCGGTCCACGAGGCCTTGAAAAAGACTGCGTTGATCAGATACACTGCAGCTTGGGGGTCCAGCTCATTAAGAATATGGGGAATCATGCCGTCGGTGTGGATGTTGCACCAGTTGTTGATGATGTCCACATTGCCGCTGATGCCAAAGTTGAACGCATCTATCTGTGCATCGTAATACCGTTGCATAGCCTTTTTGTACTTTGGGATAAGGCTGCAATTCATTGCCGAGTTGATGTTGATGCTACTAGCGATTCTAATAGTCACCGTAGTGTCGACACCTGAGGCTTCATCCATTATCTTCTTGAAATGCTTGTTGATCCCTTGTGCCGAAGCGTCCACTCCAAGCACGTCGGTAATCTGTCGTTGCGTCTCGCCTGTTGCGCCAGCATTGAGCATTCCTAGCATATAGCCCACGCTGATGGGTGACATGATGAAGCTGCTGCTCCGTTTCTGCTCGTAGATGGAGCGGAACAGGTCGCAGGCGAAGTCATTACTGTTATCAACTGTCTTGCCTTGAGCTGCGGTCGGTGCACTTTCCTTGGCAACAGCCAGGAGGCTGCTCATCAGCACTAAGGCAACCATTGCGCCAACTTTCCATAATCGTTTCATATCAGTCACATTTATTGGGTTGATAATCATGTGTTAGCTCTCGCCTGCAAAAATAAACGAATTATTTGAATTAACCTTCCCTAAAATTGCGATTTATTCAGGATTTCTCTAAAAACCTTTTTAATTTCAGCAAATGTGTTTAACTTTGTGGCATTCACTTTACAAGTAGATGAGCGAGAGATGAAAGGGAAAGATATCTGTGAGACATTGCGCGACATCCGGCGGCGCATCGCCAGTGCCAACGGCATAGACTACACGCCTGACGTGTGTACCCACGAGGGCGACTGCCCCGGCACTTGTCCACGATGTGAGGGCGAGTTACGCTACATCGAGCGCCAGTTGCTCAGGCGCAGGGCGATGGGCAAGACCGTTGTGCTGGCGGGCCTGGCGCTAGGAGCCGCCTCTTTCTCTCCAGTGCATGCCCAGCAGACGGCTGTTAACCCCGCTGCCGTGCAGGCTTCCCGCAGGATTGTCGATGCTGCACCCGGTGACACGACTGCAGTTCTCATCAGGGGCCGGGTCCTTGACAAGGAAACGCGTGAGGCGTGTGTTGGCGTGACGGTCCTCCTTGCGGGCACTAAATACGGCATGGCCACCGACTTGGACGGCAATTTCGCCATCCGCGTTCCGCTGGAAGGTAAACTGCAGTTCACCTATGTGGGCTATGAGTCCCTCGATTACGTTGCCAAGCAGGCTGTCGATGGGATTGAAATCCTCATGCCGCCTGACGATGACAGCATGCTTACAGGCATAGTGGTCATCAGCGACAAGATGCATCCAGTGGATGCCGACATCTACGTCCCCCGTTAACTGGTGGCCTGATTAAAAGCATGATGAATTCTTAATGTACTGCACAGCATGATGAGAAAGTTACTGTTGATGGCCGCATGGGTGGCAATGGGTCTGGCAGCGATGTCGGCCCAGTCTCTCATGATGCCGCGTGATAGGGTATTGAGTTCGGGCATAATTGATGCCGGGGCCAGCAACGCGATGACCCATGTAGCCGGTGATACTGTGAACCGCGTGCCTCTGGATGAACGGCCGCGCCCTGAACGCGTGCGTGTGGGCATTGCATGGCAGCCGTCAAGTGACAACTATCATCGGGCTATGCTTGCCATCAGCGCTGCGGGTGGGGAACCTGTACTCATCGAGCAGATGCGGCCAGCAGGCTTTGAGTATCACGACTTGGAGTTGAAGCCTGAATACGTTGATGAAATGGGCGTATTGCTGCCGCAATATGCCAACATCGTCAAGCGTGACACTTATCATGGAACTGCTATACCCGCGCAGCTACAAGAGGTGCAAGCGGTCGTCTTTTTGGGCGGCGGTGACATCAGCTCTACCCTATTTGCCACCCCCGAGCCCTGGCACAACATCATTGATGATAGTCCTGCCAATGCCACGCGCGATGTGTCGGAGTATCTCACGATGGCCTATTGCCTCGACCATGACCTGCCCATCTTGGCCCTGTGCCGCGGCATGCAGATGCTGGGGGTCGTTTCAGGCGCGCCGTTGATTCAGGATTTGGGCAAATACTTTGATGAGATGGGCATCAGCTACCATTTCCTTCACCGCGAGCAGCGCGATGCCCAGGGCAACCGCCATTACACGCCACACGATGTGATCGTTACCGACCGCAATTCCCTGCTTCACTCGATTGTGCGCCAAGATACTATACACGATGTCCCTTCGTGGCACCATCAAGTGGTGGGCGATGTCTCGGGAACCCCGCTGCGTGTCACTGCTATCACGCCCACCGACGGGGTGGACATCATCGAGGCCATTGAGCGCATCGACAAGCCCTTTGCTCTGGGAGTGCAATATCATCCCGAGGAAGCCGCGCGCAAGCACATCGAGCATCACATCGACGCCCAGCGATTCCTGTCGCTAGACAATGCCGTTGCCTATTTCAAGGCCCTAATTGCTGCGGCCATGCGCCATGCGCCTTAGGGAAAGGATAAGCCGCAAGTAAACAAAAAAGGAGCCGCTAGCGACTCCTTTTTTGGCGGTGTGTACGTGACTCGAACACGCGACCCCCTGCGTGACAGGCAGGTATTCTAACCAACTGAACTAACACACCTGGTTACATTTCTCGGGAAATGCGGTGCAAAGATACATCAAATGTTTTCAATCTTGCAAATATTTCAGCAATTTTTTAGCACTATGTGGCTATTTTTTAGCACAACCGCACTATTTTGTCTCATCGTTGTCGATGACGTCCACGCGAATGAGCTCGATGCGAGCTGCCGTCTTGCGCTCGACCGTGAAACGATAAGGGGGCAGATCAAACACCTCACCCACGTTGGGGATTGCCTCGTTCTCGGCTAGCAGGTAGCCGGCAATCGTCTGGTAGTCGTCGCTCTCGGGAATATCCAGATGAAAACGCTCATTGATCTCTTCAATCTCCATGCGGCCCGAGAATTCATAACTATTGTCTCCCAGTTGCCGTGCCGTCAGGCGGTTGCGGTCATGTTCATCCTCGATTTCGCCGAAAATTTCCTCCACAAGGTCCTCGAGAGTCACCATGCCGCTAGTGCCGCCAAATTCATCGATCACGATAGCCATCGAGCGTTTCTCGTCCATGAGCTGCTGCATCATCTTGCGTGCCAGTAACGTCTCGGGGGCATAAAGGACAGGCTTCAGGCGGGTCTTCCAATCCACGTCGGTAACAAACAGCTCACTCACCTGTATAAAGCCGATCACGTCGTCGATATTTTCCTTATAGACCACGATCTTGGACAGGCCCGAGTGGGAGAAGAGCTTCACTAGATCATCGCGCGTGGTGTCCTCGACATCGACAGCAACAATCTCGTTGCGCGGTACCATGCAGTCGCGCAGCCGCGTGTCACTGAAGTCGAGCGCATTCTCAAAAATTTTCACCTCGCGCTCCACTGTCTTGTTCTCATCTTCTCGCTTGTCGATGTTCTCTTGCAGATAGGCGTCGAGCTCGTCAACGGTGAGCAGACGCACGTGCGTTGAGTCAATCTTGATGCCAAACACCTTCATCAACAATGCCGACAGCCACTCGGTAAACCTCGAGATGGGATAGAGCACGCAATAGATCATAAACAGAGGCACCGATGCAGTGCGCAACGATGCGTTGGGATTGATACGGAAAATCGTTTTCGGTACAAACTCGCCAAAAATCAGGATAATCAACGTGGCGATAAGCGTCTGCACCAGCAGCAGCAAGGCCTCGTTGCTCACCCACTGCTGCAAGGGGATGGTAAGCAGACGTGCCATCGCCATCGAGTAAACGATATTGGCGATATTGTTGCCAATGAGCAGTGTGGAGATGAACATCTCGCGGTTGCTGTAATAGATGTTGAGGATGCGGTTGATAATGCCGCCTCGCGACATCTCAATCTCGGCTCGCACCTTATTGGAGCTGACAAACGCAATTTCCATGCCCGAGAAGAATGCCGAGCACAGTAACGCGATGAGTGCGATAATCAGCGGGTTGGTGTAACTTGGATCCACAATAAACTGTTTCTATCCTTGATATTTATTGAATGACTTGAGGCGCCCTTGGGGTATTGCCGCTTCCAGGATGGGGCATGCGGCTCTCGTCAATGGGAAATATCGCCTCGACCTGCCGCAACTGGTAGGTCGTGAGCCGCTCGTTGGACTCATAACCATAGCCCTCGATGATGCGTCCCTGTTTCTCGATGTGGATGAAGGCGTCGCTATACATCCTGTGGCCCTGCTGGTCCCACATCAACTCGTCGGTGAGCACGACATCGTTCTTAACATTAGTGATGCGCACATTGCCCGTGAGAGTCCACAAGGATTTATTCTTGTCAAAGTAGGCCGAATCACACTTGATGGTCGATACTCGCTGGTAATTATCGTCCAGTTCCTCACAGGTCACCCCTTTGGGGAACGTCCAGTGTGGCTCGCGGGCCTCCTCATACATGTTCCACAACTTGGTGGCAATGCGATAGCGCGTATGGCCAGAATCACTGATAACGGTCTCGACATCGGTCGTCGTCATCGTGGGCACCACGTCGGGGTCGGTAGGATGGTCCACCATCGTGGTTGAGTCCTCCTTACAGCCCCCAATGGCAGTCAATAGCACTACGGCCAACACTATGTGCAAGAGCTGCCTCACCGATTAGCGGATACGGTTCTTCCAGAACCACAATTCATTGAAGTTCACACCCAGCGTGATGTTCAAGTAATTCTCGGTAATGAGGGTCATGGGACTGGTCTCGCGATGACGCCATTCAACACCCAGATTGACAGTCGTCTTGCCACCGGGAACGGGGAGCCCCACACCGAGGCTCGCACCGTAGTCGCGCACATTGTTGCCGTTGTAATTCAGGTAGTCATGGTTATAAAAGGCGCCAGCTCTGAACGACATCGCGCCCACATAACTACCACGCTTGTTGGGGGTGTATTGCAAGCCCAAGGCAAGTTTCCAACGGTCGTCAAACTGCATGGTCTCGGCCTCAAAGCCATCGATGGGCATATACTTGGCGCCACTCCATTGCTGCATCGTGTAGTCGGCCTCGATTGTGAGTTTGCGGTTCCAATTATAGCTCAAGCCCACACCGATTGATGCCGGCTGCTCATAATTGCCGCCCATCGATGTAAAGCCCACAGTGTCAATCTTGCTGTCCTGACTGTCATAGCGCGTGCCCCACGTGTCGCCATGGAACGACTTTTTGGGCTGGAACGATGCGCCAACGGTGAGCAGGTCACGCCCCTTGATGGGCAGACTGTATTGAACACCCACCTGGGCATTCCAGTCACGCACCTTCATGGTGCGGGTAAAGTAGCTCGATGATGACGAGGTGATGAGTGTCGTGTTGCTCGTCGTGCCGAACAGATAGCTGAAGTTGAATCCCACACTGAGGTTCTTCAACGGAGAGTAGCCTGCACCGATGTACAACTGGTTGAGACCTCCGCTACCCGAGCGCAGCTCACTACCATTATCCATGCTACTGCCATAGGAATAGCCCACCGACGAATAGGGTAACAGGCCAAATGACATGCCCAACCCCTTGGTGACCCTGAAGTGGCCTGTGAGATAATCCAGCCCGCCACCAAAGTTGTACCCCTTGTTGCCGTTCTCCTTGCTCCACAGGTTGGTCAGGTCAACACCCACATCCCACAGGAAGGTGAGCGAGTCCACGTCGGCATAGGAAGCCGGATTCATCACGTTGATGATGCGCCCGCCCTTCATCGCATACCCCACACCACCCATCGAGCGCTGGATGCTGGAGACATTGTCGTTGAGCAAGCCATAGCCCATCTTGGAATAAGGGGTTGTCACGATTTGGGCCAGAGCCACGCCACAGCCCATGACTGCGGCCAGTGAGAACAGTGCGATCTTTTTATGAATTCTCATGTGCTTGATTGAATAAATAGATGCGGTTGAGGCCCTCAGCCGCCAGATGTTCATAATAGATGATGGTATCATCGTTGAGACGCGAGTGCAGCATCTTGCCGTCACCGCCGGTGATGAACACCATCAGATTGGGATGAGAGAGCTTGAGGTCGGCAATATAGCTCTTGATTTCTCCCAGTATACCCAGTAGCACACCGCTGCGAATGGCGGTCTGGGTGTCATACCCCACCACGGGAGTCGCGCCATCGCGGTCAACCAGGGGCAGTTGTCCTGTGTGCTCGTGCAACGACTTGAAACGTAGTCCCACGCCTGGGGCGATGTTACCGCCAACAAAGCAGCCGTCGGCCGTCACCAGGTCATAGGTAATAGCGGTTCCCGCATCAATAACCAGCACATCGCTAGCGCTTTCCAGGCGTTGAGCGATATTCCATGCGCCTACTGCCGTGGCAATGCGGTCGCGCCCCAGCGTCTGGGGTGTCGAGTAACCCAGTCGGATGGGCATTGGCGTCTCGTGAGTGAGGTGAATCACACGGCGGCAACGCTTCTCGACAAGTTGCTCGATGCGCTGTGTGCCTGACGACGAAGCAGTGCCACACACGATGGCTGTGTCAGGCTTATAGGAACTGATGAAACGGTCCAGAAGCCGCACATCGCGGCGCATGAACCGATTGGTCGCCACCACCTGTGTGCCGATGAAGTAAGCCACCTTTACCGAGGTGTTACCATTGTCTATCGTTAGATTGCCTTTCATTAAAAGCGCAAAATTACTAAAACTTAGGTGATTTCAAAAAAATAATTGGCTTGTTAAGTCTATTTAGGAGTTGTTTTCTTATAAAAACAACTCCTCACTGGCCACTGGACTTGATCACACGGTCAATCATGGCGGTGGCATACATCTGCACCACCACGCCAGCCAGCAGGAAGCCAATCCAGTCGTTGGTCCCGCGCGATAGAAACATCATCAGGGCACTCACGCAATACAGAATGCCACTCGAAATCAAGATGCGGTACAGGCGCTTGACGCGCAACGATGACCGGGCGTTGTTGGCCCAGGCCTCGGCAATGCGTGCTAACAGCACAGCAACAGCGCCAGCGGCAAATACCCAGCGCATCCAGGGCTCATTGATGTTGAGTAACGGTAACACGGCCATCACCACCATGAGCAACAGGCCCAGCACAACGAGCACTCCCGTCCAGGCTGCCAGGGGGCTATTCTTCTCCTTATCCATCATCTCGCTCAAGGGATATCGGTAATGAAGACTTCCTCGTTGATGCGCTTCATGCCGTATTTCTCGCGCACAAGGCGCTCAAGCGACTCGTTGTCAGTATTGAGCTCGTTGGTCTTGGCCTCATACATGGCCGCCGAGTCAAGGTTATTCTTGATCTGACTCTTGAGGTCGTTGATTTCTGACCGGTACTTGTTGATGCGCATGTAGTTGTTGTCGCCAAAGAACAACAACACGACCACAAAACCGACAAAAATCAGCAGCGGGATGTTCAGCCATCGGGGAATCCACTTGGGACGTTGCAATTTAAATGGTGACATATCTTTTTCCAGTTTAGGGTGATTATGAATCTTGGTCTTTCAACAAACCAGGGCGCAGGCGACGGGTGCGCTCGAGCGACATCTGCATCTTCCACTCGGCAATCTTGGCCTGGTGCCCACTCAGCAGGATCTCGGGCACGTGCCAGCCGTTGAACTCCTCGGGACGGGTATATACTGGAGCCTCGATCAAGCCATCCTGGAACGAGTCGCTCAGTGCACTCTGCTCGTCACCGATTGCCCCAGGCAACAGGCGCACAACGGCATCGGCAATCACAGCGGCGGGCAATTCGCCTCCGGTGAGCACATAGTCACCGATGGTGATCTCCTTGGTTATCAAGTGTTCACGAATGCGGTAATCAACGCCCTTGTAATGGCCGCACAGGATCATCAGGTTCTCCTTCAGCGACAAGGCGTTGGCCATCGGCTGGTCGAGCTGCTCGCCATCGGGCGAGGTGAAGATGATCTCGTCATAGTCGCGCTGGCTCTTCAATTCCTCCATGCACCGCCACACGGGCTCAATCTGCATTACCATGCCTGCCTCGCCGCCAAAGGGGTAGTCATCCACCTTGCGGTGCTTGCGCAGGCTCCAGTCGCGCAGGTTGTGGACATGTATCTCGACCAGGCCCTTGTCCTGGGCGCGCTGCAAGATGGAGCAGTGCAACGGCGACTCGAGCGCGTCGGGCATTACTGTGAGGATATCTATTCGCATCTTTTATCTCGGCTGTTTGTTTCTCAAATTATTGACATCATCATTGCGCCGTGTTGTCATCGTCCCACGGATAGCGGCGATTGGGGTTGCGCGGGAACCACCCCTTGCGCACGCGTTCCTGCTGCTCGGCCACCTCCCTGATGCCCCAAAAGCACGAGAACGCCCCCACTCCCAGCAGCGACGAGAGCAGCACGCCCTCGACCAGTATCGAGCCTACACACAACAGCAGGCCCACCACCAGAAAGAACCACTTGAAGCGCAGGCCATAGTAATATTCCCCCTTTATGACGATGGGATGGCACACGCCGATGATCAAGAACGAGCACAGGCCTAACACCAGGCCCTGTAGATGATATGTCGATAAAAATTCCATTTTTATTTATAAAATACGCGCAATCACACTGTCGCCCACATGACGATGCGGCGGCTTTGGGACTGCAAAGTTACACCTTTTGCCCGACATCCACACACGTTTTCACCTTAAAATATGTTGCTATCTCACGGTCCACGATGGGACGCCACTACAGCTTTTTGGGCAACATCCACTTGGGGTCCTTCTGGAAGCGTTGCCATGCTGAGAGCAGTTGCGGCTGACAGGAGATGAGTTGCTGGTGACCAGGCGTGAGGTTGGTTGGGTCCTTGACGATTTTCTCAATATATTTCAACAGGTTGTAGCACATGTTGTACTGGCCAGCAGCCATGAGTGCCTGGGGCATCTCGTCGGCCTTGTCCTTATCGGTAAACCACAGCGTTGTGCCCATGCTGGCTGCCTGCTTGCTGTTGAGCTGAATAGCCTCGGAGGGGACCAGATAGCTGGGAATCGTGCCATTCTTGCTCATGCTCTCCCAGCGCTCACCTGGGCGCAACTCATAGATGGCGCTCGACACCACGCGGTTGAGCCACTCCTTGTTGTCATACAAGGCGCTATAATTCATCCGGCGCAGCCGCTTGAGGAAAACCTCGTTGCTCATCATGACCACCGACTTGGCTCTGTTCATCACCATCGCCTCGAGGGCAGCGAACTTCAAGTGGCTGAGAAAAGCGGCATTATTGCCCACAAAGGTCTTGCGGATGGCACCGAACATCTTGCTCTTGAACAGGGCACCGATGATGTTGGCAATAGCCGTGATAGCCAGGATAACCGACATCACGCCCAGCCAGAAGTTGCCGCCCAGCACCAGTGCCACCACAAACAGCACCATCGAGACAGCCAATGCTATCAGGCCATAATTGCGCAGGCGACCCAGGGTCAGCTTGCCCACACCCCGAGGCATCATCTGTTCGCACGGGGCATACCCCTTCATGTAGGGGCTGGAAACATCGCTCACGATGACCAAATCCAGAGCACAATCGGTGCGAGCCTTATCGGATCGGTACTTGCGCATGCGCTCCTCGGCCAGCAGTATCGGGTCAATGCCCTGGTTATCTATCACACCACCATCCATGATGCCAAACCGCGACTTGATACCACTGGCAATGTCGGCATGCTGCCACACGTTGAAGTCGTCGGGATACATCATCGGCTCAAAACCACTAGGAAAACATGACGAGCACGCCAGTGCCTCGCCCAGCGTGATGTGGCGCACCACGCTGCGGCTGATGCTGTGCTGCTGGTTGCCAAACACGCCGTAACTGATCTTGTTGCCGTCGCTCATGCAACCCTGGGTCAAGCGAAAGCGGAACGGCAACGAGTTGTCAAAATCGGTGGCCAGTGCCGTATAATCCTTCACCGGCACCCTGTCAAGGTTGTCGATGATGTCTCCCATCACCGCACCACCAAACAGGTGCGCGTCATAGATCTCGGCCATAATCTTGATGCTCGAGGCCTCGCGGTTGGCCTTCTCGTCACTCAGCCGCTGTAGTCCCCAAGCCATCAAGTCCTTGCTGCACAAGAAATCAAACAGCTCTTCCACCATCTGGTCCACACTCTGCCCCCGCGCCCGGGCCAGCATGTATCTCAATGCCGGAATCGTGCCACCCGACACCGACGACAGCGTCACCACGCAATCAAGCAGCGTGTGCCCGTCCTCGAGCCTAATGGAGTTAAGGAACGACAAAGCGCCCAGATCAAACGTGGCGGCCCGATAACCACCGCCCGAGAATGACATCCCGATTTTCAACTCAGTTTCCATCATTGCTACAATATTTATACCACAAAGGTAAACATTCTTGACGAGATTTCCAAACCCTAAGTCCGTGCTTTAACTCAACAAGCGCCCAAGGAAACAGGGAAGCCCGTCTACCGAACCTCCCTGTACCCAACATAAGTTATGAAAAATTTACTCAGCGATAGTACCGCTCAACAGATAATCGATCAGAGCAGTGACATCAGCAATGTTGATGGCATCATCACCATTCATGTTAGCCTCGGCAGGTATATCCACGGCACTCGACAGCAGAGCGTCGATCAAAGCTGTGACATCGGCAATATTCACGTTATAGTCGTGATTGACGTCACCCAACGGATACTGGGGATCAACGGGAGTGGACAGCGTGGTCACAGTGATCGAGTAGAAGCGAGCCTGGCGAGTCACGTCAAACAAGACCTCGTTGGCTACACCTTCCCACACGCCGTCAGGATTACTGGTCGTGAAGGTGCCGTTATAGCCCTCGGCCAACTTGATGTTGCTGGCGGGATTGCCGCTCACACCCTCGAACTCGATCTTGATGATGGGATCAACAGAGGTAAACTTCAAACAAGCCGAATCACTCGCATACATGCGATACATGTCGGGATAAACCGTTCCGTCACCACAGTACATGGTCACGCCATCCTTAACGATGGTGAAGTGGCTGCGCGTGGTTGAGCCGTCGCCAGTGTCAACCGATGCGTCAAAGGTTACCGACGCCGTGGTGCCAGCCAGCTTGGTGTAGGTAGCGCTCACTACCTCGCTCTCCACGTCTCCCACCTTGGCCTTGGCCCAGATGGTCAAGTCATCGGTCACGGGAATAGCGCCGGTGTACTCACTCCACATCTCATTGTCCAGGCTATAGTAGATGATTGCATTGGGCGTGGCGCATGCCAGGGTCACATCCAAGCGGTCGGTAAAGGTGCACGATGCAGGGGTGAATACGGGAGCCTCGACGGTCTGCTCAACCTTGGTGAACGTGACGGTCACATACTCGCTCATGTCGTCACCCTTCATCGACACGGCTGTGAAGGTCTTGGTCTCGGTCACATAGAACGGCTGGTTGTAATAGTGCCACTCGCCCTGCTCGTCCTCGGTGCCTTCCCAGTACCAGATCTGGGCGTTCTCGGTGGGGCAGGTCAAGGTAACCTCCAGGCTGCCAGAGAACTCACCGCCATTGGGATGAAACTCGGGAGCAACCAGCTCGGTAACTACATCCTCGGCAATGGTCACAACAATCTTGTTGACACGCACCTGGGATGCGGCATTCAGCTTAAACGATGCGGCATCACCCTGCCAAACGCCAATGTTGCTACCCGAGTGGGCTGTGTAGCCGTCGCCATAGAAGTCGGGGCCATAGGTCTGGCCGAAGGAGCCCTGACAGGTGAATTCCACCTTCTTGATGTTACCCACCGTCGAGGAGAATGTTGAAGTGCTGCCACCACCGCCAAAACGATAGGGATTCTGAGCAAAAGCACCCGCGGTGCACGAGATGGTCACGCCATCGAGCGACATCTCGTCATAAGCGTTTGCCGACATGTTGTTGCCAACAGTGGTTCCGGGAATAAAGGTCACAGTCACATCGGCCCAAGCCGACAGAGCCAGCATAGCCACAAAAAGGAGAGAAATAATTTTTTTCATAAAAACTTAGAAATGAGTTTAGTGGTTAATAATTATGAATAACAAATATATCTGCCAGATAACAGGGGCGTAAGGGGAACATTCTATTTCACGGCACAAAAATAACAAAAAAAAACGAAATCTTATAGTTTTTGGCCAAATAAAAAGGGGTATGATATAGCTGCTGACATACCCAACCCTGCGGAGCTAAAGCGGATTACACGGATTTGACTTCTAGTTTGGGCAGGGATATAATAGATGTTGGCCCATCGGCAGTTTTAAATGGGTTTTGTAAAACTATAAAGACGAAAAAAAGATCGAGCTTTGCTCGAGAAATCAAGAAAACAACGATTGATTTTATTTAATTTCTCGGCCGATCGGCTAAATAAAAAATAAAAAAAGGCATTGAGTTTTTGCAACAGCCACTGTGGACGGCATCTTTAACATTCGTTGATTTAATACACTTTATTCCTGACTTCGTCAATGCGTCACCCTAGGTGGCATTTCACTTTTTCCCGATATT